>JBKHVS010000006.1:0-42907 GCA_046569945.1 Gammaproteobacteria bacterium | reverse complement strand
CCCAGTACTTGTCGCGCAGGCCCTTCTTGTAGAGCTTGCCGGTCGGCAGCCGCGGCAGCTCGTCGGTGAAGTCGATCGAGCGCGGCACCTTCTGGCGCGACAGGTGCTCGCCGCAGAACGCGATCAGCTCCTTCTCCAGCTCCGCTCCCGCCTCCACCCCCGGCATCGGCTGGATCACCGCCTTCACCTCCTCGCCCAGGTCCTCGTTGGGAACCCCGAACACCGCCGCGTCCGCCACCTTCGGGTGCGTGATCAGCAGGTTCTCGCACTCCTGCGGGTAGATGTTCACCCCGCCCGAGATGATCATGAAGGTGGAGCGGTCGGTCAGGTACAGGAAGCCGTCGTCGTCGACGTAGCCCACGTCGCCCACGGTGCTCATCGCGCCGTCGGACGAGCGCGACTCCGCGGTGCGCGAGGCATCGTTGAAATACTCGAAGGGGGTGGCCGTCTTGAACCAGATCTCGCCGGGGACGCCCTTGGGAGAGGGCTTGCCCTCCTCGTCGAGGATGTGCAGGTCGCCCAGCAGCACGCGTCCGACCGAGCCCTTGTGCGCCAGCCATTCCTCGCTGTTGCAGGCGGTGAAGCCCAGGCCTTCGGTGGCGCCATAGTATTCATGGATGATCGGCCCCCACCAGGCGATCATCTGCTCCTTGACCTGCACCGGGCACGGCGCGGCGGCATGCACCGCGATCTCCAGCGAGGACAGGTCGTACCTGCGGCGCACGTCCTCGGGCAGCTTGAGCATCCGGCTGAACATCGTCGGCACGAGCTGCGTGTGCGTGGCCTTGTACTTCTCGACCAGCTTCAGGTACTCCTCGGGGTCGAAGTGCTCCATGATCACCACGGTGCCGCCGTTGCGGATGGTCAGGCCCACCGCGGCCTGCGGCGCCGAGTGGTACAGCGGCGCGGGCGACAGGTAGGTCATGCCTTCGCGGTACTGCCACAGCTTGTTCAGGAAGTGGAAGAGCGGCAGCGGCTCCGACGGCGGGTTCTCGGGCAGCGGCCGCACGATGCCCTTGGGGCGGCCGGTGGTGCCCGACGAGTAGAGCATCGGCGTGCCGAGCGCCTCGTCGGCGATCGGCGTGGACGGGTGCTTCGACACCGCCTGCGCGTAGTCGAGGAAAGGGCCGTCGTCGCCGGCGCCGTCGACGATCAGGCACAGCTTCACGGCCGGGCACTGCTTCAGCGCCTCGAGGGCGACGTCGCGGCGCGAGCGCGAGGTGATCAGCGCCCTGGACTCGCTGTTGTTCAGGATGTAGGCGAGCTCGTCGGCCTTCAGGTAGGAGTTGACGCAGGTGTAGTAGAGCCCGGAACGCTCGCCGGCCCCGCAGGACTCGAGGTAGCGGTCGTTGTTCTCCATGAAGATGGAGTAGTGGTCGAGGCGCTTCAGGCCGTGCGCGCGCAGCAGGTGCGCAAGCCGGTTGGTGCGGGCGTCGTATTCGGCGTAGCTGACCGACTCGCCGGTGGAGGCCATGATGAAGGCCGGCTCGTTCGCGCGTTCCTGCGCGTACTTTCCTGCGTACATGGAGCGGATCCTGCCTGGTTGGGTTGGGCGGTTTGCGAGGCGACGATAGCATGCGCCAAGCGCCGTTTTCGACCCTCCTGCCCGGCCTTGTCATGCTGCGCCGCCGCATCCTGCGGCGCGCGGCGCGCGGCACGCGGAGCGCATCGGTCGCCTGACGGCGGACGCGCTTGCTCAGCGCTGCCGGGCGGCAGCGCCTTCCGTCGGATCGGGACGCACGAAGCGCATGATCATCTCCTCGCTGGTTCGCCAGTGCGCCTCGAGGCGGGCCGGCTCGCGCAGCCCGCGGCCGAGCACCGCGGACAGCGTGTAGCTGTTGGAAAGGTAGAAGTAGCCGAGGCCGGCGATGGCGACGTAGAGCTCCGCGGCATCGATGCCGGCCCGGAACACGCCGCTGCGCTCGCCGCGCTCGAGCAGCCCGCGCAGCAGTTCGACCACCGGCGAGACCAGCTCCGGCAGGCGCGCCGAGCGGTGCAACTGGCGCGCGCGCTGCAGGTTCTCCGCATTCACCAGCCCGATGAACTCGGGGTGCTCGAGGTAGTAGCGCCAGACGAAACGGCAGAAGGTGGAAAGCGCGGCCGCCGGATCGAGGCCGTCCAGATCCAGCGAGCGCTCCGCCTGTCTGAGCGACACATAGACATGCTCGAGGGCCTCGCGATACAGGCCCTCCTTGCTTCCGAAGTAGTAGTAGACCATCCGGTCGCTGGAGCGGGCCCGCTGCGCGATGCGCTCGCCGCGCGCGCCCGCCAGCCCGTAGCGGGCGAACTCGCTCACCGCCGCCTCCAGGATGCGGGCGCGGGTGGCTTCGGCGTCGCGGACTCTCGTCGCCATCAGACCGCCAGGTAGCGGCGCCGGACTTCCTCGTCCGCGTCCAGCCGGGCCATGCTTCCGGCGAAGCGCACCTGCCCCTTCTCGAGGACGTAGGCGCGATCCGACACCGCTGCGGCAAACGGCAGGTTCTGCTCGGAGAGCAGCACCGAGAGCCCCTCCCGCTTCAGCGACCCGATCATCTCCGCCATCTGTTCGACGATCAGCGGGGCGACCCCCTCCGAGGGCTCGTCGAGCAGCACCAGCCGCGGATTGCCCATCAGCGTGCGCGCCACGCTCAGCATCTGCTGCTCGCCGCCGCTCATGCGTCCGCCGGGCCGATTCGGCATCTCGCGCAGGTTCGGGAAGAGATCGAAGAGCTTCTCCACCGTCCATTCCGGCGCATCCTCGCGCGGCGGCCGGCGCCCCACTTCGAGGTTCTCCAGCACCGTGAGATCGGTGAAGATGCGCCGGTCCTCCGGCACCCAGCCGATGCCGAGGCGGCTGATCCGGAAGGCATCGAGGCCGAGGAGCTCGCGGCCGTCGAAGCGCACGCTGCCCCGGCTGCGCTCGAGCAGCCCCATGACGGCCTTCATCGTGGTGGACTTGCCGGCGCCGTTGCGTCCCATCAGCGCGACCACCTCGCCGCGGCCCACCTCGAGGTCGAGGTCGAACAGCACCTGGGCGCGGCCGTAGAAGGCGCGCAGGCCCTGCACCTGGAGCAGGGGCGGCGCTGCGGCGGAGCGCGGCACGCCGAGATCGTCGTCAGCCATTGCCGCCTCCCCTTTCGGCAGCGCCCCCCGGCGCCGGCGCCTGGCGGCGCAGGCCCAGCAGCCTGCCGCTGCCGAAGTAGACCTCGGCGACCGCCGGATCGGTGCGAATGGCCTGGGGCGGCCCCTCGGCGATCAGCCGCCCCCGCGCCAGCACGATCACGCGGTCCGCGTGCGCGAAGACCACGTCCATGCTGTGCTCGGTGAACAGCACCCCGATGCCGTGCTCGAGGGCCAGGCTGCGGGTGAGCTCCATCAGCGCGCCGCGCTCGCCGGGCGCCATTCCCGCGGTGGGCTCGTCCATCAGCAGCAGCCGGGGCCGGTTGGCCAGCGCCACTGCCAGCTCGACGGTCTTGATGTCGCCGTAGGCCAGGGTGCCGCAGGGCTCGTGCGCGCGCTGCGCGAGCCCGACCTGCCCGAGCAGCGCCATCGACTCGTCGCGGTGGCAGGCCGCAGCGCGGCGCCAGAACGAGAACAGCCCGCCCTCGCGCGAGATCAGCGCCATCTGCACGTTCTCGAGCACGGTCATCGAGCCGTAGGTGGCGGCCACCTGGAAGGTGCGCCCCACTCCCAGGCGCCAGATCTCGCGCGGCCTGCGTCCGGCGATGTCGGTGCCCGCCAGCAGGATGCGGCCGCGGTCCGGCACCAGCTGGCCGTTGATCATGTTGAAGCAGGTGGACTTTCCCGCGCCGTTGGGGCCGATCAGCGCGAGCAGCTCGCCGGCGCGCAGTTCGAAGCCGACGTCGTCCACCGCCTGGACGCCGCCGAAGGCCTTGCCCAGCCCCTTCACGCTCAGCAGCGGGGCGGCTCCGCTCACGTCCGTCCTCCCTGGAGCGGACCGAACCGGTCGCGCAGCCGAGCGCCCAGCGCCAGCAGGCCGCCGGCAATGCCCTGCGGGAAGACGAGCACCAGCAGCAGCACCAGCGCCCCGAGCAGCGCGCGCCAGTACTCGGTGGCGCGCATCACCCAGTCCTGCAGCCAGACGAAGACAGACGCGCCGACCACCGGTCCGGCCAGCGTCTGCACGCCGCCGAGCAGCACCATGACCAGCCCGTCGATCGAGCGGCCGACGGAGATCGCCTCGGGGGAGATGGATCCCTTGGCGAACGCGAACAGCGCGCCGGCGATTCCGCAGAAGAGCCCGGCCACCATGAAGGCCACCCACTGCACCCGGGCCACGTGGATTCCGGTGGCCTCGGCGCGCAGCGGCGCATCGCGGCCCGCGCGCATCGCGTAGCCGAAGGGCGAGAACAGCATGCGCCGCAACGCCCACACGCCGGCGACGGCCAGCACCAGCGTGAGCCAGTACCAGGCGGCGCGCGAACCGAGGCGCTCCGAGGGCCAGATGCCGATCAGCCCGTTGCTGCCGCCCGTGACGCCGTCCCACTGGAAGACCACCGACCAGACGATCTGCGCGAAGGCCAGCGTGAGCATCGCGAGGTAGACGCCGGACAGGCGCACCGCAAACCAGCCGAACAGCGCGGCTCCGGCGAGCGCGAGCAGCGGGCCGAGCGCCAGCGCGAACTCCATCGGCAGCTGCAGCCGCAGCAGCAGCAGGCCGGCGCCATAGGCGCCGAGCCCGAAGTAGGCGGCATGCCCGAACGAGTGCATCCCGCCCGGACCCATGATGAAGTGCAGGCTCGCCGCGAAGAGCACGGCGATCAGCACGTCCACCAGCAGCACGGTGGCATAGGGGAAGCGCTCGGCCGCCAGCGGCACCAGCGCCAGCACCGGCCCGGGCGCGCGGCCATCGGCCTGCAGCAGCAGGCCGGCGGCGCGGCCCATCGGGCGCAGCGGCGGCTCGACCGCGCCGGGGCCGCGGGCCACCGCCTGGGCGCGGCCCAGCAGCCCCCAGGGGCGCCAGACCAGCACCGCGGCCATCACCAGGAACTCCACGACCAGGGTGAGCTTGGAGAAGGCCACGGTGACGCCGAACAGGGTGACGGTGCCGATGCCGTAGCAGACCGCCTTGACCGTGGCGATGAGCAGCGCCGCCAGGTAGGCGCCGGTGATGCTGCCCATGCCGCCCACGACCACGACGACGAAGGCCTCGCCGATGGCGGTGAGGTCGAGCGCGAGGCTTGCGGGTTCGCGCGGCAGCTGCAGCGCGCCGCCCAGCGCTGCCAGCCCCGAACCGAGCGCGAAGATGCCGGTGAAGAGCCAGGCCTGGTTCACGCCCAGCGCGCCGACCATCTCGCGGTCCTGGGTGGCGGCGCGGATCAGCACGCCGGCCCGGGTGCGGTGCAGCATCAGCCAGAGCAGCCCGAGCACCGCCGGCCCCACGACGATCAGGAAGAGGTCGTATTCGGGAAAGGGGCGGCCGAGGATCTCCACCGCGCCCTTCATTCCCGGCGCCCTCGGCCCGAGCAGGTCCTCCGGCCCCCAGAGGGCCAGCGCCGCGTCGCGCAGCAGCAGCACCACGGCGAAGGTGGCCAGCAGCTGGAAGAGTTCCGGGGCGTGGTAGACGCGGCGCAGCACCAGCATCTCGACGGCCGCGCCGAGCGCCGCCACCGCCAGCGCGGCCAGCCCGACCGCACCCCAGAACCCCAGGGGCCCGGCGCCGAGGCGCTCGGTCAGCGAGTACGCCACGTACAGCCCGAGCATGTACATCGAGCCGTGCGCGAAGTTGACGATGCGGGTGACGCCGAAGATCAGCGACAGCCCGGCCGCCAGCAGGAACAGCGTGGAGGCCCCTGCGAGGCCGTTGAGCAGCTGGGAGAGGAGCTCGGAGATCACCGCTGCGGACGCAGCTTGAGCACCTCCGCGTCCGGGGGCAGCACGCTGGCGCCGTCGACATAGCGGAAGCCGGTCATCACGCCCCGGCCCTCCCTCAGCGCGGTGCGTCCCACGAAGGCGCCCATGGTGGCCTGGTGATCGGAGGCCCGGTAGACGATGCGGCCGAAGGGCGTGTCCACCTCCACGCCGCGGAAGGCCTCGACCAGCTTCTCGGTGTCGGCGCTGCCCGCCCGGCGCACTGCGGCGGCGATCGACATCATCGACGAATAGCCCACCACCGAACCGAGCCGCGGGTATTCCTTCCAGCGGCGCTGGTAGGCCTCGAGGAACTTCGCGTGCGCGGGCGTGTCGATCGAATACCAGGGATAGCCGGTGACCAGCCAGCCGACCGGGGCCTCGTCGCGCAGCGGATCGAGATACTCGGGCTCGCCAGACAGCAGCGAGACCACGGTGCGGTCCCTGAAGAGCCCGCGGGTATTGCCCTCGCGGACGAACTTGGCGAGGTCGGCCGCGAACAGCACGTTGAAGATGGCGTCGGGCTTCGCGTCGGCGAGCGCCTGCACCACGGGGCCGGCGTCGATGCGGCCGAGCGCCGGCGCCTGCTCCGCGACGAACTCCACGTCGGGCTGCGCCGCCCTGAGCAGCTTGCGGAAGGTCTCCGCCGCAGACTGCCCGTACTCGTAGTTGGGATAGACGATCGCCCAGCGCTTCTTGCCCAGCTTGGCGACCTCGGGCACCAGCATCGCCACCTGCATGTAGGTGGACGGCCTCAGCCTGAAGGTGTAGCGGTTGCCGTCCTGCCAGGTGATCTTGTCGGTGAGCGGCTCGGCGGCCAGGAACAGCACCTTGCGCTGCCGGGCGAAGTCGGTGACCGCCAGCCCGGTGTTGGACAGGAAGGTGCCGAAGATCAGCGCTGCGCGCTCGCGCGAGACCAGTTCCTCGGCCACGCGGACCGCGTCGCCCGGATTGGCATTGTCGTCGCGCGAGATCACTTCGACCTTGCGGCCGAGCAGGCCGCCGGCGGCGTTGATCTCCTCGAGCGCAAGCTGCCATCCCTGGCGGTAGGGCTCGAGGAAGGCGGGCTGCGCCTTGTAGCTGTTGAGTTCGCCGATGCGCAGGGTGTCGCGGGCGACGGCAGGGGCGGAAAAGACAAGCCCGGCGGACAGCGCCGCCGCGGCGATCCGGATGTTCATCGATGGAGTCCTGTTGCTGGCGGCCGACGTGCCCGCCGCCGCGGAGCTGGCCGCAGCCTCATGGAGTTCTTATGAAGCGTCTACTTCATTATTGGTCGAAAAGGTACTCCACGGTAGAATCCGCGTCAATCCTGAAGGACACCTACCGCCATGACCCACGTCGTTCTCGACTCCTGCATCCGCTGCAAGTACACCGACTGCGTCGACGTCTGCCCGGTCGACTGTTTCCGGGAAGGGCCGAACATGCTCGTGATCGACCCGGACGAGTGCATCGACTGCGCGGTGTGCATCCCCGAGTGCCCGGTGGAGGCGATCGTGGCCGAGGAGGACGTGCCCAAGGGGCAGCAGCAGTTCATCGAGCTCAACGCGGAGCTGGCCAAGGAGTGGCCCAGCATCACGCGCACCAAGGAGCCGCTGCCCGACGCCGACGACTGGAAGGACGCGAAGAACAAGCTGGACCAGCTCCAGCGCTGACCGGCCGGGCGGGCTTGCGCTGGAGCAAGTCCGCTCCGCGCAGCACCGTTCTTCCGAAAAAGCGCGCATTGTGCATCGCGTCATGCAGCCGTAAACTGGATGGTCTGTCCGCCAATCCGGCGCCATCACAGGAATTCCGACCGATGCTCTACGAAATGCGCGAAGCCCAGCGGGCCGTGCTCACCCCCCTGTCCGACTGGGCGGGCTCGATGAGCAAGCTCTACGTGAACCCCTACAGCCCGCTGTCGGTGCTGCCCTTCGCGCGGCGCATGTCGGCGGGCTTCGAGCTGCTGCACCGCCTCGGCAAGGAGTACGAAAAGCCCGAGTTCGGCATCCGCAGCACCGTCATCGAGGGCCAGGAGGTCACGGTGGCCGAGCGCATCGAGCTCTCGCGCCCCTTCTGCCGGCTGCTGAAGTTCGACCGCATGCTGCCCAAGGCGCTCTCCCACCGCCACGACGACCCCAAGGTCCTGGTGTTCGCACCGCTGTCGGGACACCACGCCACGCTGCTGCGCGACACCGTGCGGGCGCTGCTGCCCGACCACGAGGTCTACATCACCGACTGGATCGATGCCCGGATGGTGCCGATGGCGCACGGCCCCTTCCACCTGGACGACTACATTTCCTACGCGATCGAGTTCATCCGGCACCTGGGTCCGGACGTCCACCTGCTCTCGGTCTGCCAGCCCACGGTGCCGGTGCTTGCGGCGGTGTCGCTGATGGCCACCCTCAAGGACGAGAACCAGCCCCTCACGATGACCATGATGGGCGGGCCGATCGACACCCGCGAGAGCCCCACCGAGGTCAACAACCTGGCCACCACGCGCAGCTTCTCCTGGTTCGAGAACAACGTGATCCACACGGTTCCGACCAAGTACCCGGGAATGGGCAGGCGGGTCTACCCCGGCTTCCTGCAGCACGCGGGCTTCGTCGCGATGAACCCGGACCGGCACCTGAACTCGCACTGGGACTACTACCTCGACCTGGTGCGCGGCATCGACGACGACGCCGAGGACCATCGCAAGTTCTACGACGAGTACAACGCGGTGCTCGACATGCCGGCCGAGTACTACCTGGACACGATCGCCACCGTCTTCCAGGACCACCTGCTGCCCCGCGGGCTGTGGGACGTGCGCTTCCAGGGCCGCAGCATCCGGGTGGCGCCCGAGGACATCCGCGGCACCGCGCTGTTCACGATCGAGGGCGAGCTCGACGACATCTCCGGCTCCGGCCAGACGCGGGCCGCGCACGCGCTGTGCCGCAACATCCCGGCCGAGCACCGGCAGCACCTCACCGCGCCGCGGGTCGGCCACTACGGCATCTTCAGCGGCCGGCGCTGGCGCGAGAGCATCTGCCCGCAGGTCGGCGAGTTCATCCGTGCGCACCCGCAGCGGATCGGCCGGCAGCTGAGCGCGGTGGCCTGAGGCCCGCGACGCCGCAGGCATGACCGGAGCGCTCGCCGAACGCATCGACGCGATCCTTCCGCAGACCCAGTGCACCAAGTGCGGGTACGAGGGCTGCCGGCCCTATGCGGAGGCGATCGCGGCCGGCGAGGCCGGGATCAACCGCTGCCCGCCCGGCGGGACGGCGGGAATCGCGAAGCTGGCGGCGCTGACCGGGGCCGCCCCGGCCCTGCTGGACCCGGCCTGCGGAGCCGAAGGCCCGCTGACGGTCGCGCGGATCGAGGCATCGCTGTGCATCGGCTGCACCAGGTGCATCTCGGCCTGCCCGGTCGACGCGATCATCGGCGCCCCGCGCCGCATGCACACCGTCGCCGAGGCGCTGTGCAGCGGATGCGACCTGTGCGTGCCCGCCTGCCCGGTGGACTGCATCTCGATGGAGCCGCCCAGGCATCGCACGCCGCTCTGGCAGGCAGCGGACGCGGCAGCCGCACGCGAGCGCTTCGAGCGCCGCCGCGCGCGACTGCAGGCCGAATCCCTCGAGCAGGAACGCAGGCTGGAACGCCACGCGGTGGCCCCGGCGATCGACGCAGGGCCGCCCGCTGACGCTGCCGCATCGATGGACGCTCCCCGATCCGTGGACGCTCCCCGATCCGTGGACCCTCCCCGACACGCGGACGGCGCCGGACCCGCTGACGGCGCCCCGCCCGCCCAGGCCGGCGGCGACCGGCGGCGCGCGCTGATCGACGCCGCGGTGCGCCGTGCGCGCGAGCGCCTCGCGGCCGGCGCCCCCCGCTGAGCACGCAAGCGAAATGAACGCAGGCAAGCGCCACGAGATCTTCGCCCGGCTGCGCGCACTCGACCCGAAGCCGACCACCGAGCTCGAGTACCGCACGCCCTTCGAGCTGCTGGCGGCGGTGCTGCTGTCCGCCCAGGCCACCGACCGGGGCGTCAACGAGGCCACGCGGCGCCTGTTCCCGGTGGCCAACACCCCCGAGGCGATCCTTGCGCTCGGCGTGGAGTGCCTCGAAGAGCACATCCGGACCATCGGCCTTTACCGCTCCAAGGCCCGACACCTGGTCGAGGCCTGCCGCCTGCTTGTCGAGCGCCACGGCGGCGAGGTGCCCCGCACGCGCGAAGCCCTCGAGGCGCTGCCCGGCGTCGGGCGCAAGACCGCCAACGTGGTGCTGAACACCGCCTTCGGCGAACCGACGATCGCGGTCGACACCCACATCTTCCGGGTCTCCAACCGCACGCGCATCGCCCAGGGACGCAATCCGCTCGAGGTCGAGCAGCGGCTGCTGCGCAACGTGCCGGCCGAGTTCCGGCGCGACGCGCATCACTGGCTGATCCTGCACGGCCGCTACATCTGCAAGGCCAGGCGGCCGGAATGCTGGCGCTGTCCGATCGCCGACCTCTGCGAGCATCCGGACAAGACCCCCGCCCCCCGGAGCTGACCCAGACCATGTTCAACCCCTCCCAGGCCGACGTCCGCCGCTTCTTCTGCGGCGCCTGGCGCAAGCACCGCGCGGCCGAGGTGCTGACGCCGCTGGAGGCGATGGCGCTCGACTGGATCCTCGAGCACCCGGAGTACCACGAGGACCTGGCCGACGAGCAAGCCGCGCTGGCCGCCGACTACGGCGCGGACAGCGGGCGCACCAACCCCTTCCTGCACCTGTCGATGCACCTGGCGATCTCGGAGCAGCTCTCGATCGACCACCCCACCGGCATCCGCGCGGCGCAGGAAGCGCTGGCGCGCCGGCTCGGTTCGGCGCACGCTGCGGCCCACGAGATCATGGAATGCCTGGGCGAGACGGTTTGGCGCGCCCAGCGCGAGCGCGCGCAGCCCGACGAGCAGGCCTACCTCGACTGCATCCGCCGCAGGGCGCGCGGCTGACCCCCGCGTCCCGGCGCCGGCCACGGCCGCGGACCGCATCGCATATCTGTTACCCTTCGCCCGCCTTCAACGGTCCAAACCCGAGACATCGCTCATGTTCGGCAGCCTGATGCCCCGCGAGGGCAAGTTCTTCGACCTCTTCAACCAGCACGCCTCCCACATTGCTGCAGGCAGCCGCGCGCTCGCGTCGCTGATGTCCAGCTACGCGAACCTGGACTCGCGGCAGGCTGGCATCGATGCGATCGACCGCGAGGAGAAGAACGCGGATCGCGTCACGCACGAGACGGTGCAGCTGCTGCACAAGACCTTCATCACGCCGCTGGACCGCGACAGCATCCACCAGCTGATCACGCGGATGGACGACATCCTCGACCTGATCCAGGACGTGGCCGAGTCGGCGATGCTCTACGACCTCCAGCGGATCACGCCCGAGGCGCAGCAGCTGGCCGACTTGAACCAGATGTGCTGCGAGCGCGTGCAGGCAGCGGTGGGCATGCTCTCGGACATGGAGAACGCCGAGGCCATCCTCAAGATCTGCGGCGAGATCGACCAGCTCGAGTCCGACGCGGACCGGGTGATGCGCTCGGCGATGTCCAGGCTGTTCCGCGACGAGAGCGACGTGCGCCAGCTGATCAAGCTCAAGGCGATCTACGAGCTGCTCGAGGCGGTCTCGGACAAGTGCGAGGACGTCGCCAACATCATCGAGAGCGTCGTGCTCGAGAACGCCTGACGGCGCCCCGGCGGACATCCAGCGGAACTCGGGCGCATGACCGACCTTCAGATCACCTTCGGGATGCTGGCCATGCTGGTCGGGCTGGCGCTGCTCTTCGACTTCATGAACGGCTTCCACGACGCGGCGAACTCGATCGCCACCGTGGTCTCCACCGGCGTGCTCAAGCCCTACCAGGCGGTCGCCTGGGCGGCCTTCTTCAACTTCGTTGCGATCTTCATCTTCCAGCTGAAGGTGGCGGGCACCGTCGGCAAGGGCATAGTCGACCCGTCTGTGGTCGACCACTACGTGATCTTCGGCGCGCTGATGGGAGCGATCGCCTGGAACGTGATCACCTGGTACTACGGCATCCCGTCGAGCTCCTCCCATGCGCTGATCGGCGGAATGATCGGCGCGACGATCGCCAAGGCGGGCACCGGGGCGCTCGTGGCCAGCGGCATCCTCAAGACGGCGGTGTTCATCCTGGTGTCGCCGCTGCTCGGCTTCCTGCTCGGCGCGATGCTGATGATCGCGATCTCCTGGATCTTCTTCAAGGCGACGCCGCGCGGCACCGACCGCTGGTTCCGGCGCCTGCAGCTGCTGTCGTCGGCCATGTACAGCCTGGGCCACGGCAGCAACGACGCGCAGAAGACCATGGGCATCATCTGGCTGCTGCTGATCGCCGCGGGCATCAGCTCGGCCCAGGACGCGCTGCCGCCGACCTGGGTGATCGTGTCCTGCTACGTGGCGATCGCGGCGGGCACGCTGTTCGGCGGCTGGCGCATCGTGAAGACCATGGGCCAGAAGATCACCAAGCTCAAGCCGGTCGGCGGGTTCTGCGCCGAGACCGGCGGCGCCGTCACCCTCTTTCTCGCATCCGCCTTCGGCATCCCGGTCTCCACCACACACACCATCACCGGCTCGATCGTCGGCGTCGGCGCTTCGCAGAAGATCTCCGCTGTGCGCTGGGGCGTGGCCGGAAACATCGTCTGGGCCTGGGTGTTCACGATCCCCGCGTCGGCGCTGATGGCTGCCATCGGCTGGTGGATCGGCACCCGGATCCTCTAGATCCGGTCCGGAACGGCCCGCCGGCCAAGGAGCTCGACCGATGCAGGACCGTGAACAACTCTGGCTCGAACTGCCGCCGATGTCCGCGGACGCGCCGCGCCGCCTGCTGGTCTTCCTGCACGGCGCGGGCTCCAGCCCCGAGGCCTTCGCGCCGGTGGCGCTGGCCTGGCAGCTGAAGTTCCCCGGCGCCCAGGCGGCGATCCTCCAGGGCCCGGAGCCGCACCCCGGCGGCGCGGCGCACGACTGGTTCGACACCCGCGGAGTGGCCGCCGAGCGCGCCGAACGCGCCAGCCTCGCCGCGGCGCGGATCGCGCAGCGCGTGATCGCGCTCCAGCAGTCGACCGGCGTGGATGCGCAGCGCACCGTGCTGGTCGGCTTCTCCCAGGGCGCCACCGTGGCGCTGGAGATGGTGCGCAACCGGCCCGGCCTGGCGGCGATCGTCGTGGCCTACGCAGCTCGGCTCGCGCGCCCGATCCGCAGCGGCGAGCGCCTCGACGCCACCGTCCACCTGCTGCACGGCGAGTTCGACAGCCTCGTGCCGGCCGTGCACGCGCGCCAGGCGCTGCGCGGGCTGCGCGCCAGCGGCACCGAAGCCACGCTGGACATCCTCGCCGACAGCGGCCATGTGGTCGACCAGGAGATGATCATCCTCGGCACCACGCGGGTGATGCAGACGGTGTTCCGCGGCCGGCGCCGCGCGCCGGGGTCGGGGACCGATACCGGCACGACGCTGCACTGAGCGCAGCGACGTGCCCGGGCTCAGCGGCCCTCGAAGCGCGGTTCGCGGCGCTCGGCGAAGGCGCGCATGCCCTCTTTCGTGTCCTCGGACTGCGCCAGCGGCAGCAGCTGCAGGTAGACGTGGTGGACGTGGTCCTGGAAGGTCTCGTTCCAGCCCATGCGCATCATCCGCTTGGAGGCCTGGACCGCCAGCGGCGCGTTGGCGGCGATCTCGAGCGCGAGCTCGCGCGCCCGGGCGGCAAGCGCGTCGGCCGGCACCACCTCGGAGGCCAGCCCCCATTCGACGGACTCCTGCGCAGTCAGCGTGCGGCCGGTGAAGATCAGCTGCGACGCCTTCGACCAGCCGATCATCCGCGGCAGCAGCCAGGTGCTGCCGGACTCGGGCAGCACGCCGCGCTTGCAGAAGGCGGCGGCGAACTTGGCCGGCTCGGCCATGATCCGGATGTCGCAGCCCAGCGCGAGGTCCATGCCGTAGCCGGCAGCCCCGCCGTTGACCGCGCAGATCACCGGCTTGTCCATCGCGTGCAGCACCGTCGGCGGCGTGTTGCGCAGGTCGAGCGTGGGCCGCACCGCGCCGCCGCTAAGGATCCCGGTGTCCCTGCCCTGCGCCATCGCGGTCACGTCCAGGCCGGCGCAGAAGGCGCGGCCGGCGCCGGTGAGGATCACGCAGCGCACCTCGCGGTCCTCGTCTGCGCGCACCAGGGCGGCGGTGAGCGCATCGAGCATCGTGCGCGAGATGGTGTTCATCCGCTGCGCGGCGTTTAGCGTGATGGTCGCTACTCGGTCGCTGACTTCGTACAGGACTTCGTCGGTTGCTGCCTCGGTCATGTCGTCTCCTCTTGTGAAAGTCGGGGGCGCCCCCGCCCCCAGGGCGCCGACGCGAGGCAGGCCCAGCCGGCGATCAGGGCCAGGCCCCCGAAGGGCGTGACCGCGCCGAGGCTGCGCACGCCGGTCAGCACGAGCAGGTAGAGGCTGCCGCTGAACAGCAGCGTGCCGACGGCGAACAGCCAGCCCGCGGCGCGGACGCGCCGCCCGGGCCAGCGGGTGGCCGCCCAGGCCGCCGCCAGCAGGGCGAACGCGTGGTACATCTGGTAGCGGGCGCCGGTCTCGAAGACGGCGAGCAGGTCCGGCGCAACGATGGCGCGCAGCCCGTGCGCGCCGAAGGCGCCGGCAGCGACCCCGATGAGCGCAGACACAGCGCCCAGCGCGAAGAATCCGCGATCCATCAGGCCGGCGCCGGCCGGCGCGAGCCAAGCGGCCGCTGGTCGATCGGCGCATGCATCACCGCCGCGAACAGCCCGAAGGCGATCACCATCGCCCAGGCCCAGTCGTAGGAACCGGTGGTGTCGAAGATGCGCCCGCCCAGCCAGGCGCCCAGGAAGCTGCCGATCTGATGACCGAAGAAGATCACCCCGCCCAGCAGCCCAAGGTGGCGCACGCCCCAGATCTGGCCGACCAGCGCGTTGGTGATCGGCACCGTGGACAGCCACAGCAGGCCGGTCACCGCGCTGAACACGTAGACCGACCAGGCGCTCAGCGGCAGCAGCAGGAAGATCGAGATGACGATGGAGCGCGCGATGTAGATGGATGCGAGCAGCCATTTCTTGGACAGCCGCTGGCCGAGCACGCCGGCGGAGAACGCGCCGATCACGTTGAACAGCCCGATCAGCGCCACCGCGTTGGCGCCGACCTGCGCCGGCATGCCCTTGTCCATCAGGTAGGCGGGCAGGTGCAGCGCCAGGAAGACCACCTGCAGACCGCAGACGAAGTAGCCCCAGAACAGCAGGTGGAAGCTGCGGTCGCCGAGCGCGCCGCGCATCGCGTCGCCCATGCCCTCCCCGGGCGCGGCGGGACCGGCCTGCGGCGCATCGCCGCGCACCCCGAGCGCCAGCAGCAGGATCAGCGCCACCAGCCCCGCGTGCACCAGCAGCGCGGCCTGCCAGCCGATCGCGGACAGCAGCACGCCGGTGAGCGGCAGGAACAGGAACTGGCCGAAGGAGCCTGCGGCCACGCCGACACCGAAGGCCAGGCTGCGCTTCTCCGGCGGCACCACCTTGCCGAGGGTGGCCAGGATGATCCCGAAGCTGGTGCCGCCGATGGCCACGCCGATCAGCACGCCGGAGGTGAGCGCCAGGGCCAGGCCGCTCTCGGCATAGGCCATCCCCAGGAAGCCCGCGACGTAGAGCAGCGCGCCGAACAGCAGCGTGCGCAGCGAGCCGAAGCGGTCGGCCATCGCGCCCAGCAGCGAGCCGCCCAGCCCCCACATCAGGTTCTGCAGCGCGATCGCCAGCGAGAAGGTCTCGCGCGACCAGCCGCGCGCCTGCGTCATCTCGGGCATGAACAGCCCGAAGGACGAGCGCGCGCCGGTCGAGATCACCAGGATCGCGCAGCCGAAGAGCAGCACGGGCAGCCAGCCGCCTCCGGGCTGCGCTCCGGCGGGCCCGGAGGCGCCGGCGGCAGGCTGCGCGCCGGCGGCAGGCTGCGCTCCGGCGTACCCGGCGGCGCCGGCGGCAGGCTGCGAGCCCGCCGGCGTCCGCTGCGGCCCACCGCCTCCTTGCGCTGCCGCCATCTCAGGCCACCGCAGCCAGCGCCCGGCGCGCGGCGTCGATGGTCGCGTCGATCTCCGCGTCGCCGTGGGCGCCGGAGAAGAAGAAGGCTTCGACCGGAGACGGCGGCAGGTAGACGCCCGCATCGAGCATCAGGTGGTAGAAGCGCTTGAAGCGCTCCACGTCCTGGCCCTGCACCTCTTCGAAGCTGCGCGGCGGCGCAGCCAGCATGTAGCAGCCGGCCATCGCGCCCTGCGACTGCGCGCAGAAGGCCACGCCTGCAGCGCGCGCCGCCTCGTTCAGCCCGGCCACCAGCCGCGCGCAGCGCCGCGACACCTCGCCGAAGAAGCCGGGCTCGGAGATCAGCTCGAGCGTGGCCAGCCCCGCAGCCATCGCCAGCGGGTTCCCGGACAGGGTGCCGGCCTGGTAGACCGGCCCCAGCGGCGCCATCATGTCCATGATGCGCGCAGGACCGGCGACCGCGCCCACCGGCATGCCGCCGCCGATCACCTTGCCGAAGGCGGAGAGGTCCGGGGTGACGCCCAGCACTTCCTGCGCGCCGCCGAGCGCGACCCTGAAGCCGGTCATCACCTCGTCGAAGATCAGCAGCGCGCCGTAGCGGGTGCACAGCTCGCGGAGGCCCTCGTGGAAGCCGGGCTCGGGGAGGATCAGGTTCATGTTGCCGGCGATCGGCTCGACGATCACGCAGGCGATCTCGTCGGGATGCTGGACGAAGAAGGCCTCGACGCTGGCCAGGTCGTTGAAGCGGGCAACGAGGGTGTGGCGCACCAGGTCCTCGGGCACTCCGGCCGAGCTGGGCGTGCCGAAGGCGAGCGCCCCCGAGCCTGCCTTGACCAGCAGGCTGTCGGCGGTGCCGTGGTAGCAGCCCTCGAACTTCACGATCTTGGTGCGGCCGGTGTAGCCGCGCGCAAGGCGCAGCGCGGACATCGCGGACTCGGTGCCCGAGCTGGTGAAGCGGACCCGCTCGACCTGCGGGAAGATCGCGCAGATGCGTTCGGCGAGCTCCGACTCCATCACGTTGGGCGCGCCGTAGGACAGGCCGCGGCCCGCGGCCTCGCGCACCGCCGCAACCACCTTCGGATGCGAATGCCCGACGATCATCGGCCCCCACGAACCGAGATAGTCGATGTAGCGCCGGCCCTCGACGTCCCACATGTGGGCGCCCTCGGCGCGGGCGATGAAGCGCGGGGTGCCGCCCACGGCGCGGAAGGCCCGCACCGCGGAGTTGACTCCGCCGACGAGCACCCGCTGGGCGCGTTCGAATTCCTGCTGGTTGTCGAGCATGGCGATGGCGATCCTGCTAAGTTGTGCGGAGTCTAAACGATCACAGGTACCCACGACCGCCATGAGCCAGGCTTCCGCCGACACCGGCCGCGTCACCGCAGAGCGCGACGGCCACGTCCTCGTCATCACGCTCGACCGCCCCGAGAAGTACAACGGCTTCACGCCCGAGATGGCGCTGCAGCTCGCCGAGGCCTACACGCTGCTCGAGGACGACCCCGAACTGCGGGTGGGCGTGCTGCGCGCCAACGGGAAGCACTTCACCGCCGGCCTCGACCTGCCCCGCTGGGCCGGCATCATGAAGGCGGGCAAGCCGCTGACGCCGCCCGAGCTGGTCGACCCCTTCGACCTCAAGCCCGGCCGCCGCCGGCGCAGCAAGCCGATGATCTCCGCGGTCAAGGGCATCTGCTTCACCGCGGGCATCGAGCTGATGCTCGCGGGCGACATCGTGGTGGCCGCCGACGACTGCCGCTTCAGCCAGCTCGAGGTCAAGCGCGGCATCTTCGCGACCGGCGGCGCCACCGTGCGCATGGCCGACCGTGCCGGCGTCGGCAATGCGATGCTCTACCTGCTCACCGGCGACGAGTTCGACTCGGCCACCGCCTTCCGGCTGGGCTTCGTGCAGAAGGTGGTGCCCGCCGGCTCGGAGTTCGACGAAGCGATGGCGATCGCCGGGCGGATCGCCGCGGTCGCGCCGCTGGCGGTGCGCGAGACCATCCGCAGCGTGCGCCTGGGCGTCGAGCAGGGTCCGGCCGCCGCGATCGCGGAGTTCGACGAGCGCCAGGCCATCCTCGCCGCCAGCGAAGACGCGGCCGAGGGCGTCCGCTCCTTCGTCGAGCGCCGCCCGCCGAAGTTCACCGGACGCTGAGGATGGGCGCGGACGCGGTCGTGGCGGGCGACGTGCTCGCCGCGCGCGAGCGCATCCGCGGCCAGGTCGCCGACACCCCCTTCCTGCACTCGCGCACGCTGTCGGCGATCGCCGGCTGCGAGCTCTTCCTGAAATTCGAGAACCTGCAGTTCACCGCCTCGTTCAAGGAGCGCGGTGCGCTGAACAGGCTGCTCGCGCTCGACGAGAACGAGCGCGCCCGCGGCGTCATCGCCGTCTCGGCCGGCAACCACGCCCAGGGCGTCGCCTGGCACGCGCAGCGGCTGGGCGTGCCGGCAACCATCGTGATGCCCCGCTTCGCCCCCTTCGTGAAGGTGGAGAACACCGAGGCGCTCGGCGCCGAGGTGCTGCTCGAAGGCGAGACCTTCGAGGAGGCGCGCCAGGCCATGCTCCGGCTTGCAGGCCAGCGCGGCCTGACGGTGATCCACCCCTACGACGACCCGCTGACGGTGGCCGGCCAGGGCACCGTCGCGCTCGAGATGCTCGAGACCGGACCGCAGCCGGAGCTTCTGGTGGTGCCGGTCGGCGGCGGCGGACTGATCGCCGGGATGGGGGTGGCAGCGCGGCACCTGCGCCCGGACATCGGCATCGTCGGCGTGCAGGCAGAGCTCTACCCGGCCGCCTGGCGCGCGCTGCGCGAGGCGCGCGGCGAGCCGCTGCCCGCTGGCGCCCCCATGCCCGGCGGGCCGACGATCGCCGACGGCATCGCCGTCGAGCGGCCGGGCGAGCTGACGATGGCCCTGATCCGGCGCCACGTCGACGAGATCCGGCTGGTGTCGGAGGCGCGGCTGGAGCAGGCGGTGGTGACGCTGCTCGAGATCGAGAAGACCGTGGTCGAGGGCGCGGGCGCAGCGGGCCTGGCGGCGGTGCTCGACGACCCCGGGCGCTTCGCAGGCCGCCGGGTGGGGCTGGTGCTCAGCGGCGGCAACATCGACCCGCTGACGCTGGCCGATGCGATCCAGCGGCAGATGGTGCGCACCCGCCGGCTGGCGCGGCTTCGGATCGGCACGCGCGACGCCCCGGGCGCGCTGGCCGCCATCGCCACGGTGCTCGGCGCGCAGGGCGCCAACATCGTCGAGGTGAACCACCAGCGCGCGTTCGCCGCGCTGCCGGTGCGCTACGCGCGCATCGAGGTGGCGGTCAGCACCCGCGGCCCGGCGCACCTGGCGCGCGTGGTCCAGGCCCTGCAGGACGCGGGATTCGACTGCGCGCCGGCCGGCGACGGCGCGGACGCCTGAGCCGCGGCGCTGCGGCGCGCGCCCCTTCCCCGCGATCGGGCGGCAGCGGGCTGCGGCCGCCGCGTCGCTCAGCCCGGCTCGGCCAGCAGCCGCTCGATGTCCGCGGCGATCGATTCCGGCGAAGCCTGCGGCGCATAGCGCTTGAACACCGAGCCGTCGCGCCGCACCAGGAACTTGGTGAAGTTCCACTTCACCGCCTCGCTGCCCAGCAGCCCCGGCGCCTCGGAGGTGAGCCAGCGCCAGAGCGGGTGCGCATCCGCGCCATTGACCTCGACCTTGTCGAACAGCGGGAAGGTGACGCCGAAGTTGCGCTCGCAGAAGGCGCCGATCTCCGGCGCGTCGCCCGGCTCCTGGCCGCCGAACTGGTTGCAGGGAAAGCCGAGTACCTCGAGGCCCTGCTCGCCGAAGCGCTCGTGAAGCGCCTGCAGGCCCTTGTACTGGGGCGTGAAGCCGCACTGGCTCGCGGTGTTGACGATCAGCAGCACCTTGCCGCGCAGAGCGGCGAGGTCGACGGGCTTGCCGTCGAGGGAGCTGGCCTGGAAATCGAAGGCGGTGGTCATTGTCTTGTGCCTGGCGCGCGGTCTGGAGGAATGCCCATGCTAGCGCGCCCCGGCCGGCGCTGCAGGCTCCACCCGAACCGCGCAGAACTTGAACTCCGGGATCTTCCCGTCGGGGTCGAGCGCCGGGTTGGTGAGCAGGTTGGCGGCGGCCTCGGCAAAGGCGAAGGGAACGAAGACGCTGGCCCGCGGCATCGCCTCGTCGGCGCGCGCATAGAGCTCGATCGCGCCGCGCCGCGTGCGCAGCGCGATCCGCCCGCCGGGCGCCACGCCCAGCCGCGCCAGCTCCTCCGGGTGCAGCGCGGCGGTCGCCTCCGGCTCGATCGCGTCGAGCACCGCTGCGCGCCGGGTCATCGCCCCGGTGTGCCAGTGCTCGAGCAGGCGGCCGGTGATCAGCACGAAGGGATAGTCGCTGTCGGGGCGCTCGTCGGCGGGCACCAGCTGCGTCGGCACCAGGCGCGCGCGCCCGTCCGGGGTCGGGAAACGGTCGACGAACACCACCGGGTGCCCGGGGTCGTCCTCGCTTGGACACGGGTAGGTGACGCCGCCCTCGCCCTCCAGGCGCTCCCAGGAGATGCCGCGGATCGACTCCATCCCCAGGCGCATCTCTTCCCAGACCTCGCGCGGATGCGCATAGCGCCAGTCGAGCCCCAGCCGGCGGGCCATGTCGACGACGATGTCCAGGTCCTGGCGCGCCTGCCCCGGCATCGGCACCGCCTGGCGCGCGAGCTGCACCCGCCGGTCGGTGTTGGTGAAGGTGCCGGTCTTCTCCGGAAACGCCGAGGCCGGCAGGATCACGTCGGCAAGCACCGCGGTCTCGGTCGGGAAGATTTCCTGGACGACCAGCCATTCGAGCGAGGCCAGCGCCTCGCGGGCATGGCTCAGGTCGGGATCCGACATCGCGGGGTTCTCGCCCATGATGTACATGCCGCGGATCCGGCCGGCCCTGGCCGCGTGCATGATCTCGACCACGGTGAGCCCCGGCTCCCGGTCGAGCGCGACGCCCCACAGCGCCTCGAAGATCGACGCGCCGACGGCGTCGCCGACCCGGTGGTAGTCGGGCAGCATCATCGGGATGAGCCCGGCATCCGAGGCGCCCTGGACGTTGTTCTGCCCGCGCAGCGGATGCAGCCCGGTGCCGGGCCGGCCGATCTGCCCGGTGATCATCGCCAGAGCGATCAGGCAGCGCACGTTGTCGGTGCCGTGCACGTGCTGCGACACCCCCATTCCCCAGAGGATCATCGAGGCGCGGCTGCGCGCGTACAGGCGCGCCACCTCGCGGATGACCGGAGCCTCGATGCCGCAGACCGGGGCCATCGCCTCCGGGCTGAAGGCGGCCACCCCCGCCTTCAGGTCCTCGAAGTGCGTGGTGCGCTCGCGCACGAAGGCCTCGTCGACCAGGCCCTCCTCGATCACCGTGTGCAGCATCGCGTTCAGCAGAGCCACGTCGCTGTCGGCGCGGAACTGCAGCACGTGCGCGGCACGCCGCGAAAGCTCGGTGCGGCGCGGGTCCGCGACCACCAGCTTCGCACCGCGGTCGACGGCGTTCTTGATCCAGGTGGCGGCCACCGGATGGTTGACGGTGGGGTTGGCGCCGATCAGGAAGATGACTTCCGAGTGCCGGACGTCGGACACCGGATTGGACACCGCCCCCGAGCCGATGCCCTCGAGCAGCGCCGCCACCGACGAGGCGTGGCACAGCCTGGTGCAATGATCGACGTTGTTGCTGCCGAAGCCGGTGCGCACCAGCTTCTGGAAGAGGTAGGCCTCCTCGTTGCTGCCCTTGGCCGAACCGAAGCCGGCGAGCGCGCGCGGACCGTCGCGCTCGCGTATGCGCGCCAGGCCCGAAGCGGCGAGCGACATCGCCTCCTCCCAGCTCGCCTCGCGGAAGGCGTCGCGCCAGTCGTCTGGGACGCGCCCGAAATCGTGGCGCTTCGGGAAGCCCTCGCGCCGCACCAGCGGCACGGTGAGCCGCTGCGGGCTGGCCGCGTAGTCCATGCCGAAGCGGCCCTTGACGCACAGCCGGCCCTGGTTGGCGGGCCCGTCTGCGCCGTCGACCCGCACGATGCGCTCGTCGCGCACATGGAACACGGTCTGGCAGCCCACGCCGCAGAAGGGGCACAGCGAGCGAACCTCGCGCTCGCCGGCGGTGCGCACCGGCTCGCCGGTGCGCGGATCGCCGGCAGCAGCGCGCCGGTCGGGCAGGCCTGCACGCATTCGCCGCAGCCCACGCAACTCGATGCGCCCATCGGATCGTCGAGGTCGAATACGATCTTCACCTCGTCGCCGCGCCAGGCATAGCCGATCACGTCGTTGCCCTGCTCCTCGCGGCAGGCGCGCACGCAGCGCCCGCAGCGGATGCAGGCGTCATGGTCGACCGCGATCGCAGGATGGGAGAGGTCAAGCGCGGCCCCGGTGACGCGAGGCTCATCCGATGCGCCCGGGGCGGCGGCAGAATCCGCAGCGGCGGGCGCATCGGCCGCGGAACCGGCGTGGCCGCTCCCCTGCCCGGCGGCATGCTCCGGAAAGCGCGTGGCCTCCAGCCCCAGGGCCCCGGCCCAGCGCGACAGCTCCGAGGCGTCGATGCGGCCTGCCTGCCGCCGGCGCGTCGGCGAGCAGCAGCTCGAGCACCATCCGCTGCGCGCCGCGGGCCCGCCCGGAGGCGCTGCGCACCTTCATCCCCGGCGCCGGCGCGCGGCAGCACGAGGGCGCGAGCGCGCGCTCTCCGTCGATCTCGACGACACAGGCGCGGCAGTTGCCGTCGGGCCGGTAACCCTCCTTGAAGCACAGCCGCGGGATCTCTACGCCGGCCCGGTCGGCGGCCTGCAGGATGGTTTCGCCGGGCAGCGCCTGCACGCTGCGTCCGTCCAGCTCGAAGTCGGTCATCGGGTGCCCTCCGGTTCGCCGGCGCCGAGGATCTCGGGGAAGTGGCGGATCGCGCAGACCAGCGGGTTCGGCGCCGCCTGCCCCAGTCCGCAGATCGATGCATCGGCCATCGCTGCGGCCAGCTCGCCGATCAGCGCGCCGTCCCAGCGCGGCTGCGCGAGCAGTTCGTGGAGCCGCGCGGTGCCGGAGCGGCATGGCGTGCACTGGCCGCAGGACTCGTCGCGGAAGAATCGCATCAGGTTGCGCACCGCCGCGCGAAGGTCGTCCTGCCGGGACAGCACGACGACCGCGGCCGAGCCGATGAAGCAGCCGTGCGGCTGGAGGGTGTCGAAGTCCAGCGGAAGGTCCGCCATCGAAGCCGGCAGCAGGCCGCCCGAGGCGCCGCCCGGAAGCCAGGCGAGCAGCTCGTGGCCCTCGGCCATGCCGCCGCAGTGCTCGTCGACGAGCTCGCGCAGCGTGATGCCGGCCGGCGCGATCTTCACGCCGGGCCGCCGCACCCGGCCCGACACCGAGAAGGCGCGCAGGCCGGTGCGTCCGTGCCTGCCCTGCCCCGAGAACCACTGCGGGCCGCGCGCCAGGATCTCCGGCACCCACCAGAGGGTCTCGACGTTGTTGACCAGCGTGGGCCGGCCGAACAGCCCCGCCTGCGCCACGTAGGGCGGCCGCAGCCGCGGCACGCCGCGCTTGCCCTCGATCGACTCGATCAGCGCGCTCTCCTCGCCGCAGACGTAGGCGCCTGCGCCGCGGCGCAGGTGGATGGCTGGCAGCGGGTGCAGCGGCGGATCCGCGCGCAGCGCCTCGATGGCGCGCGCGAGCCCGGCGCGCACACCCGCGTACTCGTCGCGCAGGTAGACGTAGCAGTCGGTGCAGCCGGTGGCCCAGGCGCCGATCAGCATGCCCTCCAGCACACGATGCGGATCCTGCTCCAGCAGCACGCGGTCCTTGAAGGTGCCGGGCTCGCCCTCGTCGGCGTTGACGACCATCAGGCGCGGCGCGGGTTCGGCGGCGACGATCCGCCACTTGCGGCCGGTGGGAAAGCCCGCGCCGCCGAGGCCGCGCAGGCCGGCCTCCTCGAGCGCGCCGAACACCGAGGCGGCGTCGCGTCCCTGGGCCAGCAGCGCGCGCAGGGTCCGGTACGCCTGCCGCACCTCGCGCGGGCCGGGCGGCACGCCCGGGACGGCATCGTCTTCGATCCGCGGCACCCCCGGGACGGCATCGCCTTCGATCGGCGGTGCGCCCGCGGCGGCATCGCCTGCGTCCGGCGGCGCGCACTCGCGCAGGCCGTCGCGCACCGCCGCAGCCACCGCCTCGGCGCTCGCGGGTGCGACCGGATGACG
Source organism: Gammaproteobacteria bacterium (assembly GCA_046569945.1). GTDB lineage: Bacteria > Pseudomonadota > Gammaproteobacteria > Burkholderiales > Burkholderiaceae_E > Quisquiliibacterium. The sequence continues at coordinate 18,841 of JBKHVS010000006.1, read as the reverse complement.
CTGCACCACCGCCACCGGCGCCTGCGCGCAGCGGCCCACGCAGGGCACCCGGCGGACCCGGACCTCGGCGCCGAGCAGTTCCTCGAGGCGACCGACCAGCGCATCCGCGCCCGCCAGCGCGCAGGACAGCGAATCGCAGACGCCGACCGTGAGCCCCGGCGGCGCCTGGCCGCCCCCCTTCACCACGTCGAAGTGATGGTAGAAGCTCGCCACCTCGAACACCTCGGCCTGCGGCAGCCGCATTTCCTCCGCGAGCGCCGCGAGCATCGCCTCCGACAGATGGCCGTCGGAGTCCTGGATCAGGTGCAGGTGCTCGATCAGCAGGTCGCGCCTGCGCGGCGCATCGGCGAGCAGCCCCCGGAGGCGCTCGCGCGCGGCGGGCTCGACCTGCCGCCCCTTGTTGCGGCCGACGGGGCGGCGGAACTGGACTGTCTGCATCGGAATGGTCTTCCTGGGGCTCGGCGTGCTCGGCGGGCGGCGCGGGCGGCGCCGCGACGCGCGCGAATCATCGATGCGCTGGCAAGCAGGAACCGTGCCGCACCATCAGAGTGCGATCTCCACGGACTCGAGGTGCTCGGGCACCCGGGCCGGCCAGCCGAGCTGCTCCTCGATGCGCTGGCGCAGCGTGTCGGCCGCCTCCGGCTCGCCGTGGCAGAGATAGACCTGCGAAGGCGCCCGGCGCAGGCCCCGCAGCCAGTGCATCAGCTCGTCCGCATCGGCATGCGCGGAATAGCTGTCGACCTGGCTGACTTGCGCCCGGACCTCGTACCAGGCGCCGTGGATCTTGACCTCGCGCGCACCGCCGACGAGGTGGGCGCCGCGCGTGCCTCCAGCCTGGTACCCGACGAAGAGGATGTGGTTGCGGGGGTCGGGCGCGATGTTCTTGAGGTGGTGCAGCACGCGGCCGCCGGTGGCCATGCCGCTGGCGGCGATGATCACCGCGGGCACGCGCAGATGGGCCAGCGACTTCGACTCCTCGACCCCGTTGACGATACGCGCGACGTTGCACATCGCCCGGCACTCGGCCACGCTGAGACGGTGCAGCGTGCGGAACTTGCGGTAGAGCGCGGTGGCGTCGGTGGCCATCGGGCTGTCGAGGAACACCGGCAGGTCGGGGATCTCGCCGCGCTGCTTGAGCCGGGAGATGGCCAGCATCACGGTCTGCGCGCGCCCCACCGCGAACGAGGGGATCAGCACCGTGCCGCCCCGCGCAGCGGTCTCGCGGATCACGCGCCCGATCGTCTCCTCGCCGTCGTCCGCGGCATGCTTGCGGTCGCCGTAGGTCGACTCGAGGATCAGCGTGTCGGCGCCGTCCAGCGCGGCGGGCGCCCGCATGATGCTGTCGTGCGGGCGGCCGAGGTCGCCCGAGAAGACCAGCGAATGGCGGCGGCGGCGCAGCTTCACGTAGGCGGCGCCCAGCAGGTGGCCGGCCGGATGCAGCGAGCACTTGATCCCCTCGCCGACGTCGAACTCGCGCTCGAAGTCCACCAGCTTGAACAGGCGCAGCGCGCGCTCGGCATCGGCCATCGTGTAGAGCGGCTCGGCAGGCGCGTGCTTGGCGAATCCGTGCTTGTTCGCGAAGCGCGCCTCGTCCTCCTGCAGGTGCGCGCTGTCGCGCAGCAGGATGCCGCAGAGCTCGTAGGTGGCCTCGGTCGCGTAGATCGGTCCGCGGAAGCCGTCGCGGGCGAGCGCCGGCAGGTAGCCGCTGTGGTCCAGGTGCGCATGGCTGAGCACCACTGAATCGATGCGGCGGGGAGAGACCGGGAAACGCGCCCAGTTGCGCAGGCGCAGCTGCTTGTAGCCCTGGAAGAGCCCGCAGTCGAGAAGGATGCGGCGCTCGCCGGTGTCGAGCAGGTACCGAGAGCCGGTGACGGTGCCGGCCGCGCCCGCGAAGGTGAGTTTCATCGTTGCGGTTCCTCTGGGAGGGGACGCAACGATGGTACGACATGTCGGAAGCCCCGAAGGGACGGATCCCTCCGGGGCCCGGCCTACTGGAAGAACTCCTTCACGCGGTCCATCCAGCCCTTGGTCTGCGGGCTGTGCTTGGGATCCTGCAGCGACGCGTCGAGCTCGCGCAGCAGCTTCTTCTGCTTGTCGCTCAGGCGCACCGGCGTCTCGACGGCGACGTGCACGTAGAGGTCGCCGGGGTAGCTGGAGCGCACGCCCTTGATGCCCTTGCCGCGCAGCCGGAAGGTCTTGCCGGATTGCGTTCCCTCGGGAAGCTCGATCTCCGCGCGGCCCGCCAGCGTGGGCACCTCGACCTTGCCGCCGAGCGCAGCGGTGGTGATCGAGATCGGGATCTCGCAGTGCAGGTCGTCGCCGTCGCGCTGGAAGACCTGGTGCTCCTTGATGTGGATCTCGACGTACAGGTCGCCGGGAGGCCCGCCGTTGACTCCGGGTTCGCCGTTGCCGCCGGAGCGGATGCGCATGCCGTCGTCGATTCCCGCCGGGATCTTCACCTCGAGCGTCTTGGTCTTGCGAACGCGGCCGACGCCGTCGCAGGTGCCGCAGGGCTCGGGGATCACCTTGCCGCTGCCGTGGCAGGTGGGGCAGGTCTGCTGGATCGAGAAGAAGCCCTGCTGCATGCGCACCTGGCCCTGGCCGCCGCAGGTGTGGCAGGTCTTGGGCTTGGTGCCCGGCTTGGCGCCGCTGCCTTCGCAGACCTCGCAGCGCTCCCAGCTGGGCACGCGGATCTCGGTGGTGTAGCCGCTGGCCGCCTGCTCCAGCGTGATCTCCATCGAGTAGCGCAGGTCGGCGCCGCGGTAGACGTTGCTGCGCCCGGCGCGCGCGCCCGCGGCGCCGCCGAAGATGTCCCCGAAGATGTCCCCGAACACGTCGGCGAAGCCGCCGGGCCCGCCCTGGCCGCCGCCGAAGCCTCCGGCCGCGTTGGGGTCGACGCCCGCATGGCCGAAGCGGTCATAGAGCTCGCGCTTCTTCGGGTCGGAAAGGACCTCGTAGGCCTCCTTGACCTCCTTGAACTTCCCCTCGGCCTCCTTGTCGTCGGGGTTTCGGTCGGGGTGATGCTTCATCGCGAGCTTGCGGTAGACCTTCTTCAGGTCGTCGTCGCTCGCGTTCTTCGCCACGCCGAGAACTTCGTAATAGTCGCGTTTGGCCATCTCTCACCAAGGCAAAACGGCCTGCGACCTTTCGGTCGCAAGCCGGCACTTCAGAACACGCGGCAGAACCGCACGGTACGCCGTCAAGCGTCCCGCTTGACTTCCTTGAACTCGGCGTCGACCACGTCGTCGTCCTTCGGGCGCTTGGCCTCCTGCGCGCCGGCACCGGCACCCTGCTCGCCCGCGGCGCCCTGCTCGGCCTGCATCTTCGCGTACATCATCTCGCCCAGCTTCTGCGACGCGGTGCCCAGCGCGGCGGTCTTGGCCTCGATCTCGTCCTTGTCGTCGGACTTCAGCGACTCCTCGGCGGCCTTCAGCGCCTCCTCGATCTTGGCCTTCTCGCCCTCGTCGATCTTGTCGCCGTATTCGGCCAGCGACTTCCTGACCGAATGGACCATCGCGTCGGCCTGGTTGCGGGCGTCGGCGAGCTCGCGGCGCTTGTGATCTTCCGCGGCGTTCGCCTCGGCGTCCTTGACCATCGCCTCGATCTCGTTCTCGCTCAGGCCGGAGTTGGCCTTGATCGTGATCTTGTTCTCCTTGCCCGAGGCCTTGTCCTTGGCCGAGACGTGCAGGATGCCGTTGGCGTCGATGTCGAAGGTGACCTCGATCTGCGGCATGCCGCGCGGCGACGGCGGAATGCCCTCGAGGTTGAACTCGCCGAGCAGCTTGTTGCCGGAAGCCATCTCGCGCTCGCCCTGGAACACCTTGATCGTCACCGCCGGCTGGTTGTCCTCGGCGGTGGAGAACACCTGCGAGTGCTTGGTCGGGATCGTGGTGTTGCGCTTGATCATCGCGGTCATCACGCCGCCCAGGGTCTCGATGCCAAGGGTCAGGGGGCTGACGTCCAGCAGCAGCACGTCCTTGCGCTCGCCCGACAGCACCGAGCCCTGCACCGCGGCGCCCACCGCGACGGCCTCGTCGGGGTTGACGTCCTTGCGCGGCTCCTTGCCGAAGAACTCCTGCACCCGCGCCTGCACCTTGGGCATGCGGGTCATGCCGCCGACCAGGATCACGTCGTCGATGTCGGACGCCTTCACGCCGGCATCCTTGAGCGCCAGGCGGCAGGGCTCGATCGTGCGCTCGATCAGGTCGTCGACCAGCGCCTCGAGCTTGGCCCGGGTGATCTTCATGTTCAGGTGCTTCGGGCCGCTGGCGTCGGCGGTGATGTAGGGCAGGTTGATGTCGGTCTGCTGCGACGACGACAGCTCCACCTTCGCCTTCTCGGCCGATTCCTTCAGGCGCTGCAGCGCGAGCACGTCCTTGCCCAGGTCGACGCCCTGCTCCTTCTTGAACTCGGCGATGATGTAATCGATGATCCGCTGGTCGAAGTCCTCGCCGCCCAGGAAGGTGTCGCCGTTGGTGGAGAGCACCTCGAACTGCTTCTCGCCGTCGACGTCGGCGATCTCGATGATGGAGACGTCGAAGGTGCCGCCGCCCAGGTCGTACACCGCGATCTTGCGGTCCTTGCCGGCGGCCTTGTCCAGGCCGAAGGCCAGCGCCGCGGCGGTCGGCTCGTTGATGATGCGCTTGACGTCGAGGCCGGCGATGCGGCCGGCGTCCTTGGTCGCCTGACGCTGGCTGTCGTTGAAGTAGGCCGGCACCGTGATCACGGCCTCGGTGACTTCCTCGCCGAGGTAGTCCTCGGCGGTCTTCTTCATCTTGCGCAGCACCTCGGCCGAGATCTGCGGCGCCGCCAGCTTGCGGTCGCGCACCTGGACCCAGGCATCGCCGTTGTCGGCCTTGACGATCTCGAAGGGCATCAGGTCGATGTCCTTCTGCACCTCCTTCTCGTCGAACTTGCGCCCGATCAGGCGCTTGGCCGCGTAGATGGTGTTGCGCGGGTTGGTGACCGCCTGGCGCTTGGCCGGCGCACCGACCAGGATCTCGCCGTCTTCCATGTACGCGATGATCGACGGCGTGGTGCGCGCCCCCTCGGAGTTCTCGATCACCTTGGGCTTGCCGCCCTCCATGACCGCAACGCAGGAGTTGGTCGTGCCCAGGTCGATGCCGATGACTTTGCCCATTGCTTGCCTCGATTCACAGAAAATTGTTCGGTTGACTGTCAGATGCGTGTGCCGCGCCGGAATTCAAGTGCGGGCCCGTCGAGCCCGTGCCCTCAGCCCTGCGCCACGGTGACCAGCGCGGGACGCAGCACCCGGTCGTTGATCGTGTAGCCCTTCTGCAGCACGGACACCACGTGGTTGGCCGGCACCGGGGGCGTGACCGAGGAACCGGGCACCATGGAGATCGCCTGGTGCAGGTTCGGGTCGAACTTCTGCCCGGCGGGATCGAGCTCCAGCAGGCGGTTCTTCTCGAAGGCCGAGGCCAGCAGCCGCAGCGTGGCGTCGACGCCCTCGCGCATGGTCTCGACGTTCGGGGTTTCGGTCTTCAGCGCGAGTTCGAGGCTGTCCTTGACCGGCAGCAGCGCCTCGGCGAAGCCCTCGATCGCGAACTTGTGCGCCTTGGCGACGTCGTCCTGGGCGCGCCGCCGCACGTTCTCGGTCTCGGCCTTGGCGCGCAGGAACTGGTCCCTGAACTCCGCCGCCTCGGCCAGCGCGGCCGCAAGACGCTCCTCGACCTCGTGATGCGGCTGCGCCTCCAGCGCCTCGGGTGCCGCCTGCGCTGCGGGGCCCGCGGGCTGCCCTTCGGTCCGCGGGGTCGTGTCGTTCGCTTCGGTCTGGTTCCGTTCGTCCGCCATCGAGCTCATCAGCCTTTTCAATCAAATGGTTAGCGCAAATCAAAGGGGCACATTGGGACGCTTGCGCAGCTTTCAAGCCCGCCCGGGCAGCAACGAGGGTGTTAACCTGCCCCCTCGATCAATGTTGCCAGGAGGTTCATCCATGGGACTGCTCTCTTTCATCGAGGAAGCCGGCGAAAAGCTGTTCGGCACCGGCAGCGCGCAGGCCGCCACGCCCGACAAGGCGGCGGCCAGCAAGGCTGCAGCCGACGCGATCCTCAACTACATCCGATCGATGAACCTGCCCACCGACGGGCTCACCGTCACCTTCGACGCCGCCACCTCCGCGGTCACGGTGTCGGGCAGCGTCGCCGACCAGCAGACCAAGGAGAAGATCCTGCTGTGCTGCGGCAACGTCGCGGGCGTGGTGCAGGTCAACGACCAGATCACCGTCACCAATCCGGTGCCCGACTCGAAGTTCTACACCGTGGTGCGCGGCGACACGCTGTCGAAGATCGCCAAGGAGTTCTACGGCAACGCCAATGCCTACATGCAGATCTTCGAGGCCAACAAGCCGATGCTCTCGCACCCGGACAAGATCTACCCGGGCCAGGTGCTGAGGATCCCGCCGCAGGCCTGATCCGGGCCGCTCGACGGCCCTGCAGCGCGCGCTCGCGCCTGCGGGCCCCCGTCGCTCGGCCGGCAGGCGTCCGTTCCGGGGTTCGGAAGCCTGCCCGGCTTCAGGTCTTCGCGCCGCGAGCGATGGCCCGCTCTCGGCGGCGGGCGAGTTCCTCCGCCCGCGCAAGCTCCTCCTCCGGCCCGAGCCGGCGCACAGGCCAGCCGCCGGTATGCGCCTGCACGAGGTCGGCCAGCGCCGAGGCAAGGCCGGCGGAGTCGTTCAGGCAGGGGATGTAGCGATAGTCGCGGCCGCCCGCGGCCAGGAAGCTGTCCCGGCCTTCCATGGCGATCTCCTCCAGGGTCTCCAGGCAGTCCGCCACGAAACCCGGGCAGACCACGTCGACCCGCCCCACCCCCTGCCGCCCCAGCTCCTCCAGCGTGCGGTCGGTGTAGGGCTGCAGCCATTCCGCCTTGCCGAAGCGCGACTGGAAGGTGACCAGCGCCCGCTCGGGCGGCAGCCCCAGCCGCTGCGCCAGCAGGCGGCCCGTGGCCAGGCATTCGCAGTGATAGGGATCGCCGAGTTCCAGCGTGCGCCGCGGCACGCCGTGGAAGCTCATCACCAGCCGGTCCGGCGGGCCGTCGTGGGTCCAGGCCTCGCGGATGCGCGCGGCCAGCGCGTCCAGGTAGCCGGGGTGATCGTGGAAGGAGCGCACCGTGCGCAGTTCGGGCTGGTTGCGCCAGCCCGAGAGCTCGGCCCACACCGCATCGAAAGCCGTGGCCGTGGTGCTGCCGGCGTACTGCGGGTACATCGGCAGCACCAGCAGCCGGGTGACGTTGCGCTCACGCAGTTCGCGCAGCACCGACGGCACCGAGGGGGAGCCGTAGCGCATCGCCCAGGCGACCTCCACGTCGACGCCGCGCTCGCCCAGGTGGCCGCGCAGCAGCAGCGCCTGGCGGGCGGTGTTCACCGCCAGCGGCGAGCCCTGGTCGGTCCAGATGGAGGCGTACTTCGCGGCCGAGCTGCGCGGCCTGGTGGTGAGGATGATGCCGTTGAGGATCGGCCACCAGACCAGCCGCGGGATCTCGACGACCCGCGTGTCGGAGAGGAACTGGCGCAGGTAGCGCCGCACCGGGCCGGGCTCCGGCGCGTCCGGGGTGCCGAGCTGCACGAGCAGCACGCCGGTGCGCGCCGGCGTCGCGTGATCGAAGCGGGAGACCGAGGAGTAGCGGGGCATCTTGGGGGAAGGGGGAAGGGGGAAGGGGGAAGGGGGAAGGGTAACCGATGGTTGCGCGGCGCGGCGCCGCAGGGCACGGCGCGAGGCCGGCGGCTATTGCGCCCTGCCCTCCTCGTCCGGCACGGAGACCGAAGGGCGAGCGGCCTGCGCTGCCGCCTCGCCCGGGACGGCGGCCTCGGCTGGACAGGCCGCCTCGCGAAACGCGCCCGAGGCCGCCAGCCGGTCGAGCTGCTGCAGCGCGCGCCGGCCCGCCGCCCGCCGCAGCGCGGGGATCCAGCCGAGCAGCCAGCCGGCCGGCCCCAGGCTGGAGCGGCTCCAGCGCCAGAAGTCGAAGGCGTCCACCTGCCGCACGATGCGCCCGTCCCAGAAGGTGAAGGTCGACTCCACCTCGTTGGCGACGGCCCTGCCGCTGCCGGCCAGCCGCCAGCGCGCCCGCCACCGGACCAGCGCCTTGCGCTCGTCGCCGCCCAGGATGTCGTAGGACACCCGCATGTCGGTCGCGCCGCGCGCGAGCAGGCGCCAGCGCCAGCCGACCCGCGCGCCGCGCAGGTCCGGGAACAGCGGATCGCTGAAGCTCGCCGACGGGTGGTAGCAGGCCGCGAGCGCCTCGCCGTCCAGGCGGGCCAGCGCGTCGAACCAGCGGTGGACCAGGGCCTCGCTCAAGGAAGCTGCGCCCGGGGGAAGCAGGCGCCGGGAGCGCTGCGCCGCCCGGAAGCGAAGCGCCCTGGAGCGGAGCGCCTCGACGCGGCCGCCGGTCCCGTCCCCGGCATCCGGCTCACCCCTGGCTGAGCGCGGTGGACACCAGCTTGGCCGTGATGTCGACGATCGGGATCACCCGGTCGTAGGCCATCCGCGTCGGCCCGATGACCCCCAGGGTGCCGACGATCTTGCCGTCGACCTCGTAGGGCGCCACGACCACGCTCACCTGGTCCATCGGCACCAGCTCGGACTCGCCGCCGATGAAGATCTGCACGCCCTGCGCATGGCTGGAGGCGTCCAGGAGCTGCATCAGCCCGGACTTGCGCTCGAAGAGGTCGAACAGCCGCCGCAGCCGCTCCATGTTGTCGGAGAGGTCAGCGATGCCCAGCAGGTTGCGCTCGCCGGAGATGACGACCGGTTCGGATTCCTCGGCCAGCGCCTTGCCGCCGGCCTCCACGGCGCGCTGCATCAGGCTGGTGATGTCGTCGCGCAGGCTGGCCAGCTCGCTGCGAAGCCGCGTCCGGATGGTCTCGAAGTCGAGTCCGGCGAAGTTCTGGTTCAGGTAGTTGGCCGCCTCGACCAGCTCGGAATGCTGGTAGTCGCGATCCATGTGGAGGATGCGGTTCTGGACGTCGCCCTCGGGCGTGACGACGATCAGCAGCAGGCGCCGCTCAGACAGCCTCACGAACTCCACCTGCCTGAACAGCGACGAGCGCCGCGGGACCAGCACCACGCCCGCGAAATGCGACAGGCTCGACAGGATGGACGCCGCCGACGAGAGCACGCGCTGCGGCTCGTCCGGCTGCAGCCGGCCCTGGATCTGCTCGGTCTGGGCGCCCTGCAGCGGCTCGACCGTGAGCAGGGTGTCGACGAACAGCCGGTAGCCGCGCGGCGTGGGCACCCGGCCCGCCGAGGTGTGCGGACTGGCGATCAGGCCGAGCTCCTCGAGGTCGGCCATCACGTTGCGGATCGTGGCCGGCGAGAGCTCGAGCCCGGAGTATTTCGACAGCGTGCGCGAGCCCACGGGAAGACCGTCGGCAATGTAGCGCTCGACCAGGGTCTTCAGCAGTGTCTGTGCACGTCGGTCCAGCATGCGGCCTATTGTATTGCCCCCTTCGGCCGAAGCAAGCCGGAGCGCCGCGTGGGGCGCGCGAAATATGGTGTAATCGTTCGCATGAGCATCCCGTTCCGGACCGTCGCACTGGTGGGCCGCTATCAGTCCGATGGCGTTGCGGGCACCCTCGCCGAGATCGCCGCCTTCCTGCGCGAGCGCTCCGTTTCCGTCGTCGTCGAAGCCGATACCGCGGCGGCCATCGGCCGCACCGATCTCGAGCACGCCACGGTCGACGAGATCGGCCGGCGCGCCGACCTGGCCATCGCCGTCGGCGGGGACGGCACCATGCTCGGGCTGGCCCGGCAAGTCGCCCAGTACGGCCTGCCGCTGGTGGGCATCAACCATGGCCGGCTCGGCTTCGTCACCGACATCCCGCTCGAGCAGTGGCGCGAGGCGCTGGGCCCGATCCTGGAGGGCGACTACACCTCGGAGGACCGCACCCAGCTGACCATCCGCGTGCTGCGGGGTCCGGAGGAGGTCTGGAACCAGGTCGCGATGAACGACGTCGTGGTCAGCCGCTCGTCCCGGGCCGGAATGATCGAGCTGCAGGTCCACGTGGACGGCGTCTACATGTACAACCAGCGGGCCGACGGCCTGATCGTCGCCACGCCCACCGGGTCCACGGCCTATGCTCTGTCGGCCAACGGCCCCATCCTGCACCCGCGGCTTGCCGGGCTGGTGCTGGTGCCGGTCGCGCCGCAGGCGCTCTCGAACCGTCCCATCGCCCTTCCCGACGACGCGCGGATCCACATCACGGTGGTCGAGGGGCGCGAGCCCCGGGTGGCCGGCGACATGCAGGTCTTCAGCGACCTGCAGGTGGGCGACGACATCATCGTCGAGCGCGCACCGCACCGTGCGCGCTTCCTGCATCCGCCCGGCTACAGCTACTTCCACACGCTGCGCAGCAAGCTCAACTGGCACGAGCTGCCGATCCTCTCCCGCAACTGACCCCCTTCCCGATGCTGCTCGCGCTGCGCCTCAGGGACTTCGTTATCGTCGACGCCCTCGACATCGAATTCTCGCCGGGCTTCACGGTGCTCACCGGCGAGACCGGCGCCGGCAAGTCCATCCTGCTCGACGCCCTGTCGCTGGCGATGGGCGGGCGCGCCGACGCCGGCGTGGTCCGCGAGGGCGCGGCGCGCGCCGACATCAGCGCCACCTTCCGCAGCAGCGAGGCCCTCGACGCCTGGCTGGCGGAACGCGCCCTCGCCGGCGACCCGGGCTGCGTGCTGCTGCGCCGCGTGATCGACGCCGACGGCCGCTCGCGGGCGCTGGTCAACGGCAACCCTGCCACCGCCGCACTGCTGCGCGAGCTGGGCGAGCAGCTGGTCGACATCCACGGCCAGCATGCGGCGCAGTCGCTGCTGCGCCCGGACGGCCAGCGGCGGCTGCTCGACGCCTATGCCGGGCTCGCCGACGACGCCCGCGGGCTCGGCGAAGCCTGGAGCGCCTGGCGGGCGCTGGCGCGCGACATCGAGGCGGCCGAGGGCGGACAGCGCGAACTCGCGCTCGAGCGCGAGCGGCTTGCGTGGCAGGCCGGCGAGCTCGAGCGGCTGCGGCTGGCCCCGGGCGAATGGGACGAGCTCAACGAGGAGCAGAAGCGCCTCTCGCATGCGGCCTCGCTGATCGAGGGCACCCGCGGCGCAGCCGAGGCGCTCTCCGACAGCGATGACGCGCTGTCGTCCAGGCTGCACCAGCTGCTGCAGCGGCTGCGCCCGCTGGCCGCGATCGACGAGCGGCTTCGTGAGGCGCTCGAGCTGCTCGACGGCGCGGCGATCCAGATCGACGAGGCCGCTTCGGCGCTGTCGGCCTACGCCGAGCGCGTCGACCTCGACCCTGCGCGGCTCGAGCAGACCGAGCAGCGAATCGGCGCGGTCTTCGAGGCGGCGCGCCGGCTGCGGCTGTCGCCCGCGGCAATTCCCGCGGAACTCGAGGCCATGCAGCAGCGCCTGCGCCAGCTCGAGGCGGCGCAGGACCTGGACGCGCTGCGGGCCCGGATGCAGGCCGCGCGCAGCCGCTACGACACCCTGGCCTCGGCGCTGTCGGCGGCCAGGCGCAAGGCGGCCAGGCGGCTCTCGGAGGGCGTGTCGCAGCACCTGGCGGGCCTGGGCATGGCCGGCGGCCGGCTGCAGATCGCCTGCGAGGCGGCCGACCCGTCGGCCTCCGGCATCGACCAGGTGGAGTTCCGCGTCGCCGCGCACGCCGGGGCAACGCCGCGGCCGCTGGCCAAGGTGGCCTCGGGCGGCGAGCTCTCGCGCATCGGCCTGGCCATCTCCGTGATGGCGGCGCAGGCCAACCCGGTTCCCACGCTGATCTTCGACGAGGCCGACGCCGGCGTCGGCGGGGCGGTGGCCGATGCCATCGGCGAGCTGATGCGCCGCCTCGGCGACGACCGCCAGGTGCTGTGCGTCACCCACCTGCCGCAGGTGGCTGCCAAGGCGCACCAGCACTTCCGAGTCAGCAAGGAGGCCGTGGGCGCAGGCGTGTGCAGCCGCATCGAGGAGCTCGACCGCAGCGCCCGCATCGAGGAACTGGCGCGGATGCTGGGCGGCGCCGGCATCACCGCCACCACGCGCAAGCACGCGCGCGAGCTGCTGGCGCAGGCCTGACGCGCCGCCGAAGCGGCGGCGGCCGGGTCGTCGAGCCGGCCCGGGCCGGAAACGACGCTCAGCGCGCGAATCCCCTCCGGACCCCGCTCAGGTGAGCTCCAGGTAGGCCGCCTGCACCGCCTCGCCGAGCAGCACGTTCTCCTGCAGGAAGCGCTCCAGGAACTCGTGCAGGCCGAGCGAGACGGCCTCGGCGACGTCGCCGTGCGCCAGTCCTGCCTGGATCGTGGCCGCGAGCCGGCGTGCCGGCCGGCCGGCCTGCTTCGGGAGCTGGTCGAGCAGCGTCTCGATCTCGTCGTAGCAGAAGCGCAGCGAGCGCGGCAGCTTCGGGTCGAGGATCAGCAGTTCGGCGACCCGGCGCGCGTCGATCGCGTCACGGTAGGTGTCCTGGTAGGCCTCGAAGGCGGAGACCGAGCGCAGCACCGCAGCCAGGCTGTAATACTCGGCGAGGTCGTCCGCCGGAGCCTCGCGGCGGGCGGCGTTCTCGGCGGCGCCCTGCTTCACCGACAGGATGCGCGCGGTGTTGTCGGCCCGCTCGATGATGGTGCCCAGCCGGATGAAGACCCATGGCTGGCCGCGGCGGATGGTGCCGGAGGTCACCCCCCGGAACTGGTGGCTGCGCTCCTTCACCCAGTCGAAGAACGCGGGGTCCACGGGCTGGCCTTCCACGCGCCTGCGCTGCTGCAGCTGCAGCCAGGTGTCGTTGATGGTCTCCCACATCTCGGAGGTGATCGCACCGCGCACCGCACGGGCGTTCTCCCGGCTGCTCTCCAGGCAGTTGGCGATGCTGGACGGGTGGCGGGGGTCCCAGGCCAGGAAGCGCGCGACACCCTCGGTGGTGCGCAGCCCGCCGCCCTCGTCGAAAGCCTCGAGGGTGTCGGTGATCACCAGCGGCTCGATGGCGGCGCCGTCGTCCTGGGCCGAGAGCAGCGCGAGCGACTGGCCGACGTCGAGGATGCGCGCCATGTTCTCGGCGCGCTCCTGGTAACGGGACATCCAGTACAGATGCGAAGCGACGCGCGAGAGCATCAGAGCGCCTCCCCGGCATCGACGGCGGCAGCCTGCCCCTGGCCCACCGGGTCGTGCGCCAGGCCGGCGCCCTGGCCGGGCGAGGCAGCCGCGCCGCCCCGCACCGGACCGTCCAGCACCCAGGTGTCCTTGGTGCCTCCGCCCTGCGAGGAATTGACCACCAGCGAACCGCGGCGCAGCGCAACCCTTGTCAGGCCACCGGCCACCATCCGGACCTCGCGGCCCACCAGCACGAAGGGACGCAGGTCGATGTGGCGCGGCGCGACGCCCTCCTCGATGAAGGTCGGGCAGGTCGACAGCGAAAGCGTCGGCTGGGCGATGTAGTTGCCGGGTCGAGCCTCGAGCGCGCGCCTGAAATCCTCGATCTCGGCGGCAGTGCTGGTCGGGCCGACCAGCATCCCGTAGCCGCCCGCGCCGTGGACCTCCTTGACCACCAGCTCCGGCAGGTGCGCAAGCACGTAGGCGAGATCGTCCGGCCGCCGGCAGATCCAGGTCGGCACGTTGCGCAGCAGCGGCTCCTCGCCCAGGTAGAACCGGATCATCTCCGGCACGTAGGGATAGATGGACTTGTCGTCGGCGACGCCCGTGCCGATCGCGTTGGCGATCACCACGTTGCCCGCGCGGTAGGCTGCCATCAGCCCCGGCACGCCGAGCATGGAGTCCGGCCGGAAGGCGAGCGGATCGAGGAAGGTGTCGTCGAGCCGGCGGTAGATGACGTCGACCCGCTGCGGCCCCGAGGTGGTGCGCATCCAGACGCAGGCATCGCGCACGAACAGGTCCTGCCCTTCGACGAGCTCGATGCCCATCTGCTGTGCAAGGAAGGCATGCTCGAAGTAGGCGCTGTTGTAGCGACCGGGGGTCAGAAGCACCACCGTGGGGCTGTCCACCTCGGTTGCTGCACGAAGCGTGTGCAGCAGCAGCGCCGGATAGTGCTCGACCGGGCGCACCTGGTAGCGCCGGAACAGGTCGGGGAACAGCCGCATCATCGTGCGGCGGTTGCTGAGCATGTAGGACACGCCCGAGGGCACGCGCAGGTTGTCCTCGAGCACGTAGAAGGCGCCGTCCGAGTGGCGGACCAGGTCGACGCCGGCAATGTGCGCGTAGGTGTCGTGCGGCAGGCGCGCGCCGATCATCGCCGGCTGGTACTGGTCGTTCTCCAGCACGTCTTCGGCCGGGATCACGCCGGCGCGAAGGATCTCGCGCCCATGGTAGATGTCGGCCAGGAAGCGGTTGATCGCGGTGACCCGCTGGACCAGGCCGCGCTCGAGCAGCGCCCAGTCATCCGCAGGAATGATGCGGGGCACGACGTCCGACGGGATCAGCCGCTCGGAGCCGCCCTCCTCGCCGTAGACCGTGAAGGTGATGCCGGTGCGCCGGAAGATCAGGTCTGCCTCGGCGCGCTTGGCAGCCATGGCCTCTGCGCCCATCGAGGCCAGCCAGTCACCGCAGGCGCGGTAGTGCTCGCGGCACTGGCCGGACTCGTCGAGCATCTCGTCGTAGATGCCCCGCGGCGGTGCAATCGGGGTAAGCGGATGTGCGGTCATGCAGGGATCTCCAGCAAACCGCGTGCCAGGCTCAACCCCGGCGATGCTCGCAGTCGGGCTTGGTGCAGTTTCCGTAGAGCGCGAGCGCGTGGTCCTGCAGCTCGAAGCCTCGCTCGCGGGCGATCTGCTGCTGGCGCTTCTCGATCTCGGAGTCGAAGAACTCCTCCACCCGGCCGCACTGCAGGCAGACGAGGTGATCGTGGTGCGCGCCCTCGTTGAGCTCGAACACCGCCTTGCCCGACTCGAAATTGCTTCGGCTGAGCAGCCCCGCCTGCTCGAACTGCGTGAGCACGCGGTAAACGGTGGCCAGGCCGATTTCCTGATTCTCGGCGAGGAGCTCGCGATAGACGTCCTCCGCACTCATGTGGCGGCGGACCCTGCCCGCCTGGAAGATCTCGAGGATCTTGAGCCGCGGCAGGGTGGCCTTGAGGCCGATGCTCCGGAGGTCTTGGGTCGCTGACATGCGCTTGGGGAACCTGGGGAAAGGAACTGGGGACGCCCGCCCGAAGCCGGGGCCGGCATCATGCGCGGATCGAGTCGCGATCATATCGGGTTTAAGAACCCCGGTCGGCATCGCTGTCGCCCCCCAGGACTCCGAGCCCATGATCGCCAGCCACTTGCAGCACCCCCGTCCCGTCCGGGCCGAGCGTCCGGATGGCAGCGCTGCCGCGCGCCGTCCAGCGGGCGCAAGCCGCGCCCGGCGCGCGCTCGCCGGCGCGGCCCTCGTGCTGCTCGCCGCAGCTTCGGCGGGCTGCGCCTCGCAGCGCTCCGACCGCAGCGGCCTGTTCGAGCCCTATCGCACCGACCTGCCCCAGGGCAACTACGTCACCCGCGAGATGCTCGACCAGGTCAAGCCCGGCATGACGCGCTCGCAGGTGCGGGCGGCGCTGGGCTCGCCGCTGCTCGAGAACATGTTCCGGGCGGACCGCTGGGACTACGTCTTCCGCTACCTGCACGCCAGCGGCCGCAGCGAGCAGCGCCGCGTGACCGTCCGCTTCCGCGACGACCGCGTCGACGCGATCGAGGCCGACGAGCTCCCGCTGCGCGAAGATCCCACCGACCCGGCGCTGCCGGGCACCCGCGCGCCGCGCCGCTAGTCCCGCGAAACGGGGCTGGCGGCCGCGCCGCGCCCGCGCGGCCCGCGGCCCCCTCGGGCCCGGGCAGCGCAACCATCCGCAACAGGAACCACAACACGATGATGAAGATCGCAGTGGCCGGCGCGTCCGGCCGGATGGGCAGGATGCTGGTCGAGGCGGTGCTCGAGGCTCCGGACGCCGAGCTCTCCGGCGCGCTGGACATCGCCGGCAGCCCCGCGCTCGGCCGCGACGCGGGCGACTTCCTCGGCCGGGTCACCGGCGTGCGCATCACCGACTCGCTGGACGAAGCGCTCTCGGGCGCGGATGCGCTGATCGACTTCACGCGCCCCGAGGGAACGCTGCGCCACCTCGAGGCCTGCGCCGCGCGCGGCGTGCGCATGGTGATCGGCACCACGGGCTTCGACGAGGACGGCAAGGCGGCGATCGCCCGCGCCGCGCAGCGCATCGGCGTCGTCTTCGCGCCGAACATGAGCGTGGGCGTCAACGTCACCTTCAAGCTGCTGGAGACCGCGGCGCGCATCCTCGCCGAGGGCTACGACATCGAGATCATCGAGGCGCACCACCGCCACAAGGTGGACGCGCCGTCGGGCACCGCGCTCAGGATGGGCGAGGTGATCGCCGATGCGCTCGGCCGCGACCTGAAGCAGGTGGCGGTCTACGGGCGCGAAGGGGTGACCGGCGAACGGGATCCGTCGACCATCGGCTTCGCCACGGTGCGCGGCGGCGACATCGTCGGCGACCACACGGTGCTGTTCGCGGGCATCGGCGAGCGCATCGAGATCACCCACCGCTCGGCCAGCCGCGTCACCTACGCCCACGGCAGCCTGCGCGCCTGCCGTTTCCTGGCCGGGCGCCAGGCGGGCCTGTTCGACATGCAGGACGTGCTGGGGCTGCGCTGAGGCCTGCCTGCGCTGAGGCGCGGCCCGGATCCCGGGGCACGCCGGCGCGCCGTGATGCGCTGATCCGCGGCCCCGGGGGCGGGAGCGCCCGCAGGCGCCCCGGCCGGCTTCAGTCGAAGAGGACGTCCATCCCCTTGGCGCGCAGCGCCGCGGCCCGCGCCTTCATCCAGGCGTCGCGGAACTGGTCCTTGTCCGACGGAGGCTTGGTCGCCATGAAACCCTTCCAGGCGGCGGCCAGCACAGCCTGCCGCTTGAGCAGGGCCTGGTTGTGCTTCTCGGCGGCGTCGTTCCAGATGCCCGCCTCGGCCAGCGCCTTCACCGAGCCTGCGTGGTAGGGCATGCTCCACTGCAGGTTCTGGCGCTTGCCCTCCAGGCCGTCCACCCCGGCGACCGCATCCTTGTAGTCATCGTAGTGCTTGAGCATCGCGCGGGTCAGCGCATGGATGACGCCGGTGTCCTGCGAGTTGTAGGTCATGAAGATCGGGTAGGGATAGACAGAGGTCTCCACCGGCTTGTCGGGGCCGAGCTGCGGTCCGCAGGTCGCCTTGTGCGGATAGAAGTACGGGCCGACCTTCTTCATCCGCTCCCAGCCGGCGGTATCGGAGGCCGGCATCGGCACCCACATCACGCCGCGCGGCGAGCTGTCGATCTCCTTGGTGAGGCCGGAGATCGTCGACGCGAAGAACAGGTCGATCTCGCCGTTGACCACGCCCTTCATCATCGCGCCGTAGCTGGCGAACTCGACCGCCTTGACCTCCTTGGTCGTCCAGCCGCCGAAAGCGAGGAAAGCCAGCATGCTCTGGTTGACCGCGGGCGAGCCGACGACGAAGCCGGCGCGCTTGCCCTTGAGGTCGGCTGCCGTCTTGATGCCGACGTCCGCGGCGGCGCCGAGCGACTGGCCGTTGCAGCTGGACGAGGACAGGATCAGCTGCACCGCCTGCGGCCCCCAGTCCGGGTTCGCGAACTCGAACACCCCCTCCTGCGCGAAAAAGGTGCCGATGCCCATCGCCGACGCGTTGGCCCGGCCCGCCTTCAGCGGCGCCAGGCGGGCGATGTCGTTGCCGGCCGGCAGCACCCTGACGTCGGTCGAGTAGCGCTTCTTGAGCATGCCGCCGATCGCGACCGCCTGGTTGAAGCCGTTGGAGCCGGTGTCGTAGGCGCTCAGCGTGATGCTGGCCGGCAGCGCGGGCTCCTGCGCCGCCACCGCACCTGCCATCAGCCCCGCCGCCACAGCGGCAGCGATCTTCGTGGTCATGCTCATCAAGGTCTCCTCCTGTTCTTTTCCCGGGACGGGTGGCCCAGCGTACAGGGCGCGCCCACCGCATGGAAGCCCCGGCTAGGGTCATCCCTTGGCCGGGTCAGCGCATCGTCCGGCGCATCGCCTCGCAGGGATCCGGCCGCTCGTGCACCGGGGTGAGCACCGACAGGTCGAAGGCCGGCAGCGGCCCGCCCGGCTCCACGAAGCCGACCGAGAGGACCCGCGCGCCAGGCGCGAGCCCGGCCAGGTGACGCGGCACTCCGAGATCGGCGCGGACGTGGCCGTTGCCGGCGAGCAGCACCACCGGCAGGCCGCTGGCTCGACGCGCATCGACCAGCGCCCGCGCCATCTGCGCGTCGCGGGCCACCTGCGCGGCGGCCATCGGCGCGATCGCGGACTCGGGGAGCATCCCGCAGTGCCCGTCGCGGATCTCCGCGGCCATCGCGTCGTGCTCGGCCGCGCTCCAGCCGGGCGGCTGCGCGCCGGCCAGCGGGTGCGCCTCGCCGCGGGCGATGCGCCGCGTCTGCTCGTTGGACAGGTTGACGGCCGCCAGCGGCAGCCCGCGCCGCAGCGCGAGCTCGACGTAGGGCGCGTAGAACGGCCAGTGCCAGCCGCGGAAATCGAAACCCGCGGCCCGTGCAAGCCGCAGCGCGCGGTCCGCCCTCTGCGGCCCTGCGGGGCCCGCCCCGGATGCGGATCCCGCAGCGCCGCCTGCGGACTCCTGCGCGCGCTCCGCCGCCCGCCGCGCATCGTCCAGCGCAGGCTGGCGGTCTGCGTCCAACTGCTCGACCGCCAGGACGAAACGGCCCTGCCCGGCCAGTTCCTCCAGCCAGCGGGCGCGCAGCCGGTGGTGCAGCGGATGGTCGTGGATCTCGCCCAGCAGCAGGAAGTCCACGCCGCCCGGCGTCCCGAGGGCCTCGCGCAGCGGCGCGGGCAGCGGCGCGTCGTC
>JBKHVS010000005.1:0-44179 GCA_046569945.1 Gammaproteobacteria bacterium | reverse complement strand
CGGCGTCCACGGCGGATTCCTGCGCGTCGTGCAGGACGACCGCATGGCCGCACTGGGCATAGAGCTGGACGATGCCGCGCCCCATGGCGCCTGCGCCGACGACGCCGATGCGGCTGAAGGGGGAATTCATGGGGGAGGGCTCCTGTCGGAAACGGATGCGATCCGCCCGATTGTAATGGAGCCCTCCTGCGCCGGACCCGGCGCTCAGCCGCGCCTGCGGCGCGCGCCTGCGCTTCCGGAACCGGGCTGCGCGGCGATCCCTGCGCTTTCGATCTGCTCGCGCGAAACCAGCACGAGCTGGTCCTCGCCGGCGGTCACCGGCAGCCACGCGAACTCCAGCGTGGGGAACGCCGCCTCGAAGTGGGCTGCCTCGTGGCCGATCTCGATCAGCAGCAGGCCGCCCGGGTTCAGGTGTGCGGGCGCGGCAGCGACGATGCGCCGAACCAGGTCCATGCCGTCCTCGCCGCCGGCAAGCGCGCTGCCGGGCTCGGCCAGGAACTCGGGCGGCAGGCCGTCCATCGATTCCGCGTTCACGTAGGGCGGGTTGCAAAGCACGAGGTCGTAGCGGCGCCCGGCGGCAGGTGCGAACAGGTCGCCCTGGAGCAGGTCGACGCGCTGCGCGAGCCCGTACAGCGCAAGGTTCTCCGCCGCCAGCGAGAGCGCGTCGCGGGAGAGGTCTGCCGCGTCGATCCGGGCCTCGGGGAATCGCAGCGCTGCGAACACCGCGATGCTGCCGCCGCCGGTGCAGAGGTCCAGGACGGCCGACGGCCCTTCCGGCGGCAGCCAGTCGTTCAGGCTCTCCTCGAGGGCCTCGGCGATCAGCGATCGCGGCACCAGCGCCCGCGGGTCGGCGCGGAAGCGCAGCCCGCGCAGCCAGGCCTCGCCGATCAGGTAGGCGCTGGGCACGCGTTCGCGGCAGCGCCGGTCGACCAGCTCCAGCACCAGCCGCCGCTCGCGCGTGGTGAGCCGCGCGTCCAGGAAGGGCTCGAGCCGGTCGGGCGGCAGGTGCAGGCACCAGAGCAGCAGCCAGACCGCCTCGTCCCAGGCGTTGTCGGTGCCCTGGCCGTAGGCGATTCCGGCCGCCTCGAAGCGGGTGCAGGCATAGCGCAGGCAGTCGCGGATGGTGAGCAGCTCGCGCGCCGCCTGCAGCGGGCCGGGCACCAGGCGCACCGTGGGCGGCACGGGGCCGCCGAGCACGGGGGCGGGCGGTTTTCGCAAGGCCATCGTCAGCTCCCCAGCAGGCGCTCGAGGGTGCGCCGGTAGACGTTCTTCAGCGGTTCCAGCGCGGCGACTTCGATGTTCTCGTCGATCTTGTGGATGGTGTCGTTGACCGGGCCGAACTCGACGACCTGCGGGCAGATCCCTGCGATGAAGCGCCCGTCCGAGGTGCCGCCGGTGGTCGACAGCTCGGCCCTGACGCCGGTCTCGGCGGCGATCGCGGCGCTCAACGCGTCGGACAGGCTGCCGCGCGGGGTGAGGAAGGGCAACCCGGACACCGACCACTGGATCGCGTAGTCGAGCCCGTGGCGGTCGAGCAGCTCGTGGACGCGCTGCTGCAGCCCTTCCACGGTGCTCGCGGTGGAGAATCGGAAGTTGAAGTCGACCGTCAGTTCGCCGGGGACGACGTTGGTCGCGCCAGTGCCGGCATGGAGGTTCGACACCTGCCAGGTGGTCGGCGGGAAGTACTCGTTGCCGCGGTCCCAATCGATCGACGCCAGCTCGGCGAGCGCGGGCGCGAACAGGTGCACCGGATTGCGCGCCAGGTGCGGGTAGGCGACGTGGCCCTGGAGGCCGCGTACCGTCAGCCGCGCGGACATCGACCCGCGCCTGCCGTTCTTGATGGTGTCGCCCAGCGTGGCGACCGAGGTGGGCTCGCCGACGATGCAGCAGTCCAGGCGCTCGCCGCGCGCCCGCAGCAGTTCGACCACCTTGACGGTGCCGTCGGTGGCCGGGCCTTCCTCGTCGGAGGTGATCAGCAGCGCGATCGCGCCTGCGGGCACCGTCGACGCGCCGACCGCTTCCTCGACCGCCACGACGAAGGCCGCGATCGAGCTCTTCATGTCGGCCGCGCCCCTTCCGTAGAGGCGCCCGTCGCGCTCGGCGGGCTCGAAGGGCGGCGAGGTCCACTGCTCCAGGGGGCCGGTCGGGACCACGTCGGTGTGGCCCGCGAAGACGAGGGTCGGCCCGGCGACGCCGCTGCGGCGGATGGCCCACAGGTTGGTGACGCCGCCGCTCTCGATGCTCTCGCAGGCGAAGCCCAGCGGCTCGAGGCGCTCGGCGAGCAGCCGCTGGCAGCCCGCGTCGTCCGGGGTCACGGAGGGGCGCCGGATCAGCGCCTCGGTCAGGTCGCGCACTGCGCTGGTCATGGGGTCGGTTCGCCGAAGGTGTTGAGGTAGACGGGCTCGGAAAACCCGACCAGCAGCCGCTCGCCAGCCTCCAGGACCGGGCGCTTGACGAGCGTGGGGTCGGCGAGCAGCGCCTCGATGGCGCTGGGCTGGTCGACCACCTGGGCGCGCCGCTCGGGGTCGAGCTTGCGCCAGGCAAGCCCCCGCCGGTTCAGCAGCGCGTCCCAGGGCAGGTGGGACAGCCAGCGCTCCAGCGTCGCGCGGTCCAGGCCGTCGCGGCGGAAATCGTGGAAGCGCGCCTGCACGCCGTGCTTGCGCAGCCACTGGCGGGCGCGCCTGACCTGGTCGCAGTTCTCGATGCCGTAGAGGGTGGTGTCGGCCATCAGATGTTCAGGAGGAACTCGGAGAACGCCGAGCCCTCTGGCTCGCGCTCCGGGCGCGCGCCCGGCAGCACGGGCAGCGCCGCCTGCGCGGCACCGGGCGCGGGGACAGGCTCGCCGCCGCCGTCGTTCTCGAGCAGCCACAGCAGGTTGGTGGGAGAGTCGGCGTTCGAGATGGCGTCCTCGCGCGAGATCACCCGCGCGCGCACCAGCCTCACCAGCGCCTGCTCGAAGGTCTGCGAGCCGGGCGCGAGGCTCTTCTCCATCGCATCCTTGACCTCGGTGAGCTGGCCCTGCTCGATCAGTTCCGCGACGTGGCGGGTGTTCAGCAGCAGCTCCACCGCCGGGATGCGCGCGCCCTGCGTGTTGCGCACCAGCCGCTGCGAGACGATCGCCCGAAGCGTGGCGGCCAGGTCGGACATCATCACCCGGCGGTTTTCCGGCTGGTAGAAGCTGATGATCCGGTTCAGCGCATTGTTGGCGTTGTTCGCGTGCAGGGTCGACAGCACCAGGTGGCCGGACTGCGCGTAGGCGATCGCTGCCGACATCGTTTCCATGTCGCGGATCTCGCCGATCAGGATGCAGTCGGGCGCCTGGCGCATCGCGTTCTTCAGGCCGACCCCGAGCGAGTCGGTGTCGGTGCCGATCTGGCGCTGGTTGACGATGGAGCGCTTGTTCCGGAACACGAATTCGATCGGATCCTCGAAGGTGAGGATGTGCCCGGAGCGTTTCTCGTTGCGGTGGTCGAGCATCGACGCGAGCGTGGTGGACTTGCCCGAACCGGTGGACCCCACCACCAGGATCAGCCCGCGCTTCTCCATCACCAGCTCGGAGAGCACCGACGGCAGGTTCAGGCTCTCCAGCTGGGGGATGTCGCTCGGGATGTAGCGGACCACGCAGGCCGGCGAGCCGCGCTGGCGGAACACGTTGATCCGGAAGCTGCCGACGCCGCGCAGCCCGTAGCCGGCGTTGAGCTCGCGCCGCTCGAGGAACTCCTGCCACTGGCGCTCCGTGAGGATCTCCTGCAGCAGGCTCTCGATGCCGTCGGCGTCCAGCTTCTGCTGGTTCACCGGGATGCTCATCCCATTGATCTTGATGTGGATCGGGGACCCGGGTGCGAGAAAGATGTCGGAAGCCTTCTTCTCCGCCATCAACGAAAACAGCCGATCCATCACCATGTGCGCTCTCCCGCGATGTGCATGAGCCCGCGCGGGCTCATCCGCCCCGCGGCAGGTCGTCGGCGCCGATGTTCACACGCGCGGGCGCCGCAGCGGCCGCGCGGCCGATGAACGCGCGGGCGGGGGCAACGGTCGGTGCCGCGGCGTGCGATCCGCAACGCGCGCGGCCGGCCGGGTCGGGCTGCGTCATGCGCCGGCGCGCTCCATGGCCTGCACGAAGCTGCGGATGCGGGCAGCCGCCTCCAGGCAGCGGGAGAGGGGCTCCACGAGGGCGAGTCGGATGAAGCCGCTGCCCGGGTTGCGGCCGCCGGCCTCGCGCGCGAGGAAGCTGCCCGGCAGCGCCAGCACGTTGAAGCGGCGGTAGAGCTCGCGCACGAAAGCCTGGTCGTCGCCGCCCGGCACCTGCGCCCAGAAGTAGAAGCCCGCCTGCGGCCGCGCGGTATCCAGAACGCCGTCGAGCAGCGGCGCCAGCGCATCGAACTTCTCGCGGTACAGCCTGCGGTTCGCTTCGACGTGGGCCTCGTCGTTCCAGGCCGCCAGCGACGCGGCCTGGACCGTGGGGCTCATCGCGCTGCCATGGTAGGTGCGGTAGAGGCGGAAGGCGCCGATCAGCCGCGCGTCGCCGGCGACGAAGCCGGAGCGCATTCCGGGCGCGTTCGAGCGCTTGGACAGGCTGGAGAAGGCCACCAGGCCGCGGTAGTCGTGCCGGCCCAGCGCCTGCGCAGCCTCCAGCGAGCCCAGCGGCGGCGCGGCTTCGTCCAGGAAGATCTCGGAGTAGCACTCGTCGGCAGCGATCGCGAAACCGTGGCGGTCGGCGAGCGCGAAGAGCAGCCGCCATTCGTCCAGCGGCATCACCGTCCCGGTGGGATTGCCGGGCGAGCAGACGTAGAGCAGCTGGGTGCGGGCCCAGACGGCCTCGGGGACCGCTGCCCAGTCGCAGCGAAAGCCGTTGGCGGGCGACTGCTCGACGTAGTGGACGCCGGCGCCGGCCAGCAGCGCGGCGCCCTCGTAGATCTGGTAGAAGGGATTCGGGCAGACGACCAGCGCGTCCGCGCGCGGGTCGATCACCGCCTGCGCGAAGGCGAACAGCGCCTCGCGCGAGCCGTTCACCGGCAGCACCTGGGTCTGCGGATCGATCGCGTCGAGGCGGTAGCGGCGGCGCAGCCAGCCGGCGATTCCGGCGCGCAGCTCGGGGCCGCCGGCGGTGGCTGGGTAGCTGGCCAGGCCCGCGAAGGCGGCGGCCATCGCGTCGGTGATCACCGACGGGGTGGGGTGCTTGGGTTCGCCGATCGAGAGATTCACCGGCGAATGACCGGCATCGGGCTGCACGCCCGCGAGCAGCGCAGCCATGCGCTCGAAGGGGTAGGGCTGGAGCTTGTCGAGGAGCGGGTTCAAGGCGCGGTTCCGGCCGGAGGGTTGATGGGAGCGCAGGCGCTAGCCGCGGGTGCTCGCGCCGCCCTCGAGCGCATCGAGCTCGACCCGGGGCGCGGGCTTCCAGCCGCGCTTGCGGTGCTCGGCCACGACGGTGGTGAAGATGCCGCCGCGCACGTACCACTTCGCGCTGATCCGCATGTAGCGCGGCTTGGTCGCCCCGGCCAGGTCGCCGAGGATGCGGTTGGTGACCGCCTCGTGGAAGGCGCCCTCGTCACGATAGGACCACATGTAGAGCTTGAGGCTCTTGAGCTCGACGTTGCGCTTGTCGGGGATGTAGTCGATGGTGAAGGTCGCGAAGTCCGGCTGGCCGGTGAGCGGGCACAGGCAGGTGAACTCGGGCACCTCGATGTGCACGCGATAGTCCCGCTCCGGGTTCGGATTCGGGAAGGTCTCGATGGTCTTGGACGGCAGCGAAGGCATGGCGGGCGACGGGGGTGGGGGCCGGGGCCCGCACGGCGGGCAGGGCCTGGAGTCGGAAGCGCCGCGGGCCTGGCGGGCCGCAGGGCGCTCGGGAGCGGGTGATATTATAGGGATCCCGAAGCCCTGACCGGGGCGCCCACGCGGCCGCGGTCATGGCTTTTCGCGTTTCTGCCTGCCCGATCGTCGTCCCGAGGTTCCCCGCGTGCGGCTCAAACAGTTCAAGCTCGCCGGTTTCAAGTCCTTCGCGGACCCGACGTCGTTCGAGGTCCCGAGCCAGCTGGTGGGCGTCGTCGGCCCCAACGGCTGCGGCAAGTCCAACATCATGGATGCGGTGCGCTGGGTGCTGGGCGAGTCGCGCGCCTCGGAGCTGCGCGGCGAGTCGATGCAGGACGTGATCTTCAGCGGCTCGTCCGAGCGCAAGCCGGCCTCGCGCGCCTCGGTCGAGCTGGTATTCGACAACTCCCTCGGGCGCATCGGCGGCAGCTGGGGCAGCTTTGCCGAGCTCTCGGTCAAGCGCGTGCTCACCCGCGACGGCCAGTCCAGCTACCTGATCAACAACCAGGTGGTGCGCCGCAAGGACGTCCACGACATCTTCCTCGGCACCGGCCTGGGGCCGCGCGCCTACGCGATCATCGGCCAGGGAATGATCTCGCGGATCATCGAGGCCCGCCCCGAGGACCTGCGCGTGTTCCTCGAGGAGGCCGCCGGCATCTCGCGCTACAAGGAGCGTCGGCGCGAGACCGAGAACCGTCTCTCGGACACCCGCGAGAACCTCACCCGGGTCGAGGACATCCTGCGCGAGCTCAACGCGCAGATCGAGAAGCTGGAGCGCCAGGCCGAGGTGGCCCAGCAGTACCGGGGCCTGGAGGCCGACCGCGAGGCGCGCCAGCGCATGCTCTGGCTGGTGCGGCGCGACGAGGCGCTTGCGCTGCAGCGCAAGGTCGCGGCCCAGGGCGCGCAGGCGCAGCTGGAGCTCGACGCGCGCCTGGCCGAGCAGCGCTCGCTGGAGTCGCAGCTGGAGACGACCCGGGCTGCCCACTATGCCGCCGGCGACGAGGTGCACGCCGCGCAGGGGCGCTTCTACGATGCCAACGCCGAGGTCGCCCGGCTGGAGTCCGAGATCCGCTTCGTGGTCGAGTCGCAGGGGCAGCTCGGCGAGCGCATCGCCGCGCTCGATGCGCAGATCCGCCAGGCGCGCGAGGACCGCGAGCAGGCGCGCGCCGACGCGGGGCTGGCGCGCGATTCCCTGGCGGGCGCCGAAGAGCGCGCGGAGGAGCTTGCGCGGCAGGCGCTCGCGCTCGGCGAGCAGCTGCCCGAGGTGGAGGCCGCGGTGCGCGAGCGGCGCAACGAGGTGGACGAGGCGCGCTCGGCGGCGCTGGCCACCCGCCAGGCCATCGAGCTTTCCGCGACCCGCCAGCGCGGCGCCGAGCGTGCGCTGGACGACGCGCGCCGCCGCCGCGAGCGGCTGCAGGGCGAGGACGCTTCGGTGCAGGCCCCGCCGCAGGCGCAGCTGGAGTCGATGCGCGAGGCGCTCGCCGCCGCCGAGGCGCGCGAGCACGAGAGCGCCGAGCGGCTGGCCGCCGCCGAGGAGGCCTGGCGCAGCGCCGATGCGGCGCGCGCGCCCGCGCAGCAGCAGCTGCGCGAGGCCGATGCCCGGCTGGCCCAGATCGAGGCCCGGATCGCGGCGCTGCGCCAGCTCCAGGAGCGCGCGCAGAGCCAGGCCCGCATCGGCCCCTGGCTCGAGCGCCACGGCCTTGGCTCGCTCACCCGGCTCTGGCAGCGGCTGCGCATCGAGGACGGCTGGGAGACTGCGCTGGAGTCGGTGCTGCGCGAGCGGGTCGAATCGCTCGAGGTGGGCCGGCTCGAGCATGTCGCCGGCCTCGCGGCCGATGCGCCGCCGGCGAAGGTCGCGTTCTTCAGCCCGCAGCCGCTGGCTGCGCCGTCGGCGGCCGCGCCGGGGCTGCGGCCGCTGCTGGAAGTGGTGCGTGCCACCGAGGCGGGGCTGCAGTCGCTGCTTGCCGAATGGCTGCAGGGACTGCATGCGGCCGAGGATTTCGACGAGGCGGTTGCCCGGCGCGGCGAGCTGCCCCCGGGCGGGCGCTTCGTGACCCGCGCGGGGCACGTGGTCGGACGGCTGTCGATCCAGATGTACGCGCCCGATTCCGAGCGCGAGGGCATCCTGGCCCGGCAGCACGAGCTCGAGCACCTCGGGCGCGAGCTCCGGGCGCAGCACCTGCTCGCCGACGAGTCCCGCGCAGCGGCCGCCCGCACCGAGGCCCGCAGCGCGGAGCTGGTCGCCGCGCTGGGCTCGGTGCGCGACGAGCACAACGCCGCGCTGCGCCAGCTCTCCGGGCTGCGGCTCGACGCCCAGCGCATCGAGCAGCAGCTGGAGCGGGCCAGCCAGGCGCGCGCGCGCATCGGCAACGAGCTCGCCGAGGTGGAGCAGGCGATCGAGGCCGCCACGCTGGTGATCGAGGAGGAGGCGGCCGCCTTCGAGCGGCTCGACGCCGAGCTCGCCGAGCGCCAGCAGCATGCGGAGGACCTGTCCCTGGCGCTCGAGGACGCGGATCGCGGGCTTGCCCATCGCCGGGACGCGCTTCGCCAGGCCGAGCGCGAGGCGCAGGAAGCCTCGTTCGCGATCCGGGAGATCCAGGGGCGCATCGAGCGCCTCGACGCCCGGATCGAGCAGGCCGAGCGGCTCGGGCAGCAGGGCCTCGCCGAACGCGAACAGTGCGAGTCCCGGCTCTCGGAGCTCTCCGACGCGACTGCGCGGCAGCGGCTCGACGCCGCGCTGGAGGCGCGCCACCGCGAGGAGACGGCGCTTTCGGCCGCCCGGCAGCGGCTGGACGGGCTCACCGGCTCGCTGCGCGAGCTCGACGAACAGCGGCTGCGCACCGAGCGCGAGCAGGAGCCGCTGCGCCGGCGCGTCACCGAGCTGCAGCTCGAGGAGCAGGCCGCCCGCCTGAGCGCCGAGCAGTTCGACGAGCAGCTCGCCGGGACCGGGGTCGACGAAGAGGCGCTGCGCGCTGCCTTCCCCGAGCCGCCGAAGGCCTCCTGGCTGCAGGGCGAGGTCACCCGCCTGGCCAACGCCATCGCGGCGCTGGGGGCGGTCAACCTCGCCGCCCTCGACGAGCTGACCGCGTCCAGCGAACGCAAGCGTTTCCTGGACGACCAGTCCGCCGACCTCAACGAGGCGATCTCCACGCTCGAGGACGCCATCCGCCGCATCGACCGCGAGACCCGCGAGCTGCTCCAGCAGACCTACGACACGGTCAACCGGGAGTTCGGCAAGCTCTTCCCGGAGCTGTTCGGCGGCGGCGAGGCCAGGCTGATCCTCACCGGCGGCGAGATCCTCGACGCGGGCGTGCAGGTGATGGCGCAGCCGCCCGGCAAGCGCAACACCTCGATCCACCTGCTGTCCGGCGGCGAGAAGGCGCTGACGGCGATCGCCCTGGTGTTCGCGATGTTCCAGCTGAACCCCGCGCCCTTCTGCCTGCTCGACGAGGTCGATGCGCCGCTCGACGACGCGAACACCGAACGCTATGCGGACATGGTCCGGCGGATGTCCGACCAGACCCAGTTCGTGTTCATCACCCACAACAAGATCGCGATGGAACTGGCCCAGCAGCTGGTCGGCGTGACGATGCAGGAGCGCGGAGTGTCACGCATCGTCGCGGTCGATCTCGAGGCCGCATCGCGGATGGCAGAGGCCGCCTGATGAGTTCACTGACGCTGAGCCTGCTCCTGCTGGCGGTCGCCGCGATCGCCGCAGTCTTCGGATACAACTGGTGGATCGGCCGCAGCCGGGCCCCGGGAGGCAAGCTGGCGAGGGGCGTCGGCGCCCGCGACGCGTCCGGTTCGTCCCAGCGCGCCGAGCCCAGCCTCGGAGCCGGCGTCGCCCCGCCGCCCGAACCCGTCAATGAAGAGGCCGCCGCGGCCGCCGGTCCGCGGCCGGCTGCGCCTGCGGTGCTCGACGCGCGCACCGACTGCATCGTCGAGCTCGCCCTGCCTTCGCTCGTGTCCGGCGAGCGCCTGGTCACCCTTGCCAGCGGCTTCCGCCGGGCCGGCGCCAAGCCGGTGGTCGTCGAGGCTGCACGGTCCTCGCCGGCGCCCCTGCCGCAGGGCGAGGGCGACGAGTTCCTGTCCGACGCCCCGGCGCCGGTCGCGCAGGGCGCCCTGCAGTGGCGCGCGCCGGCCGCGGGCGCGCACTTCGACCAGGTGCGCGTCGGCGTGCTGCTGGCCAACCGCAACGGGCCGCTGAACGCGATGGAGTTCTCCGATTTCGCGGCCGGGGTGCAGTCGCTCGCAGACCAGCTCTCGGCGCTGGCCGCGACGCCCGAGATGGGGCCGGTCCTGGCGCGTGCCCGCGAGCTCGACGAGGTCTGCGCCAGCCTCGATGCGCAGCTCGGCATCGGGGTGGAGTCGCCCGAGCCGCTCGGGCTGGCCGACCTCGCCAGGCTTGCCGGCGAGACCGCGTGCGTCGAGCGGGGCAACAACCGCTACGCGCGGCTGGGCCCGCAGGGCGAGGTTCTGTTCTCGCTCGCCCTGACCGACGCGCCCAACCGCCTGTCGCTGCTGCTCGACGTCCCGCGCGCACCGGCCGAGCACTCGCCCTGGGCCGAGATGGTGGCCTGTGCGCGGCTGTGCGCGCAGCGGCTTGGCGGGCGGCTGGTCGACGATGCGGGCCGGCCGCTTGCCGATCCCGAGCTCGATCGCATCGGCGGGCAGATCGCCACGCGCCAGGAGCGGCTGGCGATGATCGGCATCGATGCGGGCTCGCCGCTCGCGCTGCGCCTGTTCAACTGAGTGGGCACGACCGACGCTCCCGGCGCGGCGCCCGATCCGCGCGCTCGCGCGGCGGCGCTGCGCGAGCGCATCGAGCGCTGGAACCACGAGTACTACGTCCTCGACGCGCCCTCGGCTCCCGATGCGGAGTACGACCGCGCCTTCCGCGAGCTGCAGGACCTCGAGCTGGCCCATCCGGAGCTGGCCACGGCCGACTCCCCGACGCAGCGGGTGGGCGCGGCCCCGCAGGCAGGCTTCGGTTCGGTGCGCCACGCGCTGCCGATGCTGTCGCTGAACAACGCCTTCGAAGACGACGAGGTGCTGGCCTTCGACCGGCGCGCCCGCGAGCTGCTCGGCGAGCTCCTGCCGCCCGGCGCGATGATCGACTACTGCGGCGAGCTCAAGTACGACGGGCTGGCGCTCTCGCTGCGCTACGAGGGCGGCCGACTGGTGTCCGCGGCCACCCGCGGCGACGGCAGCACCGGCGAGGACGTGACCGCCAACGTGCGCACCATCCGCGCGGTGCCGCTGCGGCTGCGCGGGTCGGCGCCGGCGCTGATCGAGGTGCGCGGCGAGGCGCTGATGTACAAGGCGGATTTCGAGCGGATGAACGCACGCCAGCGCGCGCTCGGCGAGCGCGAGTTCGTCAACCCGCGCAACGCGGCGGCCGGATCGCTGCGCCAGCTCGACCCGGCGATCACTGCGGCGCGCCCGCTGCGCTTCCTCGCCTACGGCGTCGGCGAGCTCGACGGGGCCGCCGAGCCCGAGACCCACGCGGGCCTGCTCGACTGGCTCGTCGCGCTCGGCCTGCCGGTCGGCGCGGAGCGCCGGGTGCTGAGCGGCCCGCAGGCGCTGCTCGGCTTCTACCGTGAGATGCAGGCGCGCCGCGCCGGGCTTCCGTACGACATCGACGGGGTGGTCTACAAGGTCGACCGGCTGGCCTGGCACGAGCGGCTGGGCTTCGTCGCGCGCGCGCCGCGCTTCGCGATCGCGCACAAGTTTC
Source organism: Gammaproteobacteria bacterium (assembly GCA_046569945.1). Taxonomy (GTDB): domain Bacteria; phylum Pseudomonadota; class Gammaproteobacteria; order Burkholderiales; family Burkholderiaceae_E; genus Quisquiliibacterium. The sequence continues at coordinate 32,634 of JBKHVS010000005.1, read as the reverse complement.
CCGCCGAGGAGGCCGTGACCGAGCTGCTGGACATCGAGATCCAGGTGGGACGCACCGGTACGCTGACCCCGGTGGCGCGGCTGCGGCCGGTGTTCGTCGGCGGAACCACGGTGTCGAACGCGACGCTCCACAACGAGGACGAGATCCGCCGCAAGGACCTGCTGATCGGCGACACCGTGGTCGTGCGGCGCGCGGGGGATGTCATCCCCGAGGTGGTGCGGTCGCTGCCCGAGTCGCGTCCGCCGGCCGGGTCGCCGGAGTTCGCTGCGCGCCTGCGCGCCTTCGAGATGCCCGCCAGCTGCCCGGTGTGCGGGTCGGCGGCGGTGCGCGACGAGGGCGCCGCCGCCTGGCGCTGCGTCGGCGGGCTCTACTGTTCCGCCCAGCGCAAGCAGGCGCTGCTGCACTACGCGCAGCGCCGTGCGATGGACATCGAGGGCCTCGGCGAGCGGCTGGTGGAGCAGCTGGTCGATGCCGGGCTGGTCAAGACGCCGGCGGACCTGTATCGGCTCGATGCGGCGACGCTGGCGGGTCTCGACCGGATGGGAGAGAAATCCGCGGCGAAACTGGTGGCTGCGATCGCGCGGTCCAGGGACAGCACGCTGGCGCGCTTCCTGTTCGCGCTGGGCATCCGGCTGGTCGGCGAGGAGGTCGCCCGCCAGCTCGCCGCCGAATACGGCGACCTCGACGCGCTGATGGCCGAGGACTGGCCCGCGCGGCAGGCGGAGAAGGCCGCGCTGCAGAAGGAGAATGCCCGCCGGCGAAGCCGTGGCGAAGCGCCCGGGCCGGTGCCGCTGGAGGGGATCGGGCCGGAGATCACCGACAGCCTGCAGCGCTTCTTCGCCGAGCCGCACAACCGCGAGGTCATCGAAGGCCTGCGCTCGGCGGGGGTGCGCTGGGCGAGCGCGCGCGCCGAAGGAGGCGGGGCGCTCGCCGGCGCCAGCTTCGTCATCACCGGCACGCTGCCGGTCAGCCGTGATGAGGCCAGTGCCCTGATCGAGCGTCACGGCGGACGGGTGACCTCCTCGGTGTCGCGCAAGACGGGTTATCTGCTGGCCGGCGAGGCAGCCGGCAGCAAGCTCGAGAAGGCGCGCGAGCTCGGGATCCCCGTGATCGACGAGCCGGCGCTCATCAGAATGATCGGACAGGAGAACGCATGAAGTTCGGGATCATCGGCGGCAGCGGCCTTGCGCGGCTCGCCGAACTGCGCGATACGCGCCGGCAGGTGGTGCGCACGCCCTGGGGCGACCCCTCGTGCCCGCTTACCCATGGCCGCCTCGACGGGGTGGACCTGGTCTTCCGTGCGCGCCACGGCTACGGCCACACGCTGGCGCCCCACGAGATCAACTACCGGGCCAACATCTGGGCGCTCGAGCAGGCCGGCGTCGACGGCGTGGTCTCGGTGGCCACCGTGGGCGGCATCCGCGACGACTTCGGCCCGGGAACCCTGGTGCTGCCGGACCAGATCGTCGACTACACCACCGGGCGCTGCTGCACCTTCTTCGAGGGTCCCGGCCAGCCCGTGGTGCACGTCGACTTCACCTGGCCCTACGACGAGCAGGTGCGCGGGCTGCTGGCGCGCGCTGCGCAGAACCTCGGCGAGTCGATGGCGCCCTCGGGAACCTACGGGTGCACGCAGGGGCCGCGGCTGGAGACCGCGGCCGAGATCCGCAGGATGGAGCGCGACGGCTGCGACCTCGTCGGCATGACCGGGATGCCCGAGGCGGTGCTGGCGCGCGAACTCGGGCTTCCCTACGCGGCGCTCGCGGTGGTGGCCAACCACGCCGCCGGCAAGGGCGACAGCAGCCGCGAGGTCTCGCTCGACGCGATCACGCTAGCCGTCGAGCAGGCCATGGTCCGGGTGCGCGCAATCCTGTCCGAGTTCGTGCGCCTGGGCGCCGCGACAGGCTGAGTACGCGGGCGGCCCGCGTACCGTCCGGCCCGCGCCCCTGGCCGGCGCCGCCGGCGGCAACGCAGCCCGAGGGTCCGGCCCGTCTCCGCGCACCGCCGCTCAGGGCTGGACGGCTGCCAGCAGTTCGCTTTCGAGGCGCAGCTGAGCCTTCGGCGAGGCCAGCTCCGGCCCCTGGACCAGGAAGACATCCTCGACCCGCTCGCCCAGCGTGGTGATCCTGGCCGTGTAGAGGCCCACCCCGTGCTCGCTGAGCACGCGCGCGATGCTGTAGAGCAGCCCGGTGCGGTCGTTGGCGGTGACCGAGAGCAGGTGGTGCCTGCCTCGCTCGTCCGGGCGCAGCTCCACGCGCGGCTCGATCGGGAAATTCCGCGAGCGGCGGGAGCTGCGGCCCAGCACCGGCGGGGCCAGCGGCGTGCGCCTGGAGAGCCGCTCGGCGAGTTCGGCCTCGACCAGCGTGAGGATGTCCCGGTAGTGGGAGGCGCGGTCGGCGGGATCCACGATCAGGAAGCTGTCGAGCGCGTAGCCGTGGCGCGTGGTGTGGATCCGCGCGTCGAGCACCGAGAGGTTCTTGCTGTCGAAGTAGCCGCAGATCCGTGCGAACAGGTCGGGCTGGTCCGGCTGGTAGACGACTACCTGGAAGCCCTCGCCGATCGGGGCCAGGCGCGCGCGAACCACCGGTACGTCGGTGTCTACCTTCGAATGCAGCACCCGGGTGTGCCAGGCGACGTCGTTGGCGTCGTTGCGAAGGAAGTAGGTGACGTCGAGCCTGGACCAGAACTGCTCGTAACGGTCCTCGGAGAGCGCATACAGGTTCAGCGTCTTGCGGGCTTCGCGGCGCAGCGCGTCGACCCGCGAGCCCGCCTCCGGGGCCTCGCCTTCGAGCGCCCGCCGGGTCATCTCGAACAGGTCCTGCAGCAGCTTGCCCTTCCAGGCGTTCCACACCTTCGGGCTGGTGCCGCGGATGTCGGCGACGGTCAGCAGGTAAAGCGCGACGAGCCGCTCCTCGGTCTCGACCAGCCGCGCGAAGCGCATCACCACCTCGGGGTCGGAGAGATCCTGCTTCTGTGCCACCGAGGACATGGTCAGGTGGTGCTCGACCAGGAACTCCACCAGCGAGGCGTCCTCGGCGGCCAGCCCATGGAGCCGGCAGAAGCGCGCCGCATCGCCGCGCCCCAGCTTCGAGTGGTCGCCGCCGCGCCCCTTGGCGATGTCGTGGAAGAGGGCGGCCAGGTAAAGCAGCCAGCGCTTCGGGAAGGCCGCCATCAGCTGGCTGCAGAACGGATACTCGTGGACGTGCTCGTCGAGCGCGAAGCGCCGCAGGTTGCGCACCACCATCAGGATGTGCTGGTCCACCGTGTAGACGTGGAAAAGGTCGTGCTGCATGCGCCCGACGATGCGCCGGAACGCCGGCAGGTAGCGGCCCAGCACCGACCACTGGTTCATCCGCCTCAGCGCCCGCGTCACGCCGCGCGGCTGCTGGAGGATCGCCAGGAACAGCGCGCGGTTGGCAGGGTCGCGCCGGAAGGCAGCGTCGATGCGCAGCCGCGCATGCCAGATCGCGCGCAGCGTCGGCGCGCTCATCCCCTGGAGCTCCGGGTGCTGCTCGACGACCAGGAAGGCGCGCAGGATGGCCGCGGGATCTCGCTGGAAGAGATCGGGGTCGATCGCATCGAGCAGCCCGCGGCGGCTCTGGAATTCGGCGTCGATGCGCTCGGGGGCGCCCCCCACCTGCGGGAACAGCGCCGCGTCCAGGTTCTGGAGCAGGATCGCGTTGAGCTGGGTGACCTGCTTGGCCGCGCGGAAGTAGCGCGTCATCAGGTCCTCGGAGGCGCGCCTGGCGTCGCCCCGATCCAGGTTGTGCATCGCGGCGACCTGCGCCTGCAGGTCGAACACCAGCCGGTCCTCGCGCCTGCCGGCGACGATGTGCAGGCTGGCCCGGATGCGCTTGAGGATGCGCTGGCTGCGGGCCAGCGCGCGCGCCTCCTCGACGGTTGCCAGGCCCCTGAGGGCGAGGTCGCTCCAGCGCCGGCCGAAGCCTGCGGCGCGCGCCGCCCACATCACCACGTGCAGGTCGCGCAGCCCGCCGGGGCTCTCCTTGGTGTTCGGCTCGAGGCTGTAGGGCGTGTCCTCGTACTTGACGTGGCGCTGGCGCATCTCCGCGCGCTTGGCGCGGAAGAAGGCGCCCGGATCGCGCTGCGCGGCCAGGCTCTGCGTCATCCGCTCGAACAGCGCGCGGCTGCCGGCGAGCAGCCGCGCCTCCAGCACGCTGGTCTGCACCGTGATGTCGGCCGCGGCCTCCTGCACGCATTCGTCGAGCGTGCGCACGCTGTGCCCGATCGCCAGGCCCGCATCCCAGCAGCCGCCCACGAAGGCCTCGATGGCCGCGCGCTGGCCCGGGTCCGGCGCGCCCGCTGTGAGGATGAGGAGATCGACGTCGGAGTGCGGAAAGATCTCGCCGCGGCCATAGCCGCCGACCGCCGCGATCAGCGCGCCGCGGGCCAGTCCGGTGCCGGCCCACAGCTCCCTGACCGTGGCGTCCGTGACCGCGCACAGGCCCCGGACCAGGCGGTCCGGGTCCAGGTCGCTGCGGAAGGCGTCGATGAGCTCGTCGGACTGCCGCCGGTGCGCGATGCGCAGCCGGCCGAGCGCCTGCGGATCCAGGCCGGTCACGGCGGGCTCAGGCGGCGCGGGCCGGCAGCGAGGGGCGCGCGGGCGTGCCCGCAGACACGGTCAGCACCTCGAAGCCGGATTCGGTGACCAGCACCGTGTGCTCCCACTGCGCCGAGAGGCTGTGGTCCCTGGTGACGATGGTCCAGCCGTCGGCCAGGTCGCGGATCTCGCGACGGCCGGCGTTGATCATCGGCTCGACGGTGAAGATCATCCCGGCCTCGAGGCGGTCGCCGGTGCCCGGGCGTCCATAATGGAGGATCTGCGGTTCCTCGTGGAAGCGCTTGCCGATGCCGTGGCCGCAGAATTCGCGCACCACCGAGAAGCCGCTGGACTCGGCATGGCGCTGGATCACGTGGCCGATGTCGCCTACGGTGGCACCCGGGCGCACCTGCTCGATGCCGAGCCACATGCACTCGTAGGTGACCTCGCACAGCCTGCGGGCCGCCACCGAGGGCTGCCCCACGAAGAACATGCGGCTGGTGTCGCCGTGGTAGCCGTCCTTGATCACGGTGATGTCGATGTTCAGGACGTCGCCGTTCTTGAGCACCTTGTCGCCGGGAATGCCGTGGCAGACCTGGTGGTTGACCGAGGTGCAGATGGACTTCGGGAAGGGGCGGTAGCCGGGCGGTGCGTAGTTCAGCGGCGCGGGCACCGTGCCCTGCTCGTTGACCATGTAGTCGTGGCAGAGCCGGTCGAGCTCGCCGGTGCTGACCCCCGGCTTCACGAACGGGGTGATGTAGTCGAGCACCTCGGAGGCGAGCCGGCAGGCCACGCGCATCGCGGCGATGTCTTCGCTGGTCTTGATTTCGATCGTCATGCTATGATTATAGGTTAGCTGCTGCGCCTTTTCAGAGGGCGCACGGCTGAAAAACGCGCGCACCCGGAATCGAGGGTCCGCAGTCTGCAGCGCCTGATGGAAGGCGGTCTCATGGAGGGCATTCTCATGAGGGCGGGCGGCGGCACGCGGGTGCGTCAGTCCAAACCCTGATCGGAGTACATACCAATGTCCGTCACCATGCGCGAAATGCTGGAAGCGGGTGTCCATTTCGGCCACCAGACCCGCTTCTGGAACCCGAAGATGGCCCCCTTCATCTTCGGCCACCGCAACAAGATCCACATCGTCAACCTCGAGAAGACCCTGGCCAAGTTCCAGGAGGCCTCGAAGTACGTGCGCCAGCTCTCGGCCAACCGCGGCACGGTGCTCTTCGTCGGCACCAAGCGCCAGGCGCGCGAGATCGTCGCCGAGGAAGCTGCACGCGCCGGCATGCCCTACGTCGACCAGCGCTGGCTGGGCGGGATGCTCACCAACTTCAAGACGGTCAAGACCTCGATCAAGCGCCTCAAGGACATGGAGGCCACGCTGGCCGACGGCGGCGTCGAGCGCATGTCCAAGAAGGAAGCGCTGATGTTCGAGCGCGAGATGACCAAGCTCGAGCAGAGCCTCGGCGGCATCAAGGACATGGGCGGCCTGCCCGACGCGATCTTCGTGATCGACGTCGGCTACCACAAGATCGCGATCACCGAGGCCAACAAGCTCGGCATTCCGGTCGTCGCCGTGGTCGACACGAACCACTCGCCGCAGGGCATCGACTACGTCATCCCGGGCAACGACGACTCCGGCAAGGCGATCCGCCTCTACGCGCGCGGCATCGCCGATGCCGTGATCGAGGGCCGCAACGCTTCTCTGCAGGAAATCGTCGCGCCCGACAGCGGCGAGGAGTTCGTCGAGGTCGAGGGCGACGAGGCCTGACCGACCCCCGGATCGAGGAGGGCGCCCGCTGCGGCGCCCTGCCGCCGGAACGCGGGGCTGCCGAGACAGCCCCTTTTTTTGTAGGGCGGCGCCGCGACAGCGGCGGCCCGCCCAGGAAAACCGGGCCGCATGCCGCATGCATGGCGCGGCCCCGCATGCAAGGGAGTGAGCAGACATGGCGGCAATCACCGCAGGCATGGTCAAGGAACTGCGCGAGAAGACCGACGCGCCGATGATGGAGTGCAAGAAGGCCCTCACCGAGGCCGACGGCGACATGGCGAAGGCCGAAGAGATCCTCCGCGTCAAGCTGGGCAACAAGGCCAGCAAGGCGGCGGCCCGCGTGACCGCCGAGGGCGTGGTCGGCATGCAGATCGCTGCGGACGGCAAGACCGGCGCGATCGTCGAGGTCAACTGCGAGACCGACTTCGTCGCCAAGAACGACGATTTCCTGTCGCTGACCTCCACCCTGGCCCGGCTCGTGATGGAGCAGAACCCCGCCGACGTGGAAGCGCTGTCGGCGCTGAACATCGACGGTCAGACCGTCGAGACGGTGCGCACCGCGCTGGTCGGCAAGATCGGCGAGAACCTCTCGATCCGCCGCTTCGCCCGCATCGAAGCCAAGGGCAAGCTGGCGTCCTACGTCCACGGCGGCTCGAAGATCGGCGTGCTGGTCGACCTGGTCGGCGGCGACGAGCAGCTGGCACGCGACCTGGCGATGCACATCGCCGCGTCCAAGCCGAAGTCGCTGGACGCCTCGGGCGTCCCGGCCGAGCTGCTCGACACCGAGCGGCGCATCGCCATCGAGAAGGCCCGCGAATCCGGCAAGCCGGAGGCCATGCTCGAGAAGATCGCCGAGGGCACCGTCCAGAAGTACCTGAAGGACGTGACCCTGCTGGGCCAGGTCTTCGTCAAGGCCGAGGACGGCAAGCAGACCATCGAGCAGCTGCTCAAGGCCCGGGGCGCATCGATCGCGTCCTTCGTCCTGTACGTGGTCGGCGAGGGCATCGAGAAGAAGGCGAACGACTTCGCCGCCGAAGTGGCCGCGCAGGCGGCGGCTGCGGCCGGGCGCTGAACGGCGCTCGAATTCGACGATAATTGGCCGTTGTCGGCGAAGGGGGAGCGCAGGTGAGTTCGATTTCGATGGTGGGCCACGGGGCTCCCGCGGCAGCGGTCAGGCCGGCGTACCGCAGGGTGCTGCTCAAGCTGTCCGGCGAGGCGCTGATGGGCGATGACGCCTACGGCATCAACCAGGCGACGATCGAGCGCATGGTGCGCGAGATCGCCGACGTGGTCGCGCTGGGCGTCGAGCTCGCAGTGGTGATCGGCGGGGGCAACATCTTCCGCGGCGTCGCGCTCGGCGCCGGCGGCATGGACCGCGCCACCGCGGACTACATGGGCATGCTCGCCACGGTGATGAACTCGCTTGCGCTGCAGGATGCGCTGCGCCAGGTGGGCGTGCCCGCCCGGGTGCAGTCGGCGCTCAAGATCGAGCAGGTGGTCGAGCCCTACATCCGCCCGAAGGCGCTGCGCTACCTCGAGGAGCGCAAGGTGGTCATCTTCGCGGCCGGCACGGGCAATCCCTTCTTCACGACGGACACCGCCGCGGCGCTGCGCGGCGCCGAGATCGGCGCCGAGATCGTGCTGAAGGCCACCAAGGTCGACGGCGTCTACAGCGCCGACCCGGCGATCGATCCCGACGCGCAGCGCTACCAGACCATCGGCTTCGACGAGGCCATCGCGCGCAACCTGAAGGTGATGGATGCCACCGCGTTCGCGCTGTGCCGCGACCAGCGGCTGCCGATCAAGGTGTTCTCCATCTTCAAGGAAGGCGCGCTGCGCCGCGTCGTGCTCGGTGAGGACGAAGGCACGCTGGTCCATGTCTGACCGGCGGGCCCGGATATCGACAGAGGAGTTCAGATGAGCATCGACGAGGTCAAGCAGACCGCCGACGAAAAGATGCACAAGTCGATCGAGCTGCTGAGGACCAACCTCAGCAAGATCCGCACGGGGCGCCCGTCGCCTGCGATCCTCGATCATGTCCACGTCGACTACTACGGCAGCATGGTGCCGATCTCGCAGGTGGCCAACGTCACGCTGGTCGATGCGCGCACGCTGGGCGTGTCCCCCTGGGAGAAGAAGATGGCCCAGGTGATCGACAAGGCCATCCGCGAATCCGACCTGGGCCTGAATCCGTCCATGGTGGGCGAGCTGATCCGCGTGCCGATGCCGCCGCTGTCCGAGGAGCGCCGCAAGGAGCTCGCGAAGGTGGTCAAGGGCGAGGGCGAGCATGCCAAGGTGGCGGTGCGCAACCTGCGCCGCGACGCCAACGAGCAGCTCAAGCGCATGATCAAGGACAAGAGCATCTCCGAGGACGACGAGCGCCGCGCGCAGGACGAGATCCAGAAGCTCACCGACCGCTGCATCGTCGAGATCGACAAGGTGCTGGCGGCCAAGGAGCAGGAGATCATGACCGTCTAGGGCCGTGCCCTGGCGTCCCGCCATCCGGCCGCCACCGCGGCCTGCGCACTCGGGCCTGGTCCGAGTTCAAGCCCCCGAGAGCGAATGACCGGATTCACCAGCACGACCCGAGCGGTTCCCCAGGTAGGCGACGTGCCCAGGCACATCGCGATCATCATGGACGGCAACGGGCGCTGGGCCACCTCGCGCAGGCTGCCCCGCGTGGCCGGTCATGCCAAGGGCGTGGAGGCGGTGCGCGGCACGGTCGATGCCTGTGCCCGCCGGGGCGTCGAGTACCTGACGCTCTTCGCGTTCAGCTCCGAGAACTGGCGGCGCCCGGCCGAAGAGGTCTCGGTGCTGATGCGCCTGTTCATCACCGCGCTCGAGCGCGAGGTGAAGCTGCTCGCCGACAACGGCATCCGGCTCAAGGTGGTCGGTGCCCTCGAGGCCTTCGAGCCGCGGCTGCGCGAGCTGATCTCCGGCGCCGTCGATCGCACTGCCGGCAACCGGGGCATGACCCTCACCATCGCCGCGAACTACGGCGGCCGCTGGGACATCCTCCAGGCGATCCGCCGGATGCTCGCGGAGCGCCCAGGGCTGGCCCAGGCCACCGAGCCCATCGACGAGGCGCTGTTCGCGCCGCATCTCGCGATGGCCTACGCGCCCGAGCCCGATCTGTTCATCCGCACCGGCGGCGAGCAGCGCATCAGCAACTTCCTGCTCTGGCAGCTCGCCTACACCGAGCTCTACTTCACCGACGCGTTCTGGCCCGATTTCGACGCGGCGGCGCTCGACGCCGCGATCGCCTCGTACCAGGAGCGCGAGCGGCGCTTCGGCCGCACCAGCGCCCAGCTCGGCGCCGCCGGATGAGGCGCGCTCGCGCCCGGGGCCGCCTCCCGGGCCGGCCGTGCTGCGCAAGCCACTCCATCGACGGAGCCTCCCCATGCTAGGACCCCGCGTCATCACCGCGCTGGTGCTGCTCGCCGTGCTGCTGCCGGCGATCTTCGTGTTCCCGCCGCTGGCCTGGGGCGTGCTGACGCTGGGCTTCCTGGCGGTCGCCGCCTGGGAGTGGGCGCGGCTGCTTCCGGCGCGCGCAGGCGGACGCGCAGGGGCCGGTGCGAAGCTGGCGGCGGGGGCGGTGCTGGCCGCCGGGGCGGCTGCGCTGGCCTGGCGCGAGCACGCGCCCTGGCCGCCGATGCTGGTCGCGGGCGCCTGCCTGCTGCTGCTGGCCTTCTGGGTGATCGCCGCGCCGGCGCGCCTGTCGCGGCACGAGGCGCGAAGCGGCGGTGCGCCGCTGGCCGCCGCGCTCCTGTTCGGCTGCTGGTGCGCGCTCTACGAGCTCAGGCTGCTCGGGCCGGTGCCGCTGCTGTCGTCGATGGCGGTGATCTGGGTGGCGGACATCGCTGCCTACTTCTTCGGCCGTGCGCTGGGCAGGCGCAAGCTGGCGCCGTCGATCAGCCCCGGCAAGAGCTGGGAGGGGGCGGTTGGCGGCTTCTTCGCGGTGGCGGTGGCGGGCCTGCTGGCGGCCAGCGCCCCCGCCCTGCAGGACTCGCTGCCGGCGCTGCTGGTGCAGCGCACCGGGCCGGTGCTGGCGGTGGCCGCGCTGGTGGCGATCGCCGCGCTGTCCATCGTCGGCGACCTGCACGAGTCGTTGCTCAAGCGCGAGGCGGGTGTCAAGGACAGCGGCTGGATCCTGCCGGGTCACGGCGGCGTCCTCGACCGGATAGACGCGCTGATTCCGACGATGCCCGCGGCCCTGCTGCTGTACCAACTCTTGCGATAATCGCCACATGCAGTCGATCACAGTCCTTGGCGCCACCGGCTCGATCGGGACCAGCACGCTCGACGTCGTCGCGCGCCATCCCGGCCGCTATCGCGTGTTCGCACTGTCCGCGCACCACCGCCTGGAGCAGCTCGCGCAACTGTGCGGCCGCTTCCGGCCGGCGTACGCGGTGGTTCCGGACTCCGGGGCGGGAGCCCGCCTGCGCGAACTGCTCGCCGCCGGAGGCTGCGGCACCGAGGTCCTGGAGGGCCCCGAGGCGCTGGCCTGGGTGGCCGCGCACGAGCGGGTCGAGGCAGTGATGGCGGCGATCGTCGGCGCGGCCGGGCTGCCGCCCGCGCTCGCCGCAGCCAGGGCCGGCAAGCGCGTGCTGCTCGCCAACAAGGAGGCGCTGGTGACGGCCGGCCGCCTGTTCGTCGACGCGGCCCGCGCGGGCGGCGCCACCGTGCTGCCCATCGACAGCGAGCACAACGCCATCTTCCAGTGCCTGCCGCCCGCCGCGCAGGCCGATGCCGGCGCGCTCGACGCAGGCGGCGTGCGGCGCATCCTGCTCACTGCGTCCGGCGGCCCGTTCCGCACGCGGGCGCTGCACGAGCTCGCCCAGGTCACCCCGGAGCAGGCCTGCGCGCATCCGAACTGGAGCATGGGCCGCAAGATCTCGGTCGACTCGGCGACCATGATGAACAAGGGCCTCGAACTCATCGAGGCCCACTACCTGTTCGGGCTCCCCGAGGACCGGATCGACATCGTGGTGCACCCGCAGAGCGTGATCCACTCCATGGTCGAATACCTCGACGGATCGGTGCTGGCCCAGCTGGGCAACCCGGACATGCGCACCCCGATCGCGCATGCGCTCGCCTATCCCGAGCGCATCGACAGCGGCGTGGGTGCGCTCGACCTCCCGGCACTGGGCCGGCTGGACTTCGAACCCCCGGATCCCCAGCGCTTTCCCTGCCTGCGCCTCGCGCGCGAGGCGCTGCGCGCAGGGGCCGCGGCCCCCTGCGTCCTGAACGCCGCCAACGAGGTTGCGGTCGCCGCCTTCCTCGAGCGCAGGCTGCCCTTCACCGCGATCGCCGAGGTCAACGAGCGGGTGCTCGACGCGCTCGGCGGGCGGCCCGCGCCCGACGACCTCGCCGGGGCGCTCGCGCTCGACGACGAGGCGAGGGCGCTGGCCGCCGCACGTATCCCGAGGCTTGCCGCATGACCTTCCTGCAGACCCTGCTGTCCTTCCTGGTCGCGCTCACGCTGCTGATCTTCGTCCACGAGATGGGCCACTACCTGGTGGCCCGCTGGTGCGGCGTCAAGGTGCTGCGCTTCTCGATCGGGTTCGGCCGACCGCTGCTGCGCTGGAGCGTCGGCGCAGACCGCACCGAGTGGACGCTGTCGGCGATCCCGCTCGGCGGCTACGTGCGGATGCTCGACGAGCGCGAGCAGCCCACCGAAACCATCCCGCCGCAGGACCTGCCCCGCGCGTTCACGCGCCAGCCGCTCTCGAAGCGCGCGCTGATCGTGGTGGCCGGGCCGGCTGCGAACTTCCTGCTGGCCATCCTGCTGTATGCGCTGCTCAACGCGATCGGCGCGCAGGAGCCGGCCGCGCGCATGGACGCGCCCGCGGCCGGAACTGCCGCTGCCGCGGCGGGCGTCCGCGCTGGCGACGTCGTAGTGGCGGCCGACGGCAGGGAGGTGCGCTCCTGGAACGAGCTGCGGCTTCGTCTGATCGACGCGGTGATCGAGCGCCGCGCCGCGCCGATCGAGATCGAGCGCGACGGCATGCGCCAGACGGTGTCGCTCGACACCGCGCGCCTGCCCGATGGCGAGGTCGAGCGCGACTTCACCGGAACCCTCGGCCTGGCGCTTGCGCCGGGACGGGTCGACATCTCCACGGTGATGCCCGAGGGCGCCGCGGCGCGTGCCGGCCTGCGCCCGGGCGACGAAGTGGTCGCGGTCGACGGCGTTCCCGTCGCGCGTGCGGTCGACCTGATCGAGGCGATCCGGGCGCGGCCCGGCGCGGAACTGCGCGTCGACGTGCGGCGCGGCGAGGATGCGCTGCGCATCGCGGTCGTCCCGGACGCCCAGCCTTCCGATCGCCCGGACGAGGCGGGCAGGACCATCGGCCGCATCGGTGCCGGCGTGGCCAACCGCGTCCAGATGGTCGAGGTGCGCTACGGTCCGGTGGAGGCAGTGCAGCGCTCGATGGTGCACACCTGGGACATGTCGGTGTTCTCGCTGCGCATGCTGGGCAAGATGCTGGTGGGCGAGCTGTCCTGGCGCAACCTGAGCGGACCGGTGGCGATCGCCGACTACGCGGGGCAGAGCGCCCGCGTCGGCTGGCATGCCTACCTGAGCTTCCTGGCGCTGATCAGCATCAGCCTCGGGGTGCTGAACCTGCTCCCGATCCCCGTGCTCGACGGGGGCCATTTGGTATATTACGGCCTCGAGGCGGTACGCGGCAGGCCCCTGTCGGAACGCTTCCTCGAGGTGACCCAGAAAGCGGGGCTCGTGGTCATCGCCGCCATGATGATCCTGGCCCTCTTCAATGACCTTACCCGCCTGATCGGATAGTGATGCCCGTGTCGCGCCCCTGGCGCGGAACCCGGCCGCGGATGCTGTCGAGTGCCGCCGCGAGCCTCGCCGCCCTGTTGTTCTCCCACGCCGCCCTGGCTTTCGATCCCTTCGTGGTCCGGGACATCCGCATCGACGGTGTCCAGCGCACCGAGCCCGGTACGGTGTTCGGCTACCTGCCGGTCAAGGTCGGCGAACTGCTCACCGAGGACAAGGCCGCGGCAGCGGTGCGCGCCCTGTTCGCCACCGGCTTCTTCAAGGACGTCCGGCTCGAGGTCGAGGGCGACGTGCTCGTGGTGTACCTGGAAGAGCGCCCCGCGATCGCGTCGCTCGTCATCACCGGCACCAAGGAGTTCGACCAGGAGACCATCAAGCGCGCGCTGCGCGACCAGGGTCTGGCCGAGAGCCGCATCTTCGATCGCAGCGTGCTCGAGCGCGCCGAGCAGGAGCTCAAGCGGCAGTACCTTTCTCGCGGCAAGTACGCCACGCGGGTCACCTCCACGGTGACCCCGCTCGAGCGCAACCGCGTCGGCATCACGCTGGCGGTGGAGGAGGGCGAGTCGGCGAAGATCGATTCGATCCGCTTCGTCGGCAACAAGGCTTTCACCGAGAAGCAGCTTCTCGACCAGATGCGGCTCACCACGCCCACCTGGCTGTCCTGGTACACCAAGACCGACCAGTACTCGCGCGAGAAGCTGTCCGGCGACCTCGAGGCGCTGCGCTCCTTCTACCTGAACCGCGGCTACCTGGAGTTCTCGGTCGACTCGACCCAGGTCTCGATCTCGCCCGACAAGGAAGACGTCACCCTGACGATCGCGATGACCGAAGGCGGCGTCTATCGCGTCAGGGACGTGCAGGTGCGCGGCCAGCTGCTGGGGCGCGACCAGGAATTCTCTTCGCTGGTCGCGCTCGCGCCCGGGGAGACCTTTTCCGGGCAGAAGCTGGCCGACTCGCAGAAGGCCATCACCGACCGCCTCGGCACCCTCGGCTATGCCTTCGCCAACGTCAACGCGGTGCCGCGCATCGACCGCGACAAGCGTGAAGTCGACTTCGAGTTCCTCGTCGACCCGGGCCGCCGCGTCTACGTGCGCCGCATCAACGTCTCCGGCAACGCGCGCACGCGCGACGAGGTCGTGCGCCGCGAGATGCGCCAGTTCGAGGACGCCTGGTACGACGCAGAGAAGATCCGCCTGTCGCGCGAGCGGATCGGGCGGCTGGGCTACTTCACCGACGTTCGCGTCGAGTCTGCGCCGGTGGCCGAAGCCCCGGACCAGGTCGACCTGAACGTGATCGTCACCGAGCAGCCCACCGGGGCGATCACCTTCGGCGTCGGCGTGTCCAGCGCCGAGAGCCTGATCCTGTCGGCGTCGCTGAACCAGCAGAACTTCCTGGGCACCGGCAAGGCCTTCGGCCTGTCGGTGAACACCAGCAAGATCAACCGCAGCTTCGCGATCTCCTACGCCGACCCCTACTACACGCCGGAGGGCGTCAGCCGCGCCTTCGATTTCTACTCGCGCAACTTCAACGCCGACCAGCTCGACCTCGGCGACTACCAGTGGCGCTCCAGCGGCATCGGCATCCGCTACGGCATTCCCTACACCGAGTTCGACCGGATCTCGATGGGGCTGACTTTCGAAGCCAACACCCTCAAGCTCGGCGACAACGCGCCGCAGCGCTTCAAGGACTATGTCGCCGATTTCGGCGAGGACAGTTCGGCGCTGCTGGCGGTGCTCGGCTGGCGGCGCGACTCCCGCGACAGCGCCTTCGCGCCGACCAAGGGCCGCTTCCAGACCGCCACCCTCGAGGTGACGCTGCCCACGCTCGACATGCGCTATGCGCGCGCGCTGTACAACCACCAGTGGTACCTGCCGCTGTCGAAGGACTACACGCTCGCGCTCAACGGCGACATCGCCTTCGGCCGCGCCTTCGGCGGCAAGGAATACCCGCTGTTCAAGAATTTCTACGCCGGTGGCATCGGCAGCGTGCGCGGCTTCGCGCAGTCCTCGCTGGGCCCGCGCGACCCGGTCGACGACATTCCCCTGGGCGGCCAGACCCGGGTGGTCGGCAGCGCCGAGTTCATCTTCCCGTTGCCCGGCACCGGCAACGACCGCAGCTTCCGCAGCTTCGTGTTCTTCGACGCGGGCAACGTCTTTCCCAGCGGCAGCATCGACCTCGGCGACCTGCGCTACTCGATGGGCATCGGCCTGAACTGGGCCTCGCCGGTGGGGCCGATGAAGCTCAGTTTCGGCTTCCCGGTGAACAAGAAGGAGCAGGACCGCTCGCAGCGGATCCAGTTCCAGCTCGGCACCGGTTTCTGAGCCCGCCTGAACCGGGCCGCATGCGCCTGCCCCGGCGGATCGGGAGCAGGCCATCTGTGAGACAATCGACGCCATGTCGACAGGCAAACACCTCAGCCACATGAAGCATCTGCGCAGCGTGATCTTCGCCGCCGCCGCGTTCGGCGCGGCGTTCACGTCCGCCCACGCCCAGCAGCAGCCCGCCACGCGCATCGGCTACGTGAACACCGAGCGCATCCTGCGTGACGCCGTGCCCGCCAAGGCGGCCCAGCAGAAGCTGGAACAGGAGTTCAGCAAGCGCGACAAGGATCTCCAGGAGATGGCGGCCCGCCTGAAGGCGATGGGCGAGCGCAACGAGCGCGACGCGGCCGTGATGAACGAGTCCGACCGGATGCGCCGCCAGCGCGAGTTCGCCGAGCTCGAGAAGGAGTTCCAGCGCAAGCAGCGCGAGTTCCGCGAGGACCTCAACCAGCGCCGCAACGAGGAGCTGTCGCAGGTCGTGGAGAAGGCCAACCGGGCCATCCGCCAGATTGCCGAGGAGGAGAAGTACGACTTCATCCTCCAGGAGGCGGTGTACGCCAGCCCGCGCGTAGACATCACCGAGAAGGTCCTCCGGGCGCTGGGCGCGCCCAACGGCAAGTAAGCGCCGGCGCCGGTCTTCCTGCGCCATGGCCCGGCCGCTGCCCCGTGACCTCAGCCTGGGTGAACTGATCGAGCGCTTCGGCGGCGAGCTCGCCGTGGGTTCGCCTTCGGTTGCCGTCCGGCGGCTCGCGAGCCTCTCCGCGGCCGGTCCGGGCGACCTGTCATTCTTCAGTGCCGCAAGGCACAAGCCCGAGGCCGCGGCCACCGGAGCCTCGGCGGTCATCGTCTCGCCCGCGCTCGCGGATGCGCTGCCCGGCCCAACCGCGCGCATCCTGGTCGCCGACCCCTACGCGCACTTTGCCGCCGTGGCGCGCTGGTTCGCGCAGATGCTCGAGCCGCCGCCGCCCGCGCGGCTGGTCCACCCGACTGCTTCCATCGATCCCTCGGTGCAGCTCGCGCCCGGAGCCTCGGTCGGCGCCCACGCGGTGATCGAGGCCGGCGCTGAGCTCGGCGAAGGCTGCGCGATCGGCGCCGGAGCCTGCGTGGGCCGCGACGCCCGCATCGGCGCGGGCACCCGGCTGCATCCCGGCGTGACCGTCTACCACGACTGCGTGGTGGGCGCGCGCTGCATCGTGCACTCGGGGACGGTCATCGGATCCGATGGCTTCGGCTTCGCCCGCGAGGACGGCCGCTGGGCGAAGATCCCACAGCTGGGCGCGGTGGTGATCGGCGACGACGTCGAGATCGGCTCGAACTGCTCGATCGACCGCGGCGCGCTCGAGGACACCGTGATCGGCGACGGCTGCAAGCTCGACAACCTGATCCAGATCGCGCACAACGTCGTGATCGGCGAGCACACCGCGCTGGCCGGCTGCGTCGGCGTTGCCGGCAGCGCGCGCATCGGCCGGCGCTGCATGATCGGCGGCGGCGCGGGCATCCTGGGTCACCTGGAGATCTGCGATGACGTGGTCATCTCGGCGATGAGCCTGGTGACCCGCTCCATCCGCAAGCCCGGCTTCTACACCGGCGTGTTCCCGCTGATGGAGAACGCAGGCTGGGAGAAGGCCGCTGCCACGCTGCGCCAGTTGCCTGTCCTGCGCGACCGGCTGCGCCGGCTGGAGCGCGCCGGTGCGCCCGGTCAAGACATCAGCACAGACCCCAAGGACTGAACACATGACGACGCTCGACATCCGGGCAATCCTCGAACACCTGCCGCACCGCTATCCCTTCCTGCTCGTCGACCGGGTGCTCGAACTCGAGAAGGGCAAGCGCATCGTGGCGATCAAGAACGTCACGATCAACGAGCCCTTCTTCGTGGGCCACTTCCCGCACCTGCCGGTGATGCCCGGCGTGCTGCAGATCGAGGCTCTGGCCCAGGCTGCCGGAATCCTGTCCTTCCAGACCATGGGGCGCGTCTCGGACGACCAGTCGGTCTATTACTTCGTCGGCATCGACCGCGCCCGCTTCAAGCGGCCGGTGGTGCCCGGTGACCAGCTTCGGCTGGAGGTCGACATCGTTCGCGCGGCGCGTTCGATGTGGAAGTACGCGGCACGCGCCACCGTCGACGGGAAGGTCGCAGCGGAGGCGGAACTGATGTGCACGCTGCGCGAGATCGAGCCCGGCGCCGCTGCCGCGCCGGACGTCTGAGCCCGCGGAGAAGCGCATGGCACGCATCCACCCGACCGCCATCGTCGACCCGAAGGCGGAACTCGCCGACGACGTGGAGGTCGGCGCCTACACGCTGATCGGTCCGCAGGTGCGCATCGGAGCGGGCACCACCGTCGGCCCGCATGCGGTCATCGAGGGCTGCACCACGCTCGGGCGCGACAACCGGGTGTTCCAGTTCGCTTCGATCGGCGCGGCGCCCCAGGACAAGAAGTACCGCGGCGAGCCGACCCGGGTCGAGATCGGCGACGGCAACACCTTCCGCGAGTTCGTCACCGTCAACACGGGCACGGTGCAGGATCGCGGCATCACCTCGATCGGCAGCGACAACTGGCTGATGGCCTACGTGCACGTGGCGCACGACTGCATCGTCGGCGACCACACGATCTTCGCCAACAACACCAGCCTCGGCGGGCATGTCGTCGTCGGCGACTGGGTCATCCTGGGTGGCTACACGGGGGTGCACCAGTTCTGCAAGATCGGCGCGCACGCGATGACCGCGGTCGGCTCGGTGGTGCTGCACGACATCCCGCCCTTCGTCATGGCCTCGGGCAGCAGCGCCCAGGCGCACGGGATCAACACCGAGGGCCTGCGCCGGCGCGGCTTCGACGCCGACGCGATCGCCGCCATCCGGCGCGCCTACCGGACGGTCTACCGCAGCGGCCTCACGCTGGACGAAGCCCGCGAGCGGCTCGCGGCCGATCTCGAGGCGGCCGCGCCAGGCAGCCGCGGCCGCGAAGGGGTGGAGCTGATGCTCGGCTTCCTGCGCGGCGTCACGCGGGGCATCGTCCGCTAGTGACTCCGGACCCGGGCGCGGCGCAGCGCAGGGTCGGCATGGTGGCCGGCGAAACCTCCGGCGACCTGCTCGCCGGCGCGGTGCTTCAGGGCCTGCGCCAGGCGGATCCCGCAATGGCCTGCGCGGGCGTGGGCGGGCCCGCGATGGCGGCCGCCGGCTTCGATCGCTGGTGGGACGTTTCCGAGCTCTCGGTGCTGGGCTATGCCGAGGTGCTGCGCGCCTACCCGCGGCTGCTGCGCATGCGCCGGGCGCTCGGCGACCGCCTCCTTGACTGGCGTCCAGACGTCTTCGTCGGCGTCGATGCGCCGGACTTCAACCTCGACCTCGAAGCGCGGCTGCGCGAAGGCGGCATCCGCGTCGTCCACTTCGTCAGTCCGTCGATCTGGGCCTGGCGGGGCGAGCGCATCGAGAAGATCCGCCGCTCGGTCGATCACATGCTGCTGGTCTTCCCCTTCGAGACGGAGATCTACGCCCGGGCGGGCATCGCCGCCACCTACGTCGGCCACCCGCTTGCCGATGCGATCCCGCTGCACGCCGACTGCGAGGGGGCGCGCCTGCGGCTCGGGCTCGACGCCGGCCGGACCACGGTGGCGCTGCTGCCGGGCAGCCGCGCCGGAGAGGTGAAGCACATGGGGCAGACCTTCGTCCGCACTGCCGCGTGGCTGCACGCGCGCCGTCCGGAGCTGCAGTTCGTGCTGCCGGCGGCCGGCGAGGCGCTGTACGAGCGGCTGCAGGAGACCATCGCCGCGATGCGGCTGCCTGACGGCTTGCGGCTCACGCTGGTCCAGGGACGCTCGCACGAGGCGCTGGCCGCCGCGGACACCGTGCTGGTCGCCAGCGGCACCGCCACGCTGGAGACGGCGCTGTTCCGCAAGCCCATGGTGATCGCCTACCGGATGGCCTGGCTGAGCCACCGCATCATGCGCAAGCGCGGCTACCTGCCCTGGATCGGCCTGCCCAACATCCTCGCGGGCGAGTCGCTGGTGCCCGAGTTCATCCAGGACCGGGCCACCCCGGAGGCGATGGGCGCGGCGCTGCTGGCGCAGCTCGACGACGACGCAGGCCGGCAGCGGATCGCCGCGCGCTTCGAGGCGATGCACCACGAGCTGCGCCGCGGCTGCGCGCAGCAGGCGGCCGCAGTGCTGATGGAGCTGACCGATGGCCCGCGCGCGCGCCGCTGACCCCGCCCAGCACGGGCTGGCCTTCGACGCCGACCCGTCGCAGCGAGGGTCCGCGGGGCGTATCCACGCCGGCACGTCGCAGCGCGGTCTCGCCGGCCGGATCGGCGGGCCCGGCCGTGGCCGGATCGCGGCGCTGGCCTGCGGGGTCGACGAGGCCGGCCGCGGGCCGCTCGCCGGCCCGGTCTTCGCCGCAGCGGTGATCCTCGACCCGGACGCGCCGATCGAAGGGCTGCGCGACTCCAAGAAGCTGAGCGCGGCGCGGCGCGAGGCGCTGGCGCTGCTGATCCGCGATCGCGCGCTTGCCTGGTCGGTGGCCAGCGCGAGCGTGGCGGAGATCGACGTGCTGAACATCCTGCAGGCCACGATGCTGGCGATGCGCCGTGCGGTCGAAGCCCTCGCGCCGGCGCCCGCGCTGGCGCGCATCGACGGCAATCGCGCGCCGGCGCTGCGCTGCCGGGTCGAGACCCTGGTCGGCGGCGACGCCACCGAACCCGCGATCTCCGCAGCGTCCATCCTCGCCAAGACGGCGCGCGACGCGGCCCTCGTCGAGCTGCACGCGGCCTGGCCCGCCTACCGCTTCGACGTCCACAAGGGCTACCCGACCGCCGCGCACCTCGCGCTGCTGCGCGAGCACGGCGCCTGCCCCGAGCATCGGCGCAGCTTCGCCCCGGTGCGCGCGGTGCTCGGCGAAGACAGGGAGGCCGGCGGATGAGACGGATCGCTTCGCGCGACAACCCGGCCTACCGGGACCTGCTGCTGCTGGCCACCTCCACCCGCGAGCGCCGCCGCCGCAGCGCCAGCCTGGTCGAGGGGATCCACCTCTGCGAGGCCTTCCTCGACCGTCATGGCGACCCGCTGCAGGCGGTGGTCTCGGATTCCTCCGCCGGTCACCCCGAGGTGCAGGGGCTGCTGGCCCGGCTCGGTGGCGATCCTCTGCACCTGAGCGACGCGCTGTTCCGGTCGATCAGCGGGGTCGAGCATGGCGTGGGCATCGCGTTCGTCGTCGAGACGCCGCGCCCGGCGCTGCCCATGGAGATCGACGCGGACTGCGTCTACCTGGACGGGCTGCAGGACCCCGGCAACGTCGGCACCATCCTGCGCACCTGCGCCGCGGCCGGGGTGCGGCGGGTGGCGACGGCGCCGGGCAGTGCCTGGTGCTGGTCGCCGAAGGTGCTGCGCGCCGGGATGGGGGCGCATTTCCTCCTCGACCTGCACGAATCGGTCGGCTGGGACGAGTTCGCGGCCCGGCTGCGGGTGCCGGTCTTCGGCGCCACTGCCGATGGCGCCCGGCCGATCTACTCGGTCGACCTGCGCCCGCCCTGCGCCTGGGTGTTCGGGCGCGAGGGCGAGGGACTGTCCGCGGCGGTGCTGGAGGCGGTCGGCCTGCGGGTTTCGATCCCGCAGGATGCCGCGGTGGAGTCGCTCAACGTCGGCGTCGCGGCCGCGGTGTGCCTGTACGAGCAGCTGCGCCAGCGGCGTTTCGCATCCGGCGGCTGAAGCCGCCGCAGGGGCCGGCGGCGCTGCATCGGCGAGCGCAGCCGCACGCGAGTGTCAGCCGCGCAGATCCAGCGCCTGCAGCACGGTGGTGGCGATCTCCTCGATCGACTTCGTGGTCGTCGACAGCCAGGCGATGCCCTCGCGCCGCATCATGTGCTCGGCCTGCGCCACCTCGGCGCGGCAGTTCTCGAGCGACGCGTAGCGGCTGTTGGGGCGGCGCTCGTTGCGCACCTCCGAGAGCCGCTCGGGCGTGATCGACAGCCCGAACAGCTTGTGCTTGTAGCGATACAGCATGTCCGGCAGGCGGCCGCGATCGAAGTCCTCGGGGATCAGCGGGTAGTTGGCCGACTTGATGCCGTGCTGCATGGCGAGGTACAGGCTGGTGGGCGTCTTGCCGCTGCGCGAGACGCCCACCAGGATGACGTCGGCGTCGGCAAGCCCCTTGTGCGACTGCCCGTCGTCGTGGGCGAGGGAGAAGTTGATCGCCTCGATGCGCCGCTTGTACTGCGCGGTGTCCGCCGCGGTGTGCGAGCGGCCCATGGTGTGCGTGGAGCGCGTGCCGAACTCCTGCTCGAGCGGCTCGACGAAGGTGGAGAACAGGTCGAGGATCCGCGCGTCCGCGTCGCGGACGATCGCATTGATCCTGGCATTGACCAGCGTGCTGAACATGATCGGCCGCTTGCCGTCGGCCTTGCCCTGGGCGGCCACCCGGCGCAGCACGTCGTAGGCCTTGTCGTCGGAGTCGATGAAGGGCAGGCGGATCTCCCGCAGCCGCAGGTTCTCGAACTGGGTGAGCAGGGAATGGCCGAAGGTCTCGGCGGTGATGCCGGTGCCGTCGGAGACGTAGAAGACGGTGCGATCGTAGGGACCGCCGCTGCGATCGGGCATCGTGAGCTCCGGGAAGAGGGCCCCCGGGGCGCCCGGCGGGTCCGTGCGGACGCAGCCGCGGACCGGGGCACGAGGGGGCGAATGCAGTGGAATGAGGTATTTTCCGTGCAGCAAGGGGGTGGGCGAAGTAAAATCCGCCGGCACCCGGCCGGAGTGTTGCAGCCGACGCGAACCCGTTCGCCTCGACTACAGCATTCCGGTGCGCCGCCCGCGGGCCGGCGCGCCGACCAGTTTTCTCATCATGCCAGGACTTTTTCAACATGAACCATCTCGAAGGGCGCCTTGTCGTCCCCTTCGAAGCCTTGCGCATGACCGATGTCGATTCGGTCGGCGGCAAGAACGCTTCGCTCGGGGAAATGATCAGCCAACTCGCGGCCACCGGCGTCAGGGTGCCGGGCGGCTTCGCCACCACGGCCCACGCCTTCCGCGAATTCCTCACGCATAACAATCTCGCCGAGCGCATCGCCAGGCGCCTCGAGGGCCTCAACACCGAGGACGTCAAGGCGCTGGCCGAATGCGGCGCCGAGATCCGCGGCTGGGTGGAGAACAGCCCGCTGCCCCCCGCGCTCGAGGCCGAGGTCCGCGAGCACTATGCGCGCCTGGTCGCCGAGTCCGGCGAGGACATCTCGGTTGCGGTGCGCTCCTCTGCCACCGCAGAGGACCTGCCCGACGCCTCCTTCGCCGGCCAGCAGGAGACCTACCTGAACATCTCGGGCATCGATTCGGTGCTCGAGCGCATCCGCCACGTGTTCGCGTCGCTCTACAACGACCGCGCCATCTCCTACCGGGTGCACAAGGGCTTCGAGCATGCCAACGTGGCCCTGTCGGCCGGCGTGCAGCGCATGGTGCGCAGCGACCTCGGCGCCGCCGGGGTGATGTTCACCATCGACACCGAATCCGGCTTCCCGGACGTGGTCTTCATCACGAGCTCCTACGGGCTGGGCGAGACCGTGGTCCAGGGTGCGGTCAACCCCGACGAATTCTTCGTCCACAAGCCGATCCTCGCCGCCGGCAAGTACCCGATCATCCGCCGCCAGATGGGCAGCAAGCTGATCCGGATGGAGTTCGCCGAGGGCAACGGGGAGGCCACCAGCGTCGGCCGCACCGTGCGCACCGTCGACACCCCCGTCGACCAGCGCAACCGCTACTCGCTGGCGGATGCCGAGGTGATCGAGCTGGCCCGCTACGCGATGATCATCGAGAAGCACTATGGCCGCCCGATGGACATCGAGTGGGGCCGCGACGGCCGCGACGGCAAGATCTACATCCTGCAGGCCCGCCCCGAGACCGTGAAGTCACAGGGCTCGGGCAAGCAGCAGCGCTACAAGCTCAAGGGTTCGTCGGATGTGCTCACCACCGGCCGCGCCATCGGCCAGAGGGTCGGCGCCGGACGGGTGCGGGTGGTCGTCGACGCGTCGCAGATGGACCGCGTGATGCCGGGCGACGTCCTGGTCACCGACATGACCGACCCCAACTGGGAGCCGGTGATGAAGCGGGCCTCGGCGATCGTCACCAACCGTGGCGGGCGCACCTGCCACGCCGCGATCATCGCGCGCGAACTGGGCATCCCTGCGGTGGTCGGCTGCGGCGACGCCACCGACCGCCTGCGCGACGGCACCTTCGTCACCGTCTCCTGCGCGCAGGGCGACACCGGCTTCATCTACGACGGGCTGCTCGAGACCGAGATCACCGAGATCGACACCGGCGAGATGCCCGAGCTGCCGCTGAAGATCATGATGAACGTCGGCAACCCGACGCTCGCCTTCGAGTTCGCGCAGCTGCCGAACGACGGCGTGGGCCTGGCCCGCCTCGAGTTCATCATCAACAACAACATCGGCATCCATCCGAAGGCGATCCTCGACTACCCGAACGTCGATGCCGACCTGAAGAAGGCCGTCGAGAGCGTCGCGCGCGGGCACGCAACGCCGCGCGCCTTCTACGTCGAGCGCCTGTCCGAGGGCGTGGCAACCATCGCCGCAGCCTTCTGGCCGCGCCCGGTGATCGTGCGCCTGTCCGACTTCAAGTCGAACGAGTACCGCAAGCTGATCGGCGGCGCGCGCTACGAGCCCGAGGAAGAGAACCCGATGCTGGGCTTCCGCGGCGCGTCGCGCTACATCTCCGGCAGCTTCCGCGAGTGCTTCGAGCTCGAGTGCCAGGCGATGAAGCGGGTGCGCAACGACATGGGGCTGACCAACGTCGAGCTGATGGTTCCCTTCGTGCGCACCGTGCCCGAGGCCAAGGCAGTGGTCGAGCTGCTCGCCGCCAACGGCCTGCGCCGGGGCGAGGGCGCCGCGGCCGACGGCAGCGGCGCGCTGCGCCTGATCATGATGTGCGAGCTGCCCTCGAACGCGATCCTGGCCGAAGACTTCCTCGAGCACTTCGACGGCTTCTCGATCGGCTCGAACGACCTGACGCAGCTCACGCTGGGCCTCGACCGCGATTCCGGCCTGGTGGCAGAGGGCTTCGACGAGCGCGACCCCGCGGTGCGGGCGCTGCTGGAGCGCGCGATCCACGCATGCAACAAGGCGGGCAAGTACGTGGGCATCTGCGGGCAGGGCCCGTCGGACCACCCGGACCTCGCCCTGTGGCTGATGCAGCAGGGCATCGCGTCGATCTCGCTGAACCCCGACACGGTCGTCTCCACCTGGAAGCGGCTGGCCGAGGCGCCCCCGCCGCGCGACCTCGCGGACTGAGGCTGGAGCCGCGCCTGCCTGCGGGAGGGCGCGGCGAATGAAGAAAGGGCGCGGTCTTCACCGCGCCCTTTTCGCGTCCGGCCGCAGCCGGGCGTGTCGGAAGCAGGCCCGCCGCCTGCGCGGCCGGCCCCTGCCGCTCAGCGGACCACGCGCATCGCCTCGCGCTTGCCGCCCTTGAAGGTGTAGAGCGTCAGCGCGCCGTTGCGGATGTCACCCTTGGGATCGAACGAAATGGTTCCGGTCACGCCCTCGTACGTGATCTTCCCGAGCACCGGAAGGTACTTCTTCGGATCGACCGAATCCGCCTTCTGCATCGCGGCCACCATCGTCATCGTCGCGTCGTAGACGTAGGGCGCGTAGAGCAGCACGTCCATGTTGAACTTCGACTTGAAGCGCGCGCGGAAGTCCTCCATGACCTTGAGCTGCTCGCCTTCGACGCCGCCGGCCTCGGCGCAGATCACCTGGCCGTCGGCCATTCCGTCGCCCGCAAGCTGGGGCATGTCGCCGGTGCAGATGCCGTCGCCTCCCATGTACTTCACCTGCAGGCCGAGTTGCTTCATCTGGCGCAGCATCGGGCCGGCCACGGCGTTCATTCCGCCGAAGAAGACCAGGTCGGGCTTCTTGCCCTTCAGCTTGGTGAGGATGGCGCTGAAATCGGTGGCCTTGTCGTTGGTGTACTCGCGGCCGGCAACCTGGCCGCCGGCGGCCTTGACCGCCTTGGCGAACTCGTCGGCGATGCCCTGGCCGTAGGCGGTGCGGTCGTCGATGACCGCAATGGTCTTCGCCTTGAGCTCGGTCACCGCGTAGCGGCCGAGCGTCCCGCCGAGCTGGCCGTCGTTGGCCACCACGCGGAACGCGGTCTTGAAGCCCTGCTGCGTGTACTTGGGCGCGGTGGAGGAGGGCGAGATCTGTGGGATGCCGGCGTCGTTGTAGATGCGGGAGGCGGGAATCGTGGTGCCCGAGTTCAGGTGGCCGATCACGCCGTTCACCTTGGCGTCGACCAGCTTCTGAGCCGCGGCCGTGCCCTGCTTGGGGTCGGCGGCGTCGTCCTCGGAGAGCAGCTCGAACTTCACCTCCTGGCCGCCGATCTTCAGCTTCTTGGCGTTGAGCTCGTCGATCGCCATCCGCGCGCCGGCCTCGTTGTCCTTGCCGAGCTGCGCGATGTTCCCGGTGAGCGGGCCCACATGGCCGAGCTTCACGACCGTCTGGGCGCCTGCCGTGCCCGTCCCGAAGGCGAACGCCGCGGCGCACGCCATGCTCATCAGCTTCAGTTGCATCCTGTGTCTCCTGGTGGGAATTGCTGCGCGAGTCCGGCTGTTTTCCGGGGGGCGATCCGGTCCCCGCTATGCCGCGGGAATGCTAGCATGCAGCGAGGAGGACGCGATGGAATCGTACTGGTGGTGGTGGGGGTTGGCGGTGCTGCTGGGCTTGCTCGAGATGCTCACGCCCACCTTCTACATGCTGGTTCTCGCGCTCGGCTTCGCCGCCGGCGGGCTGGTGGCATGGACCGGCGGCGGCTTCGCATTCCAGCTGCTGGCCGCTGCGGCCATCTCCGTCGCAGGCTGGTTCCTGCTGCGCCGCTTCGGCAGGCGGCTCGGGCGCGCCTCGTCCCGCTCCGGTCGCGACGTCCAGCTCGACGTCGGCGAGCGCGTGCACGTCGATCGCTGGGACGCCGACCGGCGCGCCCGTGTCGTCTACCGCGGCACGGACTGGACCGCGGAGCTCGAGTCGCGCGACAACCGCGCCCCGCAGCCCGGCGAGCACGTGATCCAGCGCATCGAGGGCAGCCGCCTGATCCTCTCCCGCGTCGCCCCGCCGGCAGGTCCGGCTTCCGCCTGATCCCCTTCCCGGAGAACCCGAAATGCCCGGCAGCATCGCCTTCGCCCTGATCGTCCTCGTCCTCGCGATCGTCTTCGTCTTCCGCGCGATCAAGGTCGTGCCGCAGCAGCACGCCTGGATCGTCGAGCGGCTCGGCAAGTACGACCGCACGCTGACGCCTGGCCTGAACTTCCTGATTCCCTTCGTCGACCGGGTGGCCTACCGTCACTCGCTGAAGGAGATTCCGATGGACGTGCCGAGCCAGGTCTGCATCACTCGCGACAACACCCAGCTCACCGTCGACGGCGTGCTGTACTTCCAGGTCACCGACCCGATGCGCGCCTCCTACGGGGCCAGCAACTACGTCGTGGCGATCACCCAGCTGGCGCAGACCACGCTGCGCTCGGTGATCGGCAAGCTCGAGCTCGACCGGACCTTCGAGGAGCGCGGGCTGATCAACTCCAACGTGGTGGCCGCGCTCGACGAAGCCGCCACGAACTGGGGCGTGAAGGTTCTGCGCTACGAGATCAAGGACCTCACGCCGCCGCAGGAGATCCTTCGCTCGATGCAGGCCCAGATCACCGCGGAGCGCGAGAAGCGCGCGCTGATCGCGGCCTCCGAGGGGCGCAAGCAGGAGCAGATCAACATCGCCACCGGCGAGCGCGAGGCGCAGATCCAGCGCTCCGAGGGCGACCGCCAGGGCGAGGTGAACCGCGCGCTCGGCGAGGCCGCGGCGATCTCCGCGCTGGCCGACGCCAGCGCCAAGGCCATCGAGCGCGTCGCCGCCGCGATCCGCCAGCCCGGAGGCATCGACGCGGTGAACCTCAGGGTGGCGGAGAAGTACGTAGAGGCGATCGCCGGAATGGCGAAGACCAACAACACGATGATCGTTCCGGCCAACCTCGGAGATCTTTCCGGGCTGGTGGCCAGCGCGATGGCGGTGGTGCGCCAGCCTTCTCCTGGCGAAGCGCCTCCTCCGCGTTGAGGTTAGCGGAGCGTCCTCGGGGCCGGCCGGGCTTCGCGTCCGCCGCTACTTCACCTTGAGCAGCCGGTCCTTCTCGCGCTGCCACTCGCGCTCCTTCTCGGTGGCGCGCTTGTCGAACTGCTTCTTGCCCTTGGCCAGGCCGATCGAGAGCTTCACGCGGCCGCCCTTGTAGTGCAGGTCGAGCGGTACCAGCGTGTAGCCGGCGCGCTCCACCTTGCCGATCAGCTTGTGGATCTCGCCCGCATGCATCAGCAGCTTGCGGGTGCGCGTGGGATCCGCCTTCACGTGCGTCGACGCCTCGGGCAGCGGCGTGATGTGCGCGCCGAGCAGGAACAGCTCTGCGCCGCGCACGATCACGTAGCCTTCCTTGATCTGGGCGCGGCCCGCGCGGATCGCCTTGACCTCCCAGCCCTCGAGCACGAGCCCCGCCTCGAAGCGCTCCTCGATGGAGTAGTCGTGCAGGGCCTTCCTGTTTTCGGCGATGCTCATGCGTGTTGCGGGTCCGGAGGACGGCCGGCGGAAGGGAGGGGGTGCCGGCGCGCTAGAATGCGGGCCGATTCTAGCAGTGCGGGTCTCCCAGCCTTCGTTCCATGCCCTCGGTCCACAAGTCGGTCCTCCTGACCTACAGCGCCGAACAGATGTTCGAGCTCGTCCAGGCGGTGGAGGACTATCCAAAGTTCCTGCCGTGGTGCGGCGGCAGCACCGTGCACGAGCGCTCCAGGCAGCGGATGCTGGCGACCGTCGCCATCGACTACCGGGGCATCCGCCAGTCCTTCACCACCGAGAACACCCTGCACGCGCCGCACCGCATCGGCATGGCGCTGCGCGAGGGGCCGTTCTCGCGCCTCGACGGGCTGTGGCACTTCAACACGCTGCGCCACGACGCCTGCAAGGTGGAGTTCAGGCTGGACTACGCCTTCAAGAGCGGGCTGCTCGGCCAGGCGCTGGTGCCGGTCTTCGATCACATCGCCAGGTCCTTCGTCGATGCCTTCGTGCGCCGCGCCGACCAGGTCTACCGCAGCCCGCCGCTTCCGGGCGCGGGCGTCCAGGGCGGCTGAGCCGATGCCTCGCGTGGCGCTGGCGCGCGCCGCAGGAGACGACGTCCTCTGCGACGACCTCGATCTGCCGGACGGCGCGACCCTGGGCGACGCGCTGGCCCGTGCGCTGCGCGCCGGCCTCCTGGCGGCGGACGAGCTCGCAGCCGTCGAAGCCGGCACGCTGACCACCGCAATCCATGGACGCAGCCGCGCGGCTGCGCACCTGCTGCGCGACGGCGACCGGATCGAGCTGCTCGGCCCGCTGACCGTCGATCCGAAGGTGGCGCGGCAGCGCCGGGTGGCGCATCGCCGCGCCGCCCAGGCGCGCGACAAGTGGAGCGGGGCAGGGCGCTGACGGCAGGCGGCGGGCAGCGCCGCGAGCGGGAGCTTCGCCGGGCGTCGGGACTTCAGGCTGCGCCGAAATGGGCGCCGATGCGGGCCGGGCGCTGCCGTTCAGCCCCCCGGCGCGCACTGCGCGTCGAGATCCCGGCGAATGGCCTCCAGCTGCGCCGCCCGCTCGTCGTCGCTGACGAAGGATCGCTCGCCGCTGGAATCGATACGCGCCACCCGGATCCCGCTCTCGAGCATGCGCGCGCGGCCCCTGAGCTCCTCGCACCACTGCGCGACGCCCGCCTGGGCTCGCTTCTGCTGCTCGGCTTCGCGCTCGGCGGCCTCCTTGAGCGCCTGCTGCTTGCGCAGTTCGTTGAGGCGCTCGGCCGCGGTGCGCGGCCTTGCAGGTGCGGCGCCTTCGCCCTTGCCCGGCGCGGCCGAGGCCGGCGAGGCGCCTGCAGCGGCGGTAGCAGCGTTCGGGTCCGGCGATCCCGCTGGCGCTCCGGCAGGCGAGCCGGCGCTTGCCAGCGACGCCGTGGCCCGGCCGTCCGGTGCCGCCGCGGCGTCCTTCGCAGCGCTGCCCGCGGCCGCGTCTGCCCCTGCCGCCGGGGCGGCCGGCGCGGCGCGCAGCGTGCCGCCTTGCGACAGGATCCGCGCCGCGGGCACCGAGACCGGCGGCGGATGATCCGAGTAGTTGACCTGGCCCGCGGCGTCGAGCCATTTCCACTGGGCCTGGGCGCTGCCGGCGAGCGCAAGGCCGAGCAGGGCGAGCGCAAAGCGCGGGATCTTCGTTCGCATGGGGATTCCTCGCGGCGGGGGTTGCGGGATTGTCCGGCGCGAGGGCGCCCCGGATGCCGCGGTCCCGACAGGCGGGGGACGGCGCCGTGCGGACGGCGACCGCTGCCGGTGGCGTGCGGAGCCCGGCAGCGCCCGGTATAATGCGCTTTTGCGAGAACGGCGCATGCGACTTGCCAAGAAAGCCCTGACGTTCGACGACGTCCTGCTGGTCCCCGCGTTTTCCGAGATCCTCCCCCGCGACGCTTCCCTGAAGACCCGCCTCACCCGGCGCATCGGTCTGAACATTCCGCTCGTGTCCGCGGCGATGGATACGGTCACCGAATCGCGGCTCGCGATCGCGATGGCCCAGGAAGGCGGCATCGGAATCGTCCACAAGAACCTGAGCCCCGCGGCGCAGGCAGCGCAGGTGATGAAGGTCAAACGCCACGAGTCCGGCGTGCTCCTCGACCCCATCACCATCGCCCCCGACATGCGGGTGCGCGACGTCATCGAGCTCACCCGCCAGCACCGCATCTCCGGCCTGCCGGTGGTAGAGGACGGCAAGGTGGTGGGCATCGTCACCAACCGCGATCTCCGCTTCGAGCACCGGCTGGACATCCCGGTGGGCTCCATCATGACGCCGCGCGAGCGGCTGATCACGGTGAAGGAAGGCGCCACGCCCGACGAGGCCCAGGAGCTGATGCACGCGCATCGCCTCGAGCGCGTGCTGGTGGTCAACGACGCCTTCGAGCTCAAGGGGCTGATGACCGTCAAGGACATCCTCAAGGCCACCGAGCATCCCAACGCCAGCAAGGATGCCGAGGGCAAGCTGCGCGTGGGCGCGGCGGTCGGCGTGGGCGCGGACACCGACGAGCGCGTGGAGCTGCTGGTGCGCGCCGGCGTGGACGTGCTGGTCGTCGACACCGCGCACGGCCACAGCCGCGGCGTGATCGAGCGCGTGCGCTGGATCAAGCAGCACTACCCGCAGGTGGACGTCATCGGCGGCAACATCGCCACCGCCGAGGCGGCGCGCGCACTGGTGGAGGCCGGCGCCGACGCGGTCAAGGTCGGCATCGGCCCGGGCTCCATCTGCACCACGCGCATCGTCGCCGGCGTCGGCGTGCCGCAGATCACCGCCATCAACGACGTCTCGCGCGCGCTCGAAGGCACTGGCGTGCCGATGATCGCCGACGGCGGCATCCGCTATTCCGGAGACGTCGCCAAGGCGGTCGCCGCCGGCGCCGACTGCGTGATGGTCGGTTCGATGTTCGCCGGCACCGAGGAGGCCCCCGGCGAGGTGGTGCTGCTGCATGGCCGTTCGTACAAGGCGTATCGCGGCATGGGCTCGCTGGGCGCGATGGCCGACGGCGCGGCCGACCGCTACTTCCAGGATTCCGATTCGAACATCGACAAGCTCGTTCCCGAGGGCATCGAAGGCCGCGTCGCCTACAAGGGCACCGTGGTGACCATCATCTACCAGCTGTGCGGCGGCCTGCGCGCCAGCATGGGCTACTGCGGCTGCGCCGACGTCGAACAGATGCGCACCCGCCCGCAGTTCGTCGAGATCACCTCGGCGGGCATGCGCGAGTCGCATGTGCACGACGTGCAGATCACCAAGGAAGCGCCCAACTACCAGGTCGACTGAAGCTCGGCCCCCTTCACGCTGCCGCCGGTCCGCCTTCACGAGGGCGCGGCCGGCGGTTCGGTTTCCGGCTCCCGCTTCCGGCGTCGCGGCCGCTTGGAGAACAACGAAGATGCACGACAAGATCCTCATCATCGATTTCGGTTCCCAGGTCACCCAGCTGATCGCCCGCCGCGTGCGGGAGATGCAGGTGTTCTGCGAGATCCATCCCTACGACGCAGCCGAAGAGACCCTCAAGGCCTGGATCGACGAGAAATCGCTGCGAGGCGTCATCCTGTCCGGCGGGCCCAACTCGGTCACCGAGGCCGAGACGCCGCGGGCGCCGCACCAGGTATTCGAGGCAGGGGTTCCGGTGCTGGGCATCTGCTATGGCATGCAGACGATGGCCGAGCAGCTCGGCGGCGCGGTCGACACCGGCCACGTGCGCGAGTTCGGCCACGCGCGGGTGAGGGCGCGCGGCCACACGAAGCTGCTCGAGGGCATCGAGGACGCGCGCAACGACGAGGGCCACGGCCTGCTCGACGTCTGGATGAGCCACGGCGACAAGGTTACGCAGATGCCCGAGGGCTTCGTGCTGATGGCCTCCACCAAGAGCTGCCCGGTGGCCGCGATGGCCGACGACTGGCGCGGCTTCTACGGCGTGCAATGGCACCCCGAGGTCACCCATACGAAGCAGGGCACCGCGATGCTGCGCCGCTTCGTGCTCGATATCTGCAAGGCCCGCGGCGACTGGACCATGCCCGGCTTCGTCGACGAGGCGGTGGCGCGCATCCGCGAGCAGGTCGGCCGGGACCGCGTGATCCTGGGCCTGTCCGGCGGAGTCGATTCCTCGGTGGCCGCGGCGCTGATCCACCGCGCCATCGGCGACCAGCTCACCTGCGTCTTCGTCGACCACGGCCTGCTGCGCCTGAACGAGGCCGGGCAGGTGATGGACATCTTCGCGCGCAACCTCGGCGTGCGCGTGGTGCACGTGGATGCCAGCGCCGAGTTCATGGGCGAGCTGGTCGGCGTGTCCGACCCCGAGGCCAAGCGCAAGGTGATCGGCCGCGAGTTCGTCCACCTGTTCCAGCGCGAGGCCGGCAAGGTCGAGGACGCGAAGTGGCTGGCCCAGGGCACCATCTACCCCGACGTCATCGAATCCGCCGGCGCCAAGGGCAAGAAGGCGCACACCATCAAGTCGCACCACAACGTGGGCGGCCTGCCGGACACCCTGCACCTGAAGCTGCTCGAGCCGCTGCGCGAGCTCTTCAAGGACGAGGTGCGCGAGCTCGGCGTGGCCCTGGGCCTGCCGCGCGAGATGGTCTACCGCCACCCGTTC
>JBKHVS010000004.1:5273-48621 GCA_046569945.1 Gammaproteobacteria bacterium | reverse complement strand
CGACGAAGCCTATAATCGAGGGTTTAACCTCCTTCCAACCGCGCCCGCGCGGGCACCCCCGATGAGCCAGATCAAGAAAGTGGTCCTCGCCTATTCCGGCGGACTCGACACCTCGGTCATCCTGAAGTGGCTTCAGGACGAGTACAAGTGCGAGGTCGTCACCTTCACCGCCGACATCGGCCAGGGTGAAGAGCTCGAACCGGCCCGCGCCAAGGCCAAGGCCGCCGGCGTCAAGAGCATCTACATCGACGACCTGCGCGAGGAGTTCGTGCGCGACTTCGTCTTCCCGATGTTCCGCGCCAACACCGTCTACGAGGGCGAGTACCTGCTGGGCACCTCGATCGCGCGGCCGCTGATCGCCAAGCGCCTGGTCGAGATCGCGAAGATGGAGAAGGCCGACGCCATCTCGCACGGCGCCACCGGCAAGGGCAACGACCAGGTGCGCTTCGAGCTCGGCGCCTACGCGCTGATGCCCAACGTGAAGATCATCGCGCCCTGGCGCGAGTGGGATCTCACCTCGCGCGAGAAGCTGCTCGCGTACGCGGACACGCACGGCATCCCGGTCGACTTCAAGAAGCGCAAGGGCGAGTCGCCCTTCTCGATGGACGCCAACCTGCTGCACATCTCCTACGAGGGCGGCATCCTCGAGGATCCGGCCGCCGCGCCGCCCGAGAAGGGCATGTGGCGCCTGACGGTCTCGCCCGAGAAGGCACTGGGCAAGCCCGAACTCGTGGAGCTGCAGTTCGAGCGCGGCGACCTGGTCGCGATCAACGGCCAGCGCATGAAGGCGCACGAGCTGCTGGCCGAGCTCAACCGCCTGGGCGGCAAGCACGGCGTGGGCCGGCTGGACCTGGTCGAGAACCGCTACGTGGGCATGAAGAGCCGCGGCTGCTACGAGACCCCCGGCGGCACCATCCTGCTGCGCGCGCACCGCGCGATCGAGTCGCTGACGCTCGACCGCGAAGTGGCGCACCTGAAGGACGAGCTGATGCCCCGCTACGCCAGCCTGGTCTACAACGGCTACTGGTGGTCGCCGGAGCGCACCGCGCTGCAGGTGCTGATCGACCACACGCAGGAGCGGGTCAACGGCACGGTCACGCTGAAGCTCTTCAAGGGCAACGTGATCATCACCGGCCGCAGCTCGGCGGATTCGCTGTTCGACGCCAAGATCGTCACCTTCGAGGAGGACGAGGGCGCCTACGACCAGGCGGATGCGGGAGGCTTCATCAAGCTCAACGCGCTGCGCATGCGCATCGCCGCGAGCAAGGCGCAGGCGGCGCGTCCGCGCCGGGCCGCAGCTAAAAAGGCCGCCCCCGCGAAGGCCGCCGCGAAGCCCGCCGCCCGCAAGCCGAAGGCCTGAGCGCCCGGGCGAACGCCAGCCGATGCCCATCCTCACCGTCAGCGGCGCGCAGCTGGCCTTCGGCCACGTCGCGCTGCTCGACGGCGTCGACCTTTCCATCGAGCCCGGCGAGCGCATCGCGCTGATCGGGCGCAACGGCACCGGCAAGTCCTCGCTGCTCAAGGGAATCGCCGGCGAGATCGCCTTCGACGACGGGCTGGTGGTGCTGCAGTCAGGCGCCACCCTGGCCTGGGTTCCGCAGGAACCGCAGTTCGATGAGCGCCACGACGTCTTCGATGCCGTGGCCGGCGGGCTTGCCGCGGACGCAGGGCGCATCGCCGAGTACCACCATGTCGCCGCCCGGCTCGCGCACGCAGAGGGCGAACAGGACGCGCTGCTGCACAGGCTTTCGCAGCTGCAGTCCGAGCTCGACGCCAGCGGCGCCTGGGCGCTGACGCACCGGATCGAACGCATCCTCTCGCAGCTCGGGCTCGACGGCGAGCGCAAGGTCGGGGAGCTCTCCGGCGGCAACCGCAAACGGGTGGCACTGGCCCGCGCGCTGGTGCGCGAGCCCGACCTGCTGCTGCTGGACGAACCGACCAACCATCTCGACATCGAATCGATCGCCTGGCTGGAGAACCTGCTGCTGGGCTT
The DNA here is from genome assembly GCA_046569945.1 of Gammaproteobacteria bacterium. GTDB lineage: Bacteria > Pseudomonadota > Gammaproteobacteria > Burkholderiales > Burkholderiaceae_E > Quisquiliibacterium. The sequence continues at coordinate 46,628 of JBKHVS010000004.1, read as the reverse complement.
CGCAGGGGCGGTGCTGCTGATCACCCACGACCGCCGCTTCCTCGACCGGGTCGCCACGCGCATCGTGGAGCTGGACCGCGGTCGGCTGCGCTCCTATCCCGGATCCTTCTCCGCCTACAGGCAGCGCAAGGTGGACGAGCTCGCCGCCGAGCAGGTCGCCGAGGCGCGCTTCGACAAGCTGCTCGCGCAGGAGGAGGTCTGGATCCGCAAGGGCGTCGAGGCCCGCCGCACCCGCGACGAGGGCCGCGTGCGGCGGCTGGAGGCGCTGCGCCGCGAGCGCGCGGCGCGCCGCGACCGCCTTGGCCGCGTCGAGCTGAACGTGGACGCGGGCGAGCGCTCCGGCAAGCTGGTCGCCGAGCTGATCGAAGTCTCCAAGGCCTTCGACGGCCGGCCGGTGGTGCGCGAGCTCAGCGCCATCGTCCAGCGCGGCGACCGCGTCGGCCTGATCGGCCCCAACGGCGCCGGCAAGACGACGCTGCTCAAGCTGATCCTCGGCGAGCTCGCCCCGGACAGCGGACAGGTGCGCCTGGGCACCAACCGCAACGTCGCCTACTTCGACCAGATGCGCGAGCAGCTCGACGAGGAGGCCTCGCTGGCCGAGACGATCAGTCCCGGCTCCGAGTGGGTCGAGATCGGCGGGCAGCGGGTGCACGTGATGAGCTACCTCGGGCGCTTCCTGTTCGCCCCGGAACGGGCCCGCTCGCCGGTCAAGTCGCTGTCGGGCGGCGAGCGCAACCGGCTGCTGCTGGCGCGGCTGTTCGCGCGGCCGGCCAACCTGCTGGTGCTCGACGAACCCACCAACGACCTCGACATCGAAACGCTGGAGCTCCTCGAGGAGCTGCTCGCCGACTATCCGGGCACGGTGCTGGTGGTCAGCCACGACCGGGAGTTCCTGGACAACGTGGTCACGCAGTCCATCGTTTCCCTTGGCGATGGCCGCTGGCAGGAGTGCGCCGGCGGCTACTCCGAGGTGGAGGCGGTGCGCGCGCGCGTCGCCCAGGCGGCCCAGGCGGAGAAACCGGCAGCGCCGCGCGAGCGCGCACCGGATGCGGCAGTCGCGCAGGCTCCAGGCGCGGCCCCGGGCGCGCCTCACGGAACGGCGAAGCCGCCGCGCGCCAAGCTGTCGTACAAGGAGCAGCGCGAGCTCGACGCCCTGCCCGCCAGGATCGCCGCGCTCGAGACCGAGCAGGCCGCGCTGGCGGCGCGGCTCGCGGACCCCTCCACCTACCAGGCCCGCGCGGGCGAGGACTCCGCCTCGCTGAAGGCGCTGAACGAACGCGCCGAGGCGATCGAGGCAGAACTGCTGGAGTGCCTCGAACGCTGGGAGGCGCTCGAGGCCCGCGCGTCGTGAGCCGGTGCATGCGGCTGGCGTCGGCGTCCGGACTGGCGTTCGCGGCGCTGTGCGGCCCGGCCGGCGCGGCGCAGCCCGCACCGATGCTCGATTTCTACGGAAAGCTCTACCCCGAGTGGCTGGTGCAGCGCTTCGGCAGCCCCTCCGCCGCGGGCACCGAGGTCGGGACGATGGGCACGCTGCGCAACGACACCACGGTGCTCTCCGCAGCTGCGCGCGCGAAGGACGGCACCAGCGACCACGAGTGGTCGAATTCCTATCTCGGGGTGCGCGGCCAGCTGGACGGCGAAGGGGTCTCGGTCGGATACGACCTGCAGGCCAACATCGATTTCCAGGGCGGCTTCGCCGACAACCTGCGCACCCGAGACGCCTTCGCGTGGGCCGAGACCCCTGCCCTCGGGCGGGTCGCCGCGGGCCGCATGGACTCGATCTACAAGGAATTCGGCGACCGGTTCCGGATGCTCGGCGTGAGTTCGGGCAACGTCGTGTCCACCTCGCGCGTGCTGTCCGGCGTCGGCTGGCGCGGCAGGGGCGAGACCACCTTCCACAACCGCCGCAGCAACACCCTCGCCTGGTACGGACCGCAATGGGACGGCGTGTCGCTGGGGCTGTCGCATTCCTTCGACGCGGCCGAGTCCGTGCCGGGGCGCAAGGCCACGCTGAGCGCCGCCGGCGTGCGCTGGCGCGCAGGTCCCTGGTATGCGGCACTCGCCACCGAGGTGCACCGCGACTGGCTGCCGCTGAGCCTCGGCGACCTCGAGGCGGCGCCGGGCGCCACCTCGATCCTGAACCGGGCGGCCAGCGCGTCGTCGCGGGACCAGGCCTGGCGAGCGTCGGCCGCCTGGTCCGAGGGCGACTGGCGGATCGCAGCGGACTGGGCGCGCCTGCGGTACACCGAGACCGACCGCGACGACCTGCCGGGGAAGTTCCGCCGCTACGCGAACTCGACCTGGCAGGTCAGCGTAGAGCACCGCTGGAGCCCCCGGCTTCGCCTGGCCGCTAACCACGCGCGCGCGACTGCCGGAAGCTGCGCGCTCAGCGCCGGGATGCCCTGCAGCACCGACGGCCTCGGCGGCCGCCAGACCAGCCTGGGCGCGATCTACCGCTTCGACGCGGCCACCAGCGTCTTCGCGCTTGCATCGCACCACCGCAACGGCAGCGCCGCCCACTACGGCTCCGCCGCACAGGGCGGCAGCGTGCGCTCCTACGCAGTGGGAGTGAAGTACCAGTTCGAGTGACACTCCGCCGGGCAGCCCCTGCCGAGCGCCCCTACCCGTCCGATCCATCCCCGTCCGCCCCCAACCCCGAGCGACTCCGATGTCCGCCCTCCCGCCCGCCCGCGAAGCATTCGTCCTGCCCCGGGAGGACGTCCTCCTGCAGGAGGCGCTCGACGGCCTCGCCGCAGGCCTCGCGCACTGCACCTGCCCGACCGGCTACCACGCGCTGTGGGGCGCGCTGAAGGCCGCGGGCGTCAACCGGGGCATCTACACCGAGGCCCCGGTGCTGCAGCGGCTGATCGCGCCGCTGCTGCAGGCGGGCGGCCATGCGCTGGTGGCCGGCGCTGCGGACGCCGCGGGGCTGGAGCTGCTGGCCGCCTGCGCGGGCGAAGCGCCGATGCGCTTCACGGTGGCCGACCAGTGCCCCGCCCCGCTGATGGGGGTGCGGCACTGCGCAGCCGCGCGGGGATTGGCGGTCGAAACCGTGCAGTCGGACCTTTCCCGGCTGCCGCCGCCCGCCGAGCCATGGACGCTCGTCTTCATCCACTACACGCTGTCGTTCATGGACGCGGGCCTGCGCCGCCGGGTGCTGGGCGCGCTGGCGGCCGGCCTCGCGCCGTCCGGAACCATCGTCTGCTGCGCGAAGTTCGGCGAGCCCGGCGAGCGCGCATCCCCGCAAGCCTGGACCGACGCGATGCACGAGCGCCTGGCGCTCGTCTTCGCCGGCCACCCCGAGGCGCTGGCGGCAATCGAACCCCACCTGTCCGCCTACTCCGGGAACCGCAGCGGCCGGCGTGCTGCCCAGCCCGGACTGGACGAACTCCGAGCCGATTTCGCGGCGGCGGGGCTGGGCGTCGACGAGGTCCACGAGACCGGCCGCGGAGCCTGGTCGCATTCGGCGGCCAATCCGTCGCCGGACCGGCAGACCAGCCTGGTGCTGCTCGCGCGGGCACGGACCTAGTGCGAACAGGCCCCAGCGCAGGGCTTGCGCTTGCGGCGCTGCTGCTCGCGGCGCTGCTGCTCGCGGCGCTGCTCGCGCCCCTGGCGGGCCTCGTCTGGAGCAGCTTCGCACCGCCCTGGATGCCGGACGGCACCCCCGCCGGACCGGGCCTGCATCACCACATCCGCGCCTGGCAGGCGCCCGGGGCGGTGGCGGCGATCGGCAACGCACTGCGCTTCGCGCTGGGCTCCGCGCTGCTCGCCACCCTGCTGGGCGCGCTCGCGGCCTGGCTGTACGAGCGCACCCGCCTGCCCGGGCGCAGGCTGCTCGCGCTGGCGATGCTCGCCCCGCTCTTCGTGCCCGGCGCGCTCTATTCCTATGCCTGGGTGCTGCTCGCCAGCCCGCGCATCGGCGTGCTGAACCTCCCCTTCGCCGCCCCGCCCTTCAACGTCTACGGCCACGCCGGAATGGCCTGGGTCGAGGGCCTGCACGCCACGCCGATGGTGTTCCTGCTGGCGGCGGCGATGCTGCGCTCGCTGGACCCCGAGCGGGAGCTCGCCGCCCAGGTCTCGGGAGCGAGCCTCTGGCAGACCGCCACCCGGATCACGCTCCCGATGCTGGCGCCCGTGCTCGGCTCCGCCTTCCTGCTGGTCTTCATCCGGGCCGTGGGCACCTTCGAGGTTCCTGCGATGCTAGGCCTGCCGGCCGGCATCGACGTGATCTCGTCGCGGATCTTCCAGGCGCTGCGCGACCACCCTGGCGAGACCGGTCCGGCGGCGGCCTACGCGGTCGCCCTGCTCGTGCTCACCGTGCTGGCGATCGCGATCCACGAGCGGCTGGTGCGCGCCCGCCTGCCTCTCGCGGCGCAGGCCTTCGGCGGCGACCCGGGCCAGCGGCTGGAACTCGGCCGCGCGCGGCTGCCGCTGGGCGCGCTTGCGCTCTCGCTGTCGGTGCTGGTCGCGCTGCTGCCCCTGCTGGCGGTGCTCTGGTCATCGGTGCAGCCCTACTACGCCGTGCCGGGCGCACAGGCCCTGCAGCGGCTGACGCTCTCGGGCTTCCGGGAGGTCCTGTCCTCCGGGCAGGTCGCCGAGGCCGCCTGGAACACCGCGCGGCTCGCGGCGGCGGCAGCCACGCTGATCATGGCCGCCGGGCTGGCCGCCGCCTGGCTGATGGACCGCACCGCGGTCGCCGGCAGGCAGGCGCTGGAACCGGCGATCAACTCGGTGCTCGCGCTGCCCGGGGTGGTGCTGGGCATCGCGATCCTGGTCTTCCACACCATGCTGGACACCGGCCTGCACGGCACCGGCACGATCCTGCTGCTGGCCTACCTGACGCGCTTCCTGCCCTACGGGCTGCGCTATGGACGCGCGGCCCTCGGCCAGGTTCCGCGCGAGCTCGAGCAGGCCGCGCACTGCAGCGGCGCCGGCAGCTGGCAGACGCTGCGCCGGGTGACGCTGCCGCTGCTGGTCCCGGGCCTGCTGGCGGGCTGGATGTTCGTCGCCATCGTCGCCATCCGGGAGCTCTCGAGCGCGCTGCTGCTTTACACTCCGGGCAACGAGGTCGTCACCGTGGTCTTCTGGCAGTACTGGGAGAACGGCCAGCTCACCGAACTGTCGGCGCTGAGCGTGCTCCTCGCGGCCTTCCTGCTGTCGATCGCCCTGCTGGCCAACCGGCTGGCCAGCCGCCGGCCCGGCCGCTGACCCGGCCGGCCCGCTTCCCGTTCCATCCCCGCCGCGGGCTCCGATCCAGACCGATGCTGCACGTAGAGGACCTGAGCGTTTCGTATCCGGAGGCCGCCGGTCCGGCCCGGCCGGCCGTGGACAGGCTCAGCCTGGCCGCCCCCGAGGGACGGGTGCTCGCGCTGCTCGGCCCCAGCGGCTGCGGCAAGTCGACCACGCTGCGCGCGATCGCAGGCCTGCTGCGCCCGCAGTCGGGCCGCATCCGCTTCGGCGACCGCGCATGGTTCGATCCCGCCGCCCGGGTCGACCTGCCGGCTGCGCGGCGCGACATCGGCTTCATGTTCCAGTCGTACGCGATCTGGCCGCACATGACCGTGCTCGAGAACGCGGCCTTCCCGCTCACCGTGCGCCGGCCTCGGGCCGGACGCGCACTGGAGCGCAGCCAGGCGCTGGACGTGCTGCGCCGGCTCGGCCTGGCCGAGTTCGCCGGGCGGCCGGCCACCGAACTCTCGGGCGGCCAGCAGCAGCGGCTCGCGCTGGCGCGCGCGCTGGTGCACAGGCCCCGGCTGCTGCTGCTGGACGAACCCCTGTCCAACGTCGAACCCGGCCTTCGCACCGCGATGGCCGACGAGCTGCGCGAGCTGCAGCGCGAAACCGGCATCACGATGGTGCTGGTCACGCACGACCACGCGGAGGCGCTCGCGCTCTCCGACGAGATCGCCGTGATGCGCGAGGGCAGGCTGCAGCAGCAGGGCAGCCCGGAGGAGGTATACCAGCGTCCCGTCAACGCCTTCGTTGCAGGCTTCGTCGGCCAGGTCAACCTGCTGGAGGACATCGCAGGACCGCTGGCGGAAGCCGCCGGGCTGCAGGCGCATGCCGCCGGACCGGCCGGACTGCTCGCCTACCGCAGCCGGCTCGGCCCCCTGCTGCTGCCGGCTGCCGATGCGCACGGCCGCGCGCCGAGCGTCGGCATCCGTCCGGAGTCGGTGCGCGCGCACGCCGGCCCGCCGCCGCCGGGAACGCCGAACGTCTTCCAGGGCCGGGTCCGCGCGACGGCCTACCTGGGCGACCGCGTGGAGATCCACGCCCTGGTCGGCGACGTGCCCATCATTGCCCGCCAGGGCCCGGACGCCCGTCTTGCGGATGGGGCGCCCGTCTGGCTGGAGCTGCCCCCGGCGCTCTGCCTGCGCTTTCCCGAGGCTGCGTGAGGACCCCTTGAGGATCCTGAAGCGCCCGTTCCCGCGGAGTTCCCCGATGGCCCCGACCCGACGACATGTCCTTCGCGCCTCGATCGCGCTGCCGCTCTCCGCGCTGCCTTTCACCGCGCACGCAGCCGGCGGCGAGCCGGACGAGCTTTCGCTGTACACGTCGATGCCGACGCGCGACGTCGAGGCCGTCATCGAGGCCTTCGGCGCCGCCACCGGCATCCGGGTGAAGGCCTGGCGCAGCGGCTCCGAACAGGTCGCGCAGCGGGTGATCGCCGAGACTCGCGCGGGCCGCCAGGCCTTCGACGTGGTCGAGACGAACGCCCAGTCCCTCGAGCCGATGCGCGCGGCCGCGGCCTTCCAGCCGCTGGCGCCGCTGCTTGGCGAAGCGCTTCGCGCGGGCGTCACGCCGGCGCACGGCGCCTGGACCGGCACGAGGATGTCGGTGTTCTGCTGCGCCTGGAACACCGGGCTGGTTCGCGAGGAGGAGGTCCCCGGCAGCTACGAGGATCTGGCGCAGCCGCGGTGGGCGCGGCGCATCGCCTTCGAGTCGGACAACCACGCCTGGTTCGCCGCGATGCATGGCGCGCTGGGCGAGCTGCGTGCGGCGCGCCTCTTCGACGCGATCGCGGCGCAGGGCATCCTGGTGCGCAAGGGACACAGCCTGATCGCGAACCTGCTGGCCGCTGGCGAGATTCCGCTGTCGCTGCATGTCTACAGCTACCGGGCGTCGCAGCTCGAGCGCACCGGCACGCCGGTGAGGCACCGGCTGCTGGCGCCGACGCTGGCGAACTCCGCTGCGGTGGCGGTGGCCGCGGGAACGCGCAGGGCCGCGGCCGCCGTCCGTTTCGTTCGCTTTCTCCAGGACGAGGGGCAGGCGCTGCTCGCCGGCCGCATGCACGTGCCGGCGCTGGCATCGGCCGGCGCACCGCCCTTTCCGGGCCCGCTCGTCCCGGTCGAAGCGGGCTATGGAAGCGGCGACCCCGCCCGCGTCTGGCGCCAGCGCTACCAGGAGTTCCTGCGCAAGGGCACGGCGGCGCGCTGAGGCCCGGGAGCCTCCTGTCCGGGGCTGTTCGCCCGGCCGAGACCGGTCACCAGGCGCCGGCCTCGGACAGCAGGCGGCAGGCTTCGTCGACGCACGCCCCGGGCCGCACCGAGCGGAACCAGCGCGGCCCGCCCGCAGCGACCGGCTCGTGCGCGGCCCAGCCGCCGCCAGTCCGCAGGATCACCGTGCTGCGCACATGCGGCAGGACCATCCGCCAGAACGCACCCATCGGCTGCGGCATCCACTGCGGCCCCGGCTTCGCGGGCGCGAGCACCAGCAGCTCGAAGCGGTCCGACGGCAGCCCGGAGCGCAGCAGCTCCTCGGGCGTCATCGCCATCGCCACGGCGTCCGCCTCCCGGTCGGAAAGCGCCGCGCGTCCGGCGCCGAAGCCTCCATCGAACGCCGCGGATAGCGCCTGCCCCCCGGCACGCAGGCCGGCGCGAGAGGCGCACACCAGGTTCGGGCCGTCCTGCCCTGACATCCGCGCGGCCAGCGCCCGCAGAGCCTCCTCGGCGTCCGGCGCCTCGCCGACCACCAGCAAGACGGGGATGCGGCCGCGGCCGCGCACCATCGCCGCCAGGATCTCTTCGTAGACCTGCGGCGTCGCGCCGAGGCCGATCTGCGGCTGCGCGTTCACCTCGCAGACCAGGGCGCCGGTCTGCAGCCACGACTGTCCGATGTCCTCGACGATCAGGTCGATGCCTGCCAGATCGAGCCCGAGGGCAGCCGCGCAGCGGACCGCCAGCCGCAGGTTGTCGGGATGGGCCTGCCCGAGCGCAACCGGCACGCTCTGCCCGCCCGCCGAGATGTTGGAGCGGCGGCGCAGGCGCAGGTACTCGCCCGGCGCCGGAATGCTCGCCGCGGAACGGCCCTCTTCGGCCAGAAGTTCAAGGGCCTCTCGGTCGAGCTCGAGCAGCTGCCTGCCGCGCTCGCGGGCGCGCCGCTGCATCACCTCGCTGCCCTGGCTTGCTGCGACGAGCTCGGCGACGGTGCTCAGTCCGTCTCCGACCACCCCCCCAGCCACCCTGCCCGCGATCTTGATCACGCGGCCCTCGAAGACGGTGAGCCGGTAGTCGCGTCCCTCGAAGTGTTTCTCGACGAGGATCCGGTTCGAATGGCCCGCCGCTTCGGCGAACGCGGCCTCCACCGCGCCCGGCGTGCGCAGGCCGGCCGCAACGCCGATCCCCTGGTCGCGGTCGGCCGGCTTGACCACCACCGGATAGCCCAGCTGCGCCGCCGCCGCGACGGCCTCGGCAGCGCTTCGGGCCAGTCTGTGCCTCGGGCCCGGCAGGCCCTGGCGGCGCAGGACCGCCGCCGCCTGCGCCTTGTCGCGGGCCAGGTTCGCACCGATCGCCGAGGTCCGGTCGGTGAAAGTGCTGCTGAGCCAGCGCGCATGACGGCCGCTGCCGAAGACGTAGGCCCCGCCCACGAAGGGCTGCCAGGGAATGTCCAGCCGATGGGCGGCCGCGAGGAAACGGTACATGTTCACGCCGCCCACGCCGTGCCGGGCGAGCAGCGCCTGCAGTGCCTCGAAGTCCGGGTCGGAGCCGTCGTCCTTCCCCGCCGTCAGGCCGGCGATCCTGCGGGCCGCCCACGACAGGGCAGCGGCGGCGGCGTCGGGGTGCGCGCAGGGGATCGCGGCCCGAAAGGGCTGGCCCGCCGGCCCCCTTTCGGACAGGTCGCGGAGCGCCCAGGCCACGCCATCGCCGAAGACCGGCAGCTTGCGGCTGCGCTGCACCGCCGAAGCCCAGTGCAGGGCGCGCCGCACCAGCGCCGCGGCTCCACCCTCGGACGCGGCAGCCAGCGCCTCAGGCAGCGGCTCCCCGACCCGGGAGCGCATCGTCTCGTCGAGTTCCCGCAGGTCGCAGCCGGCGGGAAGTTCCACGCGCAGGTCAACCAGCATGACCCTCTGCCGCAGCCCGTAGCCGCTGCCCAGGAGCGCCCGCCCGCCGGGCAGGACGTGGATGCGGGCCGGCGCTGCCGGCGGCGGATGAATGGTGTCGGGGATGGTGTCGGTCATGCTGCTGCGCGGCGGGGCGGCCAGCGCCCGATCGGTGGAGGATGCGCGCCCGCCGCACCGCGGGCGAGCGCCCTACGGCGCGGATCGCGCGCCGGAGCGGTGATCCTACGCGAGCGCCCGCGGCGCGTCGCTCCTTCGACACACGGCAAAGGAATCGAACGGCAGGCCATGCCTCCGGCGGCACGACAGGTCGATACAATCGGTCAGGGTGGCCACCCGGCCGCCGGGAACGGAGGAGAACGACATGAGAATCCTGAAACGGGGCGTCGCCAGCCTGCTGGTGGCATCGGTGGCCTACACCGGGTTCGTGCAGACGGCCCAGGCAACGCTGATCGGCACCGAGCAGGTGGCCCAGGCCACGGCAGGCCGCATCGACGATCGCGCGCGGATCGACGCCGCGCTGGCACGTGCGGACGTCCGCGAGCAGTTGCAGAAGTTCGGGGTCGACCCGCAGCATGCCGCCGAGCGCGTCGGATCGCTCACCGACGAGGAGGCCGCGCGCCTGGCCAGTTCCCTCGACAGCGCCCCGGCCGGCGGCATCGTCGGCGCGATCGTGTTCATCTTCGTGCTGCTGCTGGTCACCGACATCCTCGGGCTGACCAAGGTCTATCCGTTCACCCGATCGGTACGCTGATCTTCGTGCGACCGGCAAGCGGGCGCGATTTTCGCGCCCGCCCCTTCGCTTCGGCGCGGCGCCCCGGCGCGGGCGCGCTGGTGCTGGCAATGCTGCTGGTCGCCGTGCTCCTGTCCGGGTGCGCCACCCAGACCCGCGCGCTGCTCGAGGCGCCGCCGCCGGACCTGGCGCGGCGCGCAGAAATCGCCGAGACCCCCTTCTTCGAGCAGGCCGACTACCAGTGCGGCCCGGCCTCGCTTTCGATGGCGCTCGGCGCAGCGGGCATCGAGACCCGCCCCGAGGACCTGATCGGCCGAATTTTCGTCCCGGGCCGCCAGGGAAGCCTGCAGATCGAGATGATCGCGGCGGCGCGCAGCCGCGGCGCGGTGGCGGTGCGGATTCCCGGGCGCCTGGACGCGCTGCTGAGGGAGCTCGCGGCCGGACATCCGGTGATCGTGCTGCAGAACCTGTCGCTGCCGATCGATCCGGTCTGGCACTACGCGGTGGCAATCGGCTACGACCTGGACCGCGAGGAACTGCTGCTGCGCTCAGGCCCGATGCGCCGCCAGCGGCTGGCCCTGTCCACCTTCGAGCACACCTGGGCGCGCGGCAGCCATTGGGCCTTCGTCGCGCTGGCACCGGGCGCGCTGCCTGCCACCGCCACCGAGGCCGAGCTGACCGCGGCGCTGGTGGCCTACGAACGCGCCGCGCCGCCCGGCGACGCCCGCCGCGCCTACGCGGCTGCCGCGGCCCGCTGGCCCGAGAGCCGCGTGCTTGCGATCGGGCTGGGCAATGCCGCCTATGCGGCTGGCGATCGCGCCGCAGCGGCGGACGCCTTCCGCGCCGCAGCGGCCCGGCACGGCGACGGCGCGGCCTGGCACAACCTCGCCGTCGTACTGCGCGAACTGGGCCGGCTCGACGAGGCCGAGCAGGCAGCCCGCAATGCGGTCGACGCCGGCGGGCAGTGGAGCGAACAGGCGCGCGCCGAACTCGACCGGATCCGTGCGCTGCGCAGCGGGCAGCCAGCCGCGCCTCGGTAGAATCGGGGGTCCACCCCGGGACGGCCAGCCTGGCCGCCCGCGCATTCTCCGGAGAACCCCATGCCGACATTCGACGTCGTTTCCGAAGCCGACCTCGTCGAGGTGCGCAACGCGCTCGACCAGGCCAACAAGGAAATCGCCAACCGCTTCGACTTCAAGGGCTCCGACGCCCGCATCGAGCAGAAGGAGCGCGAGCTCACCGCCTACGCCGACGATGACTTCAAGCTCGCGCAGGTGCGCGACGTGCTGATCAACAAGTTCGCCAAGCGCGGGGTCGACGTGCGCTTCCTCGACTACGGCGACCCCCAGAAGATCGGCGGCGACAAGATGAAGCAGGCGATCACCGTGCGCCACGGCGTCTCGGGCGACCTCGCCAAGAAGATCGTGCGGCTGGTGAAGGACAGCAAGATCAAGGTGCAGGCGAGCATCCAGGGCGACACGGTGCGGGTGCAGGGCGCCAAGCGCGACGACCTGCAGTCGGTGATCGCGCTGCTGAAGAAGGACATCACGGACGTGCCGCTGGGGTTCCAGAACTTCCGGGATTGAGGGCGCCCCTGTTCCGAGCGGGCGAAGGCGCGATGGGCGGCGTCCTGGCGCGGGCGGGTGCTGGCCCCTGCTGCGCAGGGGTTCCCTGCGGTGCTCGGGTTGCCGGCCTGCGCGGCGCAACTCCCTGCGCGCCCTTTCGGGCGCTCCGGTCGGACAGGCGCCGCGAGTCAGAAAAAACGAGGCGCGCTGTGCGCGCAGGCCGGCAACCCTGCGCTCCTCGGCTGCGCACACGCCCGTGCCAGGACGCCGCCCATCGCACCTTCGCCGGGAACGTGGGTGGACTGCGGAGGAAGACAGGCCTGTGATCGCCGGATCGCCGGATCGCCGGATCGCCCAATCGCCGGATCCCTGAGTCGCTGAGTCGCCGGCGCGAGGAATACCGACCTGCGCCGATCACCGCCTAGGCGCCGCGCCTCGTCTCCGCCCCGACCGGCACGCTGTACCGAAGCGCGGCGGGCGCCCCTTCAGCGGCGGATGTCTGCGGCGCCGAGCAGCGCAGCCTTGGGCTGGGCGCGCTTCAGCGCGCCTCGTTCATCAAACTCGCGGCGGCTGTCCGACCGGAGCGCCCAACGGGCGCGCAGGGAGTTCCGCCGCGCCAGCCCAAGGCGAGCAGCGCAGGGAAGTCGGCCCGCAGGGCCGACCGCCACAGCCATCCGCCGCTGAAGGGGCGCCTGCCGCGCCAACGCCGAAGCCGAAGCCGAAGCCGAGGCCGAGGCCGAAAGCGTCACATCAACCCGGCCCCCAGCCACTCCGCCACCAGCGCCGGCTTGTCCGCCCCCTCGATCTCCACCGTCACCTCGTAAGTGCTGGTCCAGCGCCCCGGCGTATCCGTGTTCAGGTCCTTCAGGCGGAAACGCCCGCGCACCCGCTTGCCGGCGAGCACCGGCGAGATGAAGCGCACCTTGTTGAAGCCGTAGTTGACGCCGGTCTTAGTCTCCTGGATGGACGGGCAGGCCTGGTAGGCCATCTGCGCGAGCATCGACAGCGTGAGGAAGCCGTGCGAGATCGAGCCGCCGAAGGGCGTCTCGGCCGCGGCGCGGGCCGGGTTCACGTGGATGAAGTAGTGGTCGCCGGTGAGGTCGGCGAAGGTGTCGATCATCTGCTGGGTGATCGGCATCCATTCGGAGCTGCCGACCTCGCTGCCGATCTGCTTCTTGAGCTCGACCAGCGGAATCTTGCGGACGGGACCTTCCATGACACTCCTTTCTGCGCTCTGGCGCTTCGATGGGTCGAAGCCGCCAAGTGTGCCTGCCCGGGGAGAAGCCAAGGCGCCGCGACAGGCTGCGGCCGTGTCGAATTCCGGCCGCGGCGCGCCGCCGCAGGACATCAGGCGGCGCGGTCCCCCGCCCCGCCGGACACCAGCCGCGGCCCCGCAACGGCAGCGAGCGCGCCGAAGCGCTCGCGGATGCTCCGCTCGATTCCCTCCGCGTCCAGGCCCTCGAGCCGCAGCAGCTGCGACTGCTCGCCGTGGTCGATGAAGCGGTCGGACAGGCCCAGCTGCAGCAGCGGACGCACGATGCCGTCGGCGGCCATGGCCTCGGCGACCGCGCTGCCTGCTCCGCCCATCACGACGTGTTCCTCGACGGTGACGAAGGCCTCGTGGTCCGCGGCCAGTTCCGCGACCAGCGCGCGATCGACCGGCTTGACCCAGCGCATGTTGACGACGGTGGCGTCGAGCGCCTCGCCCGCGGCGAGCGCTGGCGCGAGCATCGTGCCGAACGCCAGGATCGCGATCTTGCGGCCACTGCGCCGGACCTCGGCCCTGCCCAGCGGGATCGCGGTGAACTCGCGCTGCACTACTACGCCCACGCCGGCGCCGCGCGGATAGCGCACCGCGCTGGGCCCGGCATGCATGAAGGCGGTGTAGAGCATCTGCCGGCACTCGTTCTCGTCCGAGGGCGCCAGCACCACCATGTTCGGAACGCAGCGCAGGAAGGCGTAGTCGAACATCCCTGCGTGCGTGGCGCCGTCGGCGCCCACCAGCCCGGCGCGATCCAGCGCGAACATCACCGGCAGGTTCTGCAGGGCGACGTCGTGGATCAGCTGGTCGTAGCCCCGCTGCAGGAAGGTGGAGTAGATGGCCACCACGGGTTTGAGGCCCTCGCAGGCGATCCCGGCGGCGAAGGTGACCGCATGCTGCTCGGCGATGCCCACGTCGAAATAGCGCTGCGGAAACCGCCGCTCGAACTCGACCAGCCCCGAGCCCTCGCGCATCGCGGGCGTGATGCCGACCAGGCGGTCGTCGAGCGCCGCCATGTCGCAGATCCAGTCGCCGAACACCTGCGTGTAGGTGGGCCGGGCAGGCGCCGCAGGCTTGCGGATCCCCTCGGCGGGGTCGAAGCGGCCCGGGCCGTGATAGAGCACCGGGTCGGCCTCGGCCAGCTTGTAGCCCCGGCCCTTGCGGGTGACGATGTGCAGGAACTGCGGGCCGCGCAGCTCGCGCAGGTTCTGCAGCGTGGGGATCAGCGCGTCGAGGTCGTGCCCGTCGATCGGGCCGACGTAGTTGAAGCCGAACTCCTCGAACAGCGTTCCCGCCGGCACCACCATGCCCTTGGCGTGCTCCTCCAGCCGCCGCGCCAGCTCGAAGACGGGCGGAACGTGCGAGAGCACGGCCCGGCCCACGTCGCGCGCCTTGGCGTAGAACTGGCCGGACATCAGCCGCGCCAGGTGGCCGTTGAGCGCGCCGACCGGCGGCGAGATCGACATGTCGTTGTCGTTGAGCACCACCAGCAGGTCGATGTCGGGCGTGACCCCGGCGCTGTTCATCGCCTCGAAGGCCATTCCCGCGGTGAGCGCCCCGTCGCCGATCACCGCGACGTGCCTGCGCCGCCCGGGTCCCTGGTTCTCGCCCTTGTTGCGCGAAGCGACCGCCATGCCGAGCGCGGCCGAGATCGAGGTGGAGGAATGAGCGGTGCCGAACGGGTCGTACTCGGACTCGCTGCGTTTCGGGAAGCCGGAGATGCCGCCGAACTGGCGCAGGCTCGCCATGCGCTCGCGCCGGCCGGTGAGGATCTTGTGCGGATAGCTCTGGTGCCCCACGTCCCAGACGAGACGGTCGCGCGGCGTGTCGAAGACGTAGTGCAGCGCGATGGCGAGCTCCACCGTACCCAGGTTGGACGACAGGTGGCCGCCAGTGCGGGAGACCGAATCCAGCACGAAGGCGCGCAGCTCCGCGGCGACCTGGCCGAGCTGGGAGCGGTCGAGCGCGCGCAGCGCGGAGGGGTCGTCGATGCGATCGAGCAGGGTGCCGGCCGGCATGTCAGGAGCTCCGCAGGACGATGAGCTCGGCGAGCTCGCGCAGCCGGCGCGCGCCCGGCCCGATTGGTGCGAGGGCCGCGCGGGCCTGCTCGAGGAGCGCGTCCGCCATGCGCCGCGACTCGGCGACCCCGAGCAGCGAGACGTAGGTGGGCTTGTCGTTGGCGCTGTCCTTGCCGGCAGTCTTGCCCAGCGTGGCAGCGTCGCCCTCGACGTCCAGGATGTCGTCCACGACCTGGAAGGCCAGGCCGATGGCCTCGCCGTAGCGGGTGAGCGCCTCGAGGCGCTCCGGAGCGGCCGGCGCTCCGCACAGCGCCCCCAGCCGGACCGAAACCCGCAGCATCGCGCCGGTCTTGCGCCGGTGCATGTCCTCGAGCGCCGGCAGGTCCAGCCGGCGCCCCACGGAGTCGAGGTCGATCGCCTGGCCGCCGGCCATCCCGAGCGAGCCGGCTGCGCGCGCCAGCTCGGCGTTCATGCGCACCACGCCGTCCGCCGGCGCACCGGCCTCGAGCGCCGCGCAGGCCGCCTCGAAGGCCAGCGCCTGCAGCGCATCGCCGACCAGCATCGCCGTCGCCTCGCCATAGGCGACGTGAACCGTGGGCTTGCCCCTGCGCAGCGCATCGTCGTCCATGCAGGGCATGTCGTCATGCACCAGCGAATAGGCGTGGATCAGTTCGACGGCCGCAGCCGCAGCGTCCAGGGCTTCCGAAGGCGCGCCCGAGGCCTCGCCGGCCGCGTAGACGAGCAGCGGACGCACCCGCTTGCCGCCGCCCAGGACCGCGTAGCGCATCGCCTCGTGGAGGCGGTCGGGCGGCGTGCCGGCGGGCGGCAGCACGCGCTCGAGCGCCGCCTCGGCGCGCTGCGCCTGCTGCGCGCACCAGCGCTCGAAGGAAAGGGCGGGATCCGCGGGGGCCGGCGGAGCGGCGCGCGCTGCAGCCTCAGAGTTCATCTGCATCGGCGGACGCGCCGCCCTCGAAGGGGCGCAGCAGTTCGCCCTCCAGCACCTTCACCTGCTGCTGGACGCCGGCGAGCGACTTCCGGCAGAAGGCGGCCAGCTCGGCGCCCCGCCGGTAGGCGGCCAGCGAATCCTCCAGCGACAGCGCACCGCTCTCCATGCGCTCGACCAGCCGCTCGAGCTCACCGATGGCCTCCTCGAAGGAAGGCGAGGGAGACGGCTGCGCCTCCCCGCCCGGCGCGCCGCCTGCTTTCCTGACCATGTAGGGCTTCCGTGCCAAGCCGCGACCAAGCGCGGCAACGTTCTGATTTTACAGCCGAAAAGCCCCGCCCACCGGCCGCGCCGCGAAGCGCTGCCGCCCCCCGGTTCCGGGGTGCGGCCGATCAATGCCCAGGGGCGCGGATTGGGGTATCCTTCGCCCCTTTGTCGATCGGCCGGCCGGTCCTGCCCGCAGCGGGAACGGCCGCCAGCAGACTTGGTTCGGCTTTTCGGCTTGCTTGCCCGGGAGGTTTGGGATGTCGGATCTGGGTCGGCGTGAACTTCTGGCGCGTTCGCGCGCGCAGCTTCCCGTCTCCGTCTACTTCGACGACGCGCTGTTCCGGCGCGAACTCGATGTGCTGTTCAGGAATGGCCCCGGCTACGTCGGCCACCAGGTGATGGTGCCCGAGGCCGGAGACTACTACGCCCTGCCCGCCGAGCGGGAGGGGCGCGTCCTCGTGCGCGCCGCCGATGGCGGGCTGGAGCTGCTGTCCAACGTCTGCCGCCACCGGCAGGCCATCATGCTCAACGGCCGCGGCAATGCTCAGAACATCGTCTGCCCGGTCCACCGCTGGACCTACGACCTCAAGGGCGAGCTGCTCGGCGCTCCGCATTTCGACGAGCAGCCCTGCGTGAAGCTGGACAGCACCCCGCTGCAGAACTGGCGCGGACTGCTGTTCGAAGGCCGCCGCGACGTGGCAGCCGACCTGGCCGGCGTCGGCCTGGAGCGCGAGATCGACTTCAGCGGCTACCTGCTCGACCACGTCGAGGTCCACGAGTGCCAGTACAACTGGAAGACCTTCATCGAGGTCTACCTCGAGGACTACCACGTCGAGCCCTTCCATCCGGGGCTGGGCCACTTCGTCTCCTGCAGCGACCTGCGCTGGAACTTCGGCGACTGGTTCTCGGTGCAGACGGTGGGCATCCACCAGGGGCTTCGCCGCCCCGGCTCGCCCGCCTACCGGCGCTGGCACGAGCAGGTGCTTCGCTATGGCGACGGCAGGGTGCCCGAGCACGGCGCCATCTGGCTGACCTACTTCCCCAACGTCATGGTGGAGTGGTATCCGCACGTGCTGGTGGTCTCCACGCTGGTGCCGCGCGGCCCGCAGCACACCACCAACATCGTCGAGTTCTACTACCCCGAGGAGATCGCGCTGTTCGAGCGCGAGTTCGTCGAGGCCGAGCGGGCCGCCTACATGGAAACCTGCATCGAGGACGACGAGATCGCGCTGCGCATGGACGCCGGACGCCGCGTGCTGCTCGAGCGCGGGGTGTCGGAAGTGGGCCCCTACCAGAGCCCGATGGAAGACGGCATGCAGCACTTCCACGAGTTCTACCGTCGCCGGATGGACTTCGACGCGCCGGGCGACCGGCTTCCGGGATGAATCGCTTCCGCTGGAGACACTGATTGCAGTCGTTGTGGATGGTCGGCGCCGCACTGGCGTTCTCGGTGATGGGTGCGGTGATCAAGCATGTCTCCGCCTGGCATTCCGCCTTCGAGATCGTGTTCTTCCGCGGACTCGTGTCCGCGCTGCTGATGGGCGCCTGGATCTTCGCCAGCGGGCGCAGCGTTCGCACCTCGCGGCCCGGGCTGCACGCCACCCGTTCGCTGATCGGCACCACCGCGATGACCTGCTGGTTCAGCACGTTCTCGGTGCTGCCGCTGGCCACCTCGGTGACCCTGAACTACACCTCGCCCCTGTTCATCGCGATCGCGGTGGCGGCGGCGAGCTGGTGGCACGGCCGCACGGCGCCGATGCGCGGCTGGCTCTACCTGGCGATCGGCGCCAGCTTCGTGGGCGTGCTGATGATCCTGCGGCCGGCGATCGAGCACGACCAGGCGGGGGTGCTGATGGTCGGGCTGTTCTCCGGGATGCTGGCCGCGGTGGTCTACCTGCAGGTGCGCACCCTGAGCCGGCTCGGCGAGCCCGACTGGGTCGTGGTCTTCTGGTTCGCGGTGACCAACATCGTGTTCGGCGCGATCGCAGCCACGGTGACCACCGGCTGGCATCCGCTGGAGTGGCGCAACGTCGGACCGCTGCTGCTGATCGGCGCGCTCGCGTCGGCCGGCCAGATGATGATGACCCGCGCCTTCGGCAGGGGCCGCACGCTGCTGACCGCCAACCTGCAGTACCTGGGCGTGATCTTCGCCACCGTGATCGGCTGGATGGTCTTCGACGACCGCTTCGAGTGGATCGAGTTCGCCGGCATCCTGCTGATCGTGGTCAGCGGTGCGGTCGCCACCCGGATCTCGTCGGCGGGCTCGGCAGCCGTCGCGACGCGCGAGCGCCCGGCGCCGGCCTGACCTGCCCGCGGAGGACGGCGCACGCCCCCGGGCGCGAACACGCCCTCCTCCGTTCGAACCCTCCGACCTCCTTCGTGGGAACCCCATGACCTGGACCACCCTGATCTCCGCCGACGAGCTCGCCGAAACGATCGACCGCTGCACGGTGATCGACACCCGCCACGACCTGCTCGACCCCGCGGTCGGACCCGCCGCCTATGCCGCCGGCCACATCCCCGGCGCGAGCTTCCTGCACCAGGACATCGACCTGGCCGGCCCGAAGACCGGCACCAACGGCCGCCATCCGCTGCCGGACCGCGAGACCCTGGCCGCGAAGCTGCGCGCCGCGGGGCTGGACGCCGACCGGCAGCTGGTCGCCTACGACGGCCAGGGCGGGATGTTCGCGGTGCGCATCTGGTGGCTGGCCCGCTGGCTGGGCCACCGCAAGGTGGCGGTGCTCGACGGCGGCCTCGAGGCCTGGACGCGCGCCGGCTTCCCGGTGAGCACCGAACCGGCGTCGCAGCGCCAGGGCAGCTTCGCCGCCGGCCCCTCGCTGGTGGCCGAGGTGGATGCGGCCGCGGTACTGGCGAATCTCGGCGGCGGGGACCGGATGGTGGTCGATGCGCGCGCGCCCGAGCGCTACCGCGGCGAGATCGAACCGCTGGACCCGGTCGCCGGGCACATCCCGGGCGCAATCAACCGCCCCTTCCAGCAGAACCTCCGCCCGGACGGCCGCTTCAAGCCGGCGCCGGTGCTGCGGCAGGAATTCGAGTCGCTGCTGGCGGGCCGCGCGCCGGAGTCGCTGATCCATCATTGCGGCTCGGGGGTGACCGCCTGCCACAACCTGCTGGCGATGGAACTCGCGGGGCTGCCCGGCGGAGCGCTCTACCCCGGTTCGTGGAGCGAGTGGTGCGCCGACCCGGCGCGGCCGGTGGCGCGCGGCGCGACGCCCTGAGAACCGCTGGACACGGGTGGCACCTGCGCCTCAGCGGGAAGCACGCCCCATTCGCAATGCGTTGGCCACGACCGAGACGGAGCTGAAGCTCATCGCCAGCGCCGCGATCAGCGGTGACAGCAGCCAGCCGAACACCGGATAGAGCACCCCGGCAGCGATCGGCACTCCGAGCGCGTTGTAGACGAGCGCGAAGAGCAGGTTCTGCCGCATGTTGCGCACGGTCTGCTCGGAGACGATGCGCGCCTGAGCGATCGACCGGAGGTCCCCCTTTACCAGCGTGACGTGGCCGGCGTTCATCGCCACGTCGGTGCCGGTTCCCATCGCAATGCCGACGTCCGCGCGCGCCAGTGCCGGCGCATCGTTGATCCCGTCGCCGGCCATCGCGACGCGCCTTCCCTCGGCCTGGAGCCGCTCGACCAGCGCCACCTTGTCGGCTGGCCGCACTTCACCGAGCACTTCGTCGATGCCTAGCCGGGCGGCAACGGCACGCGCCGTAGTCCAGCCGTCCCCGGTTGCCATCACGATCCGCAGACCTGCAGCGTGCAGAAGCCGAAGCGCTTCGGCTGTGGTGTCCTTGATGGGATCGGCTACCGACAGCAGCCCGGCGAGCTCGCCGTCGACCGCCAGGTACATCACGCTCGCGCCCTGCTCGCGCAGGGCCTCGGCATCTGCGGACATCGACTGCCAGGCAACGCGCTCGTCATCCATCAGCGCGGTATTGCCCAGCGCCACGAGACGCCCCTCCACCTTGCCGCGCACGCCGATTCCGCTGGCCGACTCGAAGTCCTCCGGCGCATGCAGCGGGATGCCGCGCCGGCGAGCCTCGGCGACGATTGCCTGGGCGAGCGGATGCTCGGACCCCTGGTCGAGGCTTGCGGCAATTCGCAGGACCTCGTCCTCCGTCCCGCCGGGCGCGGGAATCGCCCTGTCGAAAGCCGGCCGCCCTTCGGTCAGCGTTCCGGTCTTGTCGACCACGAGCGTGTCGATCCTGCGGAGCGATTCGATCGCCGCGGCGTCCCGGAACAGGATTCCCTGCGTCGCGGCTCTTCCGGTCGCCACCATGATGGACATCGGCGTGGCGAGTCCGAGCGCGCACGGGCAGGCGATGATCAGCACGGCCAGCGCGTTGAGCGTCGCGTACACCCAGGCAGGCTCGGGGCCCACGAATCCCCAGACGATAAAGGTGAGCACTGCGATCGTGATGACCGCCAGCACGAACCAGCCCGCGACCTGGTCCGCCATGCGCTGCATCGGCGCCCGCGAGCGCTGCGCCTGGGCGACCATGCCGACGATCTGCGACAGCATGGATTCCGCACCGACCCGCTCCGCCCTCATCGTGAGCGCGCCGCTCGTGTTCAGCGTGGCGCCGATCAGCTTGTCACCCTTGCGCTTGCCCACCGGGATCGGTTCGCCGGTGAGCATCGCTTCATCCACTGCGCTCTCGCCATCGAGCACAACGCCGTCGGCCGGCACCTTCTCCCCGGGGCGGACCCTCAGGACGTCGCCGACATGGACGTGTGAGAGCGGAACGTCCTCCTCCCCGCCATCGGGATCGATCCGCCTCGCGGTCTTGGGCGCGAGGCCCAGTAGCGCCTTGATCGCCGCCGAGGTCTGGCCGCGCGCCTTCAGCTCCAGGATCTGGCCCAGCAGCGTGAGGGACACGATTACGACCGCCGCCTCGAAGTAGACCGCAACCCTTCCATGGGCCTGGAATGACTCGGGGAACCATCCCGGTGCGAGCGTCGCAGCCACGCTGTAGACGAACGCAGCAGCCACCCCGATCCCGATCAGCGTCCACATGTTCGGACTGCGATTCCTGATCGACTGCACGCACCGCTCGAAGAACGGCCAGGCGGCCCACAGCACCACCGGAGCCGAAAGGACGAGTTCCGCCCAGGAACGCGCCTGCGCAGAGAAATCGCCGAACCGATGCCCGGCCATGGCCAGCACGGTGACGATCACCGTCAACGGCAGCGTCCACCAGAACCGCCTGGAGAAGTCGCGCAACTCCGGGTTGTCGTCGTCGTCCAGTCCAGGCAGCAGCGGTTCGAGCGCCATGCCGCAGATCGGACAGTTGCCGGGCCGGTCCTGCCGGATCTGCGGATGCATCGGGCAGGTGTAGATCGTCGCAGCGCCTGACGGCGCCAGGACCGGTCCAGGCGAATGCGCGGCGGCCGGCGCAGCGGTGGCTGGCGGATGAGGCGCATGGCCTGCGCCATGGTGATGCGGATGGTCTTCCATCGGTCTCTCCGCTGGTGCGTCAACGCGGGGCCGATATGGATCCGCCCAGGCAGACAGCCATCGACGGACGCCCCTCGATCTCTCAAGCATTGTCCGCGCAGAAGGCAACATGATCCTGACCGCCGCATTACGCTTCGGTCATCTGAACGGCATCAGGCCGCCCCTCGCACTGCCGCACTCGCCCGCCGGGGAAGCTCCGGTGTATAACGCACCCGCCTGTTTCATCGGAGCAGTCGTGCGAATTCTGATCATCGAGGACGAGCGCCGCCTGGCCGCCTACCTGCAAAAGGGCTTGGCAGAGAATGGCTACGTGGTCGACGTTGCGCCGAACGGAATCGACGGCCGGCACATGGCCCTCGAGGGCGAGTACGACCTGATCCTGCTGGACGTGATGATTCCAGGAATCGACGGTTTCTCGGTCCTCGACCAGTTGCGCCGGCACCAGAACACACCGGTTCTGATGCTGACGGCGCGCGACAAGGTGGAAGACCGGGTGCGCGGCCTGCAGGCGGGCGCAGACGACTACCTGGTGAAGCCGTTTGCGTTCTCGGAACTGCTCGCACGGATCCAGGCCGTGCTGCGCCGCGGCGGTGCGGCCGGCGCGGGCGATCCGCTGCACCTGCACCTGGCCGACCTGGAACTCGACCTGGCGAGCCGCAAGGCGCATCGCGGTGGCCAGCGACTGGACCTGACGGCCAAGGAATTCACCTTGCTCACCCTGCTGCTGCGCCGACAGGGCCAGATCCTGTCCCGGACCACGCTCGCAGAGCAGGTGTGGGACATGAACTTCGACAGCGACACGAACGTCATCGAAGTCGCGATCCGCAGGCTGCGCGCCAAGCTGGACGATCCCTTCCCGGTCAAGCTCCTGCATACCGTGCGCGGCATGGGCTACGTGCTGGAGCTGCGCCAGTGAGCCCCTGGCGGACCGGCAACGTCTTTGCGCGCTCGATCCGCGCGCGGCTGACCCTTGCGCTTGGGGCCATCGGCGCCGTGGTTCTGGCCATCGCAGGCAGCACCCTCTACCTGTCGCTGGCCGGGGAGCTCACCCGCGCGGACCGCGACGAACTGCATGGCAAGGAGATGCTGGTCAGCCATTACATCGAGGAAGCAGCGCAAAGCGGTGACCTCGTCGCGCTCAGGCATCACATCAGTGACGCGCTGATCGCCCACGACACCCTGCGCGTCTGGCTGCTGTCCAGTGAGGGCGAAATCGTGCTGGGCCCGGGCAGCCTGCCTACGGAACTGGAGAGCGACGGGGAATTCCTCAGGCTGGTCACGGACGAGGGCGTGCTGCTCGAGGGCGTGCGGCGAACGGTGCGCCATGCCGGCAAGCTTCCGCTCGACCGGATGCTCGTCACGATCGAGATCCATCCGCGCCTGCGCCTGCTGGAGAACTACCGCCTGCTGGTCTGGCTCGTCTGCGCGGGCGGTGTCGTGCTCATCGCGGCGCTGGCATTCTGGGCCACGGGCCGCGGCCTGGCTCCGGCGCGCCGGCTCTCCGAGCAGGCCGCCCGGATCGCCCCGGCGTCACTTTCGCTGCGCCTGGACACGCAGGACGTCGACGCGGAACTCGAAGCTCTTGCGTGCGGATTCAACGAAGCCCTGGATCGAGTCGAAACCGCCTATCGAAAGATGGAGTCGTTCAATGCAGACGTGGCGCACGAGCTTCGAACGCCGCTCGCCACGCTGATCAACGCCGCGGAGGTCACCCTCGTCGACGCGAGGTCGCCGGAGACGATGCGCGAGACGCTGACCGACCAGCTCGAGGAGCTCGGACAGCTCAAGACCATGGTCAATGACATGCTGTTTCTCGCGCGCGCGGACCGGGGCGACGAGGCCCCGGACGCAGCGCACGTAGAGATCGGGGCGGAAGCGCGCAAGATCGTCGACTACTACGATGCGCTCCTGTCCGAGAGCGGCCTGGACGTGTCGATCGAGGGCGAGGCCCGGGTGCGGTGCAACGCCGGCCTGATCCGGCGCGCGCTCTCGAACCTGGTGTCGAACGCGATCAAGCAGACCCGCGCCGGAAACGTGATCGTCATCCGCCTGCGGCTCGAGGACGGGGTCGGGATCGTCGAGGTGTTCAACCCGGGCGATCCGATCCCGGAAGCGGTGCGCGCCCGGATCTTCGACCGCTTCTATCGCGCCGACGCCGCGCGCAGCCGCCTGGGCATGAGCCACGGTCTCGGCCTGGCGATCGTGAAGGCGATCGTCGAGATGCACCGTGGCGAGGTCTTCGCACGGTCAGGGCCAGGGGGCAATACGATCGGCTTCACCCTGCCCGCCTGATTCGGTTCATCCTGCAGGCCGGACCTCGTCGGCAGGCGCTGCTCCGACGCCGCGCCCCTCATTACGCATCGGTAATCCGGACGTCAGGGGACCGACAGCAGGCAGCCCGTAGGATCCGCTCCACCAAGACCCTCGAGGGAGAGCCAGCATGTGGGGCGGAATGTACGACGGCGGCTGGGGCATCGGCTACGGAATCATGGGCATTGCGCACGGCCTTCTTTGGCTCGTGCTGATCGGGCTCGGCATCGCGGTCCTGGCGCGATCGCTCAGGAACGGCGGCAGATCGGCGCCGCCCCAGGAGGAATCCGCGCTGGACGTCCTCAAGAAGCGCTACGCGCGCGGCGAAATCGACAAGGGCGAGTTCGAGCAGAAGAAGCGCGACCTCCTCTCCTGAGCGGCTGTCCGGCGACCCTTCCTTGAACCGGACCGGAGATCCCCTCGTGCCCGTGGGCACGGCCCCCAATGCGGGCAGACGCCCGCCCTCACGCTGCATCGGAAAGACATGAAGCCGCAGACACAAGGACTGGCACTGCTCGCCCTCGCCGCCACGCTGGCCGCACCCGTGGTCCTTGCCCACGGTGGCTCGGATCACGCCACGACGTCCCCTCGCCCTGACGCGGCAAGGCCCGTCGACACACCCTTCGGCCGCGCAGGAGATCCGGAAATCGCGACACGGAACGTCGAGATCGACATGACCGACGACATGCGGTTCACGCCTGCCGTGCTCAAGATAGAGCGCGGCGAGACGGTGCGCCTGAAGGTGGCGAACAAGGGGCAGGTGCTGCACGAACTGGTCCTCGGCACTCCCCACCTGTTGCGGCGACATGCCGAGGCAATGAGGAGGTTCCCGGGCATGGAGCACGACGAGCCACAGATGACGCACGTGCAGCCTGGTGCGCGGGGCGAAGTGGTCTGGCAGTTCACCAAGGCGGGTGAGTTCCAGTTCGCCTGCCTGCTTCCCGGCCACTTCGAGGCCGGGATGTCCGGCAAGGTGGTCGTAGAGTGAACTCCGTCGGCTTCCTGGCAGCGCTGGTCCTTGCGTTGACAGTGACTGCGATGCCTGCGCCAGCAGCAGCGAAGGGGGCGCCCTTGACGCTCGCGCAGGCAGTCGACGCGGCATGGGCCCGGAGCGCCCGGTCGGTAGAGGCCTCCGGCCAGGCGCGCCGCGCCGTCGCCGAACGTTCTGCAGCATCGGCCCTCCTGGCGTCGCCACCTGCGCTGGAGATCGGCGTGATTGGGAACCGGCAGCGAAGCCACGAGAGCAGCCGCGAGACGGAGCTGGGTGTCGCCCTTCCCCTGTGGCTGCCCGGCCAGCGCTCCGCCAGGATCGGCGCCGCGGAAGCCGGCAATGCGGTTGCTGCCGAGGCAGCCGCGGCCGGCCGACTGCGGATCGCCGGCCTGGTGCGCGAGGCGGTCTGGGAGATCGCCCTGCGCCATGCCGAGCTGGCTGCAGCAGAGGCCCGCAACGCAGGGCTCGAGGCGCTGACCCGCGACGTGTCACGGCGGGTCGACGCCGGGGATCTGGCGCCCGCGGACTACCTTGCCGTCGATGCCGAGCGGCTCTCCGCGACCGCAGGCCTGACTCAGGCTCGGCTGGACCTGCACGCCGCGCGGGTCCGGTGGACAGCGTTGACGGGCCTGACGGAAGCCCCCGTGCCCCAGGTACCTGATTCGGCTGCACCGGCAGTCACGAACGACGAACACCCCGAACTTCGCCTGGCGGCCCTGGCCATCGATCTCGCCCGAAAGCGCCTGGAAGTCGTCAGGGCATCGAAACGGGACGCGCCAGTGCTCAGCACCCTGGTCCGCCAGGAGGTCTCGCGCGGCCCCGAGCCCAACACCCATGGAATCGGCCTGGCCCTGCGGATCCCGCTGGGCACCGCGGCACGCAACGAACCGATGCTCGCCGCGGCGCTGTCCGACCTGGAGCTTGCGCAAGCCCGGGAGCAGGAGCTCCGCCGCCAGCTCGAGGCAGACCAGCTCGCCGCCCATGCGGCAGTCGATGCGGCGCGTCGGCAGCTGGCTGACCAGGACAGGCGCGCGAGGCTGCTTCGCGAACGCTTGAAGCTCGTCGAGAAATCGTTCCAGGCAGGAGAGACTTCTCTGCCGGAAACGCTGCGCGCGCTCACGGCCGCTGCCGAGGCCGACGCATCCCTGCTGCGCCAGCAGGCCGCGCTGGACCGGGCGGCGTCGCGGCTTGAACAGACTCTAGGAATCGCCCCTTGACCCTCTACCGATCCTCCCTGCATCGGGCGCTCGTCGCGATTGCGCTGTCCAGCCTGAGCGTGCCGTCCTTCGCGCACGGCGACGAACCCCATGACGATGCGCCCCATGAGAAGCTTGCGGTCGCCCCGGCCCCCGGTGCGCCCAGGCTCGAGGCGATGACGGAGAGCTTCGAGCTGGTGGCCCGCCGCCAGGGGGACGCCCTCGTCATCTACATCAACCGGTTCGAGACCGGCGAACCCGTTCTCGACGCGAGCGTCGAGGTCGAGACCGGCTCGCTCAAGGCCGTGGCCCTGTACCAGGCCGACCAGGGCAGCTACGCGGTGCGCGACGAGGCGTTCCTCGAGGCCCTGTCGGCACCCGGTACCCACACCGTCGTCGCCACGGTGACATCGGGCAGCGAGGCCGACCTGCTCACGGCGATCCTCACTGTCGCGGCCGGGGAACACGGCCCAGGCCCGGAGAACCGGGCAGTCCCGTCGGCGGCCTTTGCGCTGGCGGGAAGCCTGGCCGTCGGCGCTGCGGGCGCTGGCGCGCTCTACCTGCGCCGTCGCAGACCCTCGGTGGACCTCCGATGAGAAAGCTCCTTGCCCTGGCCTGCATTGCGCTGGCCTCGATCGCCCACGCCGCGCCCGGCGCCCACGGGCCCGACGGCGAGCACCTGGACGCACCCGTCACCTCCCTGCCTGACCGCCCGGCCCGCCTGCCGGACGGGAGCGTCCATGTCCCGATGCCGGCGCAGCGCAGGCTGGGGCTGCGGACCATCCTTGCAAGGGAAGGCGATGCGGCCGCAACCGTCGAGCTGCCTGGCCAGGTCGTTCTCGACCCGAACGCAGGCGGGCGCGTGCAGACGCTCAACGGCGGAAGGATCCTGCCGGGAGCCAATGGGTTGCCCATTGCGGGACAGCGGGTTCGCAAGGGCGAACTGCTGGCAGTCGTAGTCCACAACGCTGATCCCCTGGAGATCGCGGCCCGGAAAGCGACGCTGGCCGAGCTGCGCAGCAGCCATCGGCTGGCACTCGGCCGCGTGGACCGGCTGGAGTCTCTCTCGGGCACCGTCCCGCGCAAGGAGATCGAGGCCGCACGGGCGGAAGTCGAGAGCCTGGCGGCACGTTCGAAGGCGATCCAGGCAGGCCTGGCCACGACCGAGCGGCTCATCGCTCCCCTCTCGGGCGTCGTCTCCAGGGCCGATGCGCTGGCAGGCCAGGTGGCCGAGCCAAGGGACGTTCTGTTCGAGGTGGTGGACCCGGCCCGCGTCCTCGTCGTGGCCACGACCACCGACGCATCGCTCGGCTACAGGCTTGGCGGAGCGACCCTGACAGGCCTGCCCGACATCCCGCTGCGGCTCGTCGGAACCGCCCCGGCGCTGCGCGAAGGCGTGCTGCCGCTGACCTTTCGGGTCTCGGCGCGCGAAGCGCTGCCGCTGGCCATCGGACAGCCGGTGACGGTGGTGGCCTCCCTGAAGGAGAAGATCAGGGGCACCATGCTTCCGGCCCAGGCGCTCACCCGCAACCCGGCCAACGAGCCGGTGGTCTGGGTGAAGGCAGGCGTCGAGCGCTACGTCGCGCAGCCCGTGCGCTTCCACGTGCTGGATGGCCGCACCATCGTCGTGACGCAGGGGCTGGGCGCGGACAGTCGCGTGGTGGTCCAGGCCGCGCCCCTGCTCGCGCAAATCCGCTGAAGCCGAGCCGGAAAACCTCATGTTCGACTGGATCGTTCGCTTCAGCCTGCACCATCGTCTTTTCGTCCTCGCGCTGGCCGCGATCCTGATGGCCTTCGGGGCGATCACCGCCTGGCGCACGCCGGTGGACGTCTTCCCGGACCTCAACAAGCCTATGGTCACGGTGATGACCGAGGCCGGCGGCATGGCCCCGGAGGAGGTGGAGCTGCTGGTCAGCTATCCGCTGGAGACCGCGCTCAACGGCATGCCTGGCGTGACCCGGGTGCGATCGGTCTCCGGAGTGGGCCTGTCCATCGTCTACGCGGAGTTCGACTGGGGCACGGACATCTACCGCAACCGCCAGCTGGTCGCGGAACGTATCGCGATGGTTCGCGGGCAGCTGCCCGACGACGTGATTCCCGCGATGGGCCCGGTCTCGTCCATCATGGGCGAGATCATGCTGCTGGCCCTGCCCCTCGACGAGGGCGCCCTGGCCGCCACCCCGATGCAGGCGCGCGACTATGCGGACTTCGTTCTGCGGCCACGACTGCTGGCCATCCCGGGCGTGTCCCAAGTCATCCCGATCGGAGGCGAGGTGCGGCAGCTGCGGGTCGAGCCCGACACGGCCCGGATGGCGCAGTTCGGTGTGTCGCTGGCCCAGGTCCAGGAGGCGCTGCGCGGCTTCGCCTCGAATGCCGGCGGCGGCTTCATCGATCTCAACAGCCGCGAATACCTGATCCGCCATCTCTCCCGGACCCACCGCATAGAGGACCTCCAGGGTCTTGCAGTGGCCTGGCGCGACGGCCGCCCCATCCTCCTCGAGCAGGTGGCCGGGGTTGAATTCGCTGCCGGCCTGAAGCGGGGGGACGCGGGCTACAACGGCGCGCCGGCGGTCGTGCTCAGCATCCAGAAGCAGCCCGCTGCGGATACGGTCAGGGTGTCCAGGGAGGTCGAGGCGGCGCTCGCGGATCTCGGCCGCGCACGTCCGGCCGGCCTGAGCGAGCCCAGGGTACTGTTCCGGCAGGCGGATTTCATCCAGGCATCGGTGCGCAACGTCAGCGAGGCTCTCAGGGACGGCGCAATCATGGTGGCCGTCGTGCTTTTCGCCTTCCTGCTGTCGGCGCGCACCACGCTGATCTCGCTGCTGGCGATCCCGCTGTCGCTCGCCGCCACTGCGCTGGTCTTCAAGCTGCTGGGGCAGTCGATCAACGTGATGACGCTGGGCGGGCTGGCCATCGCAGTCGGAGAGCTGGTCGATGACGCGGTGGTGGACGTCGAGAACATCCTGCGCCGCCTGCGCCAGAACCGCTCCCTGCCCCGCCCCCTGCCGGTGCTCGAGGTGGTGCGGCGGGCGAGCGTCGAGGTGCGCTCGGGCATCGTGTACGCGACCATCATCGTCGTGCTGGTGTTCGTGCCACTGTTCGCGCTGCCCGGCATCGAGGGCCGGCTGTTCACGCCCCTGGGGATTGCCTACATCGTGTCCATCCTGGCCTCGATGCTCGTCTCGATGACGGTGACCCCTGCCCTGTCCTCCTGGCTGCTGCCCCGGATGAAGCGCCTCGGTCACGGCGACAGCCCGCTGGTTGCCTGGCTCAAGCGCTGGGACCGCCAGCTGCTCGAATGGTCGTTCCGCAGGGGCACGATGCTGATCGTGGCGGCGCTCATCGCGGTGGCGGCCGCCGCGGCTACGGTGCCGCTCTTGCCGCGCGCCTTCCTGCCCGCGTTCAACGAGGGATCGATGGTGGTCGGGGTGCTGTTCAATCCCGGCACCTCGCTCGCCGACGCAAACCGGATGGGCGCGCTCGCCGAGCAGCTCATCGGGGAGGTACCCGAAGTGACCCAGGTCGGCCGACGCACCGGACGGGCGGAGCTGGACGAACACGCCGAAGGGGTGCACGCATCGGAAATCGAGGTCGACCTGAAACGCAGCGACCGTGGCCGCGAGCGGATCATGGCGGACATCCGCGAGAAGCTGTCGGTGCTGCCAGCCCAGGTGGCGGTGGGCCAGCCCATCTCCCATCGTCTCGATCACCTGCTGTCGGGGGTTCGTGCCCAGGTTGCGGTGAAGATCTTCGGCGACGACACCGACACCCTGCGCAGCCTGGGCGAGCAGATGCGGCAAGGACTGTCAGAGATTCCGGGCCTCGTTGATGTCACCGTCGAGAAGCAGGTCCTGATCCCGCAGGTCACCGTTCGCCTGGATCATCGCAAGCTCGCGCAGGCGGGGCTTTCGCCCGGCGAGGCGACCCGGGCCCTGCAGGCCTTGACCGACGGGTTCCGGGCTGCGCAGATCGTCGAGGGCCAGCGCCGCTACGACCTGGTGCTTCGCCTGCCGGACGCCGCGCGAAGCCCGCAGGACCTGGCGCGCACGCTGATCGACACGCCCGCGGGCCGCATGCCGGTATCGGCAATCGCGACGATCGAGGAGGCGGACGGACCGAACCAGATCGGCAGGGAGAACGGACGCCGCCGCCTGGTGGTCTACGCCAACACCGACGGCTCCGACATGGGCCGGATCATCAAGGACATCCGTGAGTTCATCGACCGCGCGCCGTTGCCCCAGGGCAACTTCGTGAGTCTGGAAGGCCAGTTCCAGGCGCAGGAGGAGGCGATGAAGCTGATCGCACTGCTGTCGCTCATGTCGCTGAGCCTGGTCTTCCTGGTGCTCTACTCGCGCTACCGGTCCGCCACCCTGGCCGCCATCATCATGGCAAACATACCCCTGGCGCTCATCGGCAGCGTGGCGGCGATGTGGCTCGCAGGCCTGACGCTGTCGGTCGCATCGATGGTGGGCTTCATAACGCTGGCCGGCATCGCCTCGCGAAACGGCATCCTGAAGGTCAGTCACTACATCAATCTCTGCAGGCTGGAGGACGAGCGCTTCGGCGAGGCCATGGTGATCCGCGGCTCGCTCGAACGTCTCACGCCGGTGCTCATGACGGCCCTGGTCGCGGCCCTCGCACTCACCCCGCTGCTGCTGTCGGCTGACGCTCCCGGCAAGGAGATCCTCCATCCGGTGGCGGTCGTCATCTTCGGCGGCCTCGTCAGTTCGACGCTCCTGGACACCCTGCTCACGCCGGTGATGTACCTGAAGTTCGGCCGCAAGGCGACCGATCGCCTGCTGCAGGAGCCGCAGGCGGGCGAGCCCGCCGACGTCCGACCCGAGGCCCTTTGACTGAACCGACGCGCGCCGGCGGCGGCGCAGCGCCCCCCCTGAAACACTGGAGATCGCCATGAAGAAACTGCTCGTTGCCCTGTCGGCCGCGAT
This sequence comes from Gammaproteobacteria bacterium, assembly GCA_046569945.1. GTDB lineage: Bacteria > Pseudomonadota > Gammaproteobacteria > Burkholderiales > Burkholderiaceae_E > Quisquiliibacterium. The sequence goes on along the minus strand of JBKHVS010000004.1, from coordinate 15,581 downwards.
GGCCTTGTTCACGGCCGGCGCCTCGGCCCACGGCCCCGCAACGGCGATGCACGGCGGCGTGGTGCAGACCGCAGCGGACCTTCAGTTCGAGCTGGTCCCCGGGCAGGACGGCGTCGCGCTGTACGTCGTCGACCATGGCAAGCCTGCCGATTCCAGCAGGCTGAGCGGAAAACTGACCGTGCTCAACGGAACCGACAAGACCGAAGCCGAGCTGAAGCCGGCGGGCGGCAACAGGCTCCAGGCGGCGAATGTCCGGGTGGGCAAGGGCGCCAAGGTGGTGGCGATGATCAAGGGCACCGGCGACACGCCGGTGACGCTGCGCTTCGCCGTGCCCTGATGCCCTCAGTGCTGGTGCAGCATCCCCGTCAGCACCGCGATCACGGCCACCCCCGTCAGCATCAGCGCGAACTGGCTGGCCCAGCCGTTGAGCCGCTGGCGGGTCTGGCGGTGCAGGTCGGGCACGAGGTCGGCCAGCGCGATGTAGACGAAGCTCGCACTCGCCAGCATCAGCACGTAGGGCACCGCTCCCTGCGCGCTGTCGAGCGCGAAGTAGCCGACCAGCCCGCCCAGCACCCCGGAGAGGCTGGACAGCGCATTGAAGAAGAGCGCGCGCTTTCGGGTGTAGCCCGCGTTCAGCAGCACGATGAAGTCGCCGATCTCCTGGGGCAGCTCGTGGGCGGCGATCGCGATCGTGGTCACGATGCCCAGGCGCGGATCCGCCAGGAAGGCAGCGGCGATCAGCACGCCGTCGGTGAAGTTGTGGATGGTGTCGCCGACCAGGATCAGCGTGCCGCCCGGCCCGGCCTCGTCGCGGTCATGCCCGTGGTGATGCCCGTGCCCGTCGCCCTCGTAGTGATGGCTGTGCCGCAGCACCGCGAGCTTCTCGAGCGCGAAGAATCCGATCAGGCCGGCCAGCAGAGTGGCGGTCAGCCTGTGCAGGTCGGCGCCGGACTCGATCGCCTCGGGAATCATGTGCAGCGTGGCCGTGGCCAGCAGCAGGCCGGCCGACAGGCTGACCAGCCTCTGGATGGCGCCGGTGAGGAGTCGCATCGAGATCCAGGCGGCCGCGAGGATGCTCGCCAGCCCGGTCAGTAGGGTGGCGGCGACGATCAGGGCGAGGGTCACGAAAGGCTCCGGTGCGGATCTGCGGGTCGGGCCGCCAGGCGGCCGCGGAAGGTCGGGATCATCAGTGCGCGCGCTCCCAGTTGGGCCCCGCGCCCACCTCGACCTCGAGCGGCACCCTGAGGCTGGCGACCCCGGTCATCAGCTCCGGCAGCTCGGCCTTCACTCGATCGAGTTCGGCGTCGGGCACCTCGAGCACCAGTTCGTCGTGCACCTGCATCACCAGCCGCGACTGCATGCGACCGCGCTCGAGCCATTCCTGCACCCGGATCATCGCCAGCTTGATGAGGTCGGCCGCGGTGCCCTGCATCGGAGCGTTGATCGCCGCCCGCTCGGCCGCCTGCCGGCGCGGCCCGCTGGGACTGGCGATCTCGGCGAGCCAGAGCCGGCGGCCGAACACGGTTTCCACCCAGCCCTGCGCGCGCGCCAGCTCGCGCGTCTCGTCCATGTAGCGCTTGACGCCCGGATAGCGGGCGAAATAGCGGTCGATGTAGTTCTTCGCCGCCTCGCGCTCGATGCCGAGGTTGCCAGCGAGCCCGAAGGCGCTCATCCCGTAGATCAGCCCGAAGTTGATCACCTTCGCGTAGCGGCGCTGCTCGGAGGTCACGTCGGCGGGGCTGACGCCGAAGATCTCGCCGGCAGTGGCGCGGTGCACGTCGAGCCCCTCGGCGAAGGCGCGCAGCAGGCTCTCGTCCCCCGACAGGTGGGCCATGATGCGCAGCTCGATCTGCGAGTAGTCGGCCGAGACGATGCTCGATCCCTCCGGCGCGATGAAGGCTTCGCGGATGCGCCGGCCCTCGGGCGTGCGCACCGGGATGTTCTGCAGGTTGGGTTCGCTGGAGGCCAGCCGCCCGGTGACCGCCACCGCCTGCGAGTAGCTGGTGTGCACCCGCCCGGTGCGCGGGTTCACCATCTTCGGCAGCTTGTCGGTGTAGGTGGACTTCAGTTTCGCCAGCGCGCGGTAGTCGAGCACCACGCGCGGCAGCGGGTAGTCCTCGGCCAGCTTCGCCAGCACCTCCTCGTCGGTGGAGGGCGCGCCGCTCGCGGTCTTCTTGACCACGGGCAGGCCAAGGCGCTGGAACAGGATTTCGCCGAGCTGCTTAGGGGAATTCAGGTTGAAGGGCTGGCCCGCCACTTCGTAGGCCCTGCCCTCGATCTCGAGCAGGCGGTGGCCGAGCTCCTCGGACTGCCGGGCCAGCAGCTCGCCGTCGACCAGCACCCCGTGCCGCTCCATGCGCTGCAGGACCCTGGAGGCGGGGATCTCGATGGTCGTGTACACGTAGTCGAGCCTGGGCTCGGCGGCAACGCGCGGGTAGAGCACCCGGTGCAGGTGCATGGTCACGTCGGCGTCCTCGGCCGCGTAGCGCGAGGCCTGCTCGATGCCCACCTGGTCGAAGGGGATGCGGCTGGCGCCCTTGCCTGTCACCTCGTCGTAGGTGATGGTGGTGCGATCGAGGTGGCGGCGCGCGAGCGAATCCATGTCGTGGCTGCGATGCGCCTCGAGCACGTAGGACTCGAGCAGGGTGTCGTGCTCGATCCCCGCCAGCCGGACTCCGTGGTTCTCGAAGACGTGGGCGTCGTACTTCAGGTTCTGGCCGACCTTGTGCCTGGCGGGATCCTCCAGCCAGGCGCGCATCCGCTCGAGCACCCGGTCGCGCGGCAGCTGCTCCGGCGCGCCGGCATAGCGGTGGGCCAGCGGGATGTAGCAGGCGCTGCCCGGCTCGAGCGACAGCGAGATGCCGACCAGCTCGGCGGCCATGGGGTCGAGCGAGGTGGTCTCGGTGTCGACCGCAACCAGCTCCGCATCGGCGAGCAGCCCGAGCCAGCGCTCGAGCTGCGCATCGGTGAGCACCGTCTCGTACTCGGGCGACACGGCGGTGGGAGGGGCGGCGCCCGCCTGCGCTGGCACTGCGCCGTCTCCTGGCGCTGCCGCGGCGTCTCCTCCCACTGCGCCAGCGGCTCCCTGCGCCTGCGCGGCCGCGCCTGCGCCGCGCGGCGCATCCGCGCCCTTGCCGCCCAGCTCGGCCAGCCAGCTGCGGAAGCCGCAGCGCTCGAACAGCGCGCGCAGCCGCTCGCGGTCCTCGGGAAGCAGATCGAGCTCATCGAGCGAGCCCAGGTGCGGCGCCAGATCGCAATCGGTCTTCACGGTGACCAGGCGCCGGGCCAGCGGCAGCCAGTCCAGCGCGCGGCGCAGGTTCTCGCCCACCGCGCCGCCGATGCTGCCCGCCGCCTCGATCACGCCGTCGAGCGAGCCGTACTGCTCGAGCCACTTCACCGCGGTCTTGGGGCCGACCTTGTCGACGCCGGGAACGTTGTCCACGGTGTCTCCGACCAGGGACAGGTAGTCGACGATGCGCTCCGGCGGCACGCCGAACTTGGCGATCACGCCCTCGCGGTCCAGCCGCTCCGGCGGGCCGCCGCGCGAGGTCATCGTGTTGATCAGGATGACGTGGTCGCCGACCAGCTGCGCCAGATCCTTGTCGCCGGTGGAGACGACGGTGTCCATCTGCCGCCGGTGCGCCTGGCCGGCGAGCGTGCCGATGACGTCGTCGGCTTCGATCCCCTCGATCATCACCAGCGGCCAGCCCATGGCGCGCACGATCTCGTGGATCAGGGGGATCTGCCGGGCGAGGTCTTCCGGCATGGCCTTGCGGTTGGCCTTGTACTCGGGATACCACTCGTCGCGGAAGGTCGGGCCGGGCGCGTCGAAGACCACCGCGCCGTGGCTCGCGCCGCCGCCCAGTTTGATGTCCGAGCGCAGACGCCGTAGCATCGCCACGATTCCGTAGATAGCACCGGTGGGCTCGCCCTCCCTGTTCCTGAGGTCGGGAAGCGCGTGGAATGCGCGATACAGGAAGCTCGAGCCATCGACCAGCAGGAGCGTTTTGTCAGTCATGTCCAGCACCAAGAACGTGCCGCAGTTGCGCGGGATCAGGAGCCCCGAGCGCTCGACCTCGCTGAAGGCGCGGGAGTCGTGGCATATCCTCGGAATTATCTCAGAGTTCGTCGAGGCGACGGAGCGGCTCGCCGAGATCCGGCCGGCCGTCTCGATCTTCGGCAGCGCCCGGATCGGGCCGGGCCACCGCTGGTACGAACTCACCGTCGATCTGTCCCGCCGGCTCTCGGACGCCGGCTTTGCGGTGATCTCCGGCGGCGGCCCCGGCATCATGGAGGCGGCGAACAAGGGCGCCCACGCGGGCGCCTCGCCCTCGGTGGGACTCAACATCCAGCTGCCCCACGAGCAGAGCGGCAACGAGTACCAGGACATCGTCCTGAACTTCCGGCACTTCTTCGCTCGCAAGGTCGCGTTCGCGAAGTACGCGTCGGCCTTCGTTGCGGTGCCGGGAGGTTTCGGCACGCTCGACGAGCTGGCCGAGGTGCTCACGCTGTCGCAGACAGGAATGGGCCGGCGCATCCCGGTGATCCTGATCGACTCCGCGCACTGGCGCGGGCTGCTCGACTGGATCCGCAGCGCAATGCTCGACAACGGCCTGATCTCCGCAGGCGATCTCGAGCTGATCCGGCTCGTCGACGACCCCGCCGAGGCGGTCGAGGCGATCTTCGACTTCTACGAGACGCGCGGCTTCGAGCCCACCCCGACCGAGAACGAGGTGATGCTCTACCTCTGACGGCATCGTCGGCGCGGAAGACGACACGACCCGCGCCGCGAATGCCCACCCGGGGCGCGCTCGGCGGGCGCCGTGTCTGCTATCCTGCGCGCGCCGCATCCGTCGGGGCTGCGCCCTCCCTCTTCGCCGTCTTTTCGCTGCTGCAGCGCCACTCCATGGCCGTCTTCACGCCGGTAACCCGCGAACAGCTCGAGCAATGGCTCGGGCACTACGAGCTCGGCCGCCTCCTCGCCTTCGAGGGCATCGCCTCGGGCATCGAGAACAGCAACTTCTTCGTCGACACCGAACGCGGGCGCTTCGTGCTGACGCTCTTCGAGCGGCTGGACGCCGGGCAGCTCCCCTTCTACCTCGGGCTGATGCACCACCTGGCCGCGGCCGGCATCCCCTGCCCCGACCCGGTGCCGGGCCGCGACGGCGCCGCGCTGCGCAGCCTCAACGGCAAGCCCGCCGCGCTGGTCACGCGCCTGCGCGGACGATCCGAGATGCACCCCGGCGTCGAAGAGTGCGCCCAGATCGGCGCCACCCTGGCCAGGATGCACCTGGCAGCCGCCGACTACGACGGCCGCCAGCCGAACCTGCGCGGCCTGGCCTGGTGGCAGGAGGCGACGCCGCGCGTGCTGCCCTTCCTCGACGCGGCGCAGGCGCTGCTGCTGCGCGACGAGCTGGCTGTGCAGTCCGCCTTCGCCGGCTCGGAGACCTACGCAGCCCTGCCCGGGAGCGCAGTGCATGCCGATCTCTTCCGCGACAATGCGCTGTTCGAAGACGGGCGGCTCGGCGGCATCATCGACTTCTACTTCGCGGGCCGCGACACCTGGCTGTTCGATCTCGCGGTGACCTGCAACGACTGGTGCATCGACGACGCCAGCGGACGCTTCGACGGCGTCCGGCTGGCTGCCCTGCTGCAGGCCTACGCTGGCGTGCGCGGGCCGGCGGCCGCAGAGCGCGAGGCCTGGCCGATGATGCTGAGGGCCGCGGCGCTGCGCTTCTGGCTCTCGCGGCTGTACGACCTGCACCTGCCGCGTCCGGCCGAAATGGTGACGCCCAAGGATCCGACCCACTTCGAGCGCATCCTGCGCGCCCGCCGCGCCGGCGTCCCGGCGCTCGACTGAAGGGGGTACGCAATGCAGGTCTCCCGCCTCCCCGCATCCGCCGGGCGCCGCTGGGTCGTCGAAGGGTTCCAGCTGCTGCGCCGGCAGCCGGTGCCGCTGCTGCTGCTCGTGGTGATCTGCATGTTCCTGCTGGGGGTCAGCTCGGCGATCCCGCTGGGGCCCTTCGTCTGGGCGCTGGGCACGCCGCTGCTGCTGGTCGGCCTGATGCGCGCGGTGCGCGCGGTCGACCGCGGCGCCCCCCCGTCGCCGAAGATGCTGCTGGCCGCGATCCAGGAGGACGGCGGCCGCGCGGTCAAGCCGCTGCTCCTGCTCGGCCTGACCAACGTGGTGGCGTCGATGGTGGCGCTTGCAATCGTCTCCATGCTGGTGGGCGGGCTTCCGGACCCGGAGGTGCTGACGCAGCAGGCGCCGGAGGGTGGCGGCACGCCAGGCGTGCCCGAGGTGCCGGTGCCGGACACCTCGATGCTGCTCGCCCCCGCGCTCTTCCTTGCGCTCTACATCCCGGTCCAGATGGCGCTCTGGTATGCGCCGCTGTTCGTGGCCTGGCATGGCGTGCCGCCGCGCAAGGCGATGTTCTTCAGCTTCGTCGCCACCTGGCGCAACCGCTGGGCCTTCGTGCAGTTCGGCCTGACCTGGTTCGCCGTGGCCCTCGCGGTCTCGCTCGTCTTCCGGCTGCTGGAGGGGGTGTTCGGCGAGGACTCGAGCATGCTCGCGTTCTTCGTGCTGTCGCCGGTGTCGCTGGTGATGACCGGGGCGCTGCTGTGCTCGCTGTGGCCCACCTACCGCGACGCGGTGCTGCCCGACAACGAGCCGTCCGCGGGAGAGCGCAGACCGTACTGAGGCTCCAGGCCGGGGCCCGGGCCGTTTCAGCCCAGCGTCTCGAGCTTAGCCACCGACAGGGCGAGCCACTTCACCCCGGCCCGCCCGAAATCGACCTGCACGCGGGCGTCGTCGCCGCTGCCTTCGATCCCGACGATCACTCCCTCGCCGAAGCGGGCATGCGCCACCCCCTGTCCCACCCGGTAGGGGATGCCGCGGTCGAAGCGCTGCGCCGCGCGCTGCTCGTGCGGTCCGAGCCGGCCGGTGTCGCCGTGATCCGCGCCGCCCCGCCCGGCGCCGCCCCGCCCGGACGAGCCCCAGGCCGATGGACCCGTGCCGCCGTGCGCCGGCCTGGCGCCGCCGCGCGCCGGCGCGTCGAAGCCCTCCCACGCACCCCGGTAGCCTTCGCTCCAGGCGGGCTCCGCGCGCGACTGGGTGCGCGGCGTCAGCCACTTGAGCGGCCCCTCCGGCAGCTCGTCGAGGAAACGCGAACGCATGCTGTAGCGGGTCTGCCCGTGCAGCATGCGCATCTGCGCGAACGAAAGGTAGAGCCGCTGGCGCGCCCGCGTGATCGCCACGTACATCAGCCGCCGCTCCTCCTCGAGGCCCGACTCGTCGGCCTCGCCGGCGCGCCCGCGTCCGGCACCGCGCGACGTGCCGGTCACCGCGTTCTCGTGGGGGAAGAGTCCCTCTTCGAGCCCGGTGACGAAGACCGCGTCGAACTCCAGGCCCTTGGCGGCATGGATGGTCATCAGCTGCACGGCGTCGGTGCCCTCGCCGGCCTGGTTGTCGCCGGCCTCGAGCGATGCGTGCGACAGGAAGGCTGCGAGCGGCGTCATCGCCGGCAGCACCGCCGCGCCGGCCTCGGGCGCGCCGTCCCCGAACACGGCCGGCGCATCGGCCAGCAGGTTGGCGGGCAGCGGCGCAGCGGCGCCCGCCACTCCAAGCGCCGCCGGAACGTCCTGGCCGATGCCCTCCTCGGCAAGGTAGGCGGCGGCGGCGTTGACCAGCTCGCGCAGGTTCTCCAGGCGCTCCTGGCCTTCCTTCTCGGCCTGGTAGTGCGCCGCCAGGCCGCTGCGCTCGACGACGTGCTCGACGAGCTCGGGCAGGGGCAGCCTGCGGGTCTCGGCCGCGAGACTCTCGACCAGCCGCGTGAAGGCGGAAAGCTTGGCGGCCGCGGCGCCGGACAGCCCGGCGACCGCCGCGAACAGGCTGGAGCCGGCGCCGCGCGCGCAGTCCTGGAGCGCCTCGAGCGAGCGCGCGCCGATGCCGCGCGCGGGGAAGTTCACGACGCGCAGGAAGGCGCCGTCGTCCGCCGGGTTCTCGATCAGGCGCAGGTAGGCGAGCGCATGCTTGACCTCGGCGCGTTCGAAGAAGCGCAGCCCGCCGTAGACCCGGTAGGGCAGCCCCGCGGAGAAGAGCGCGTGCTCGATGACCCGCGACTGGGCGTTGGAACGGTAGAGCACCGCGACGTCCGAGCGCGCCCAGCCGTCGCGCACCAGCCCGCGCACCCCCTCCACCAGCCACTGCGCCTCCTGCCGGTCGTCGAGCGCCTCGTGGACGCGCACCGGCTCGCCGTCGCCGGAATCGGTCCAGAGGTTCTTGCCGAGGCGGCTGCGGTTGTTGAGGATCAGCGTGTTTGCGCAGGCCAGGATGTTCCCCTGGGAGCGGTAGTTCTGCTCGAGCTTGATGAGGTTGCGCACCCGGTACTCGCGCTCGAAGGCCGCCATGTTGCCCACGTTGGCGCCGCGGAAGGCGTAGATGCTCTGGTCGTCGTCGCCAACCGCGAAGACCGCGGCGCCGCCGCCCGCCAGCAGCCCCAGCCAGCGGTACTGCAGCCGGTTGGTATCCTGGAACTCGTCGACCAGGATGTGCCGGAAGCGCCGCTGGTAATGCTCGCGGATGAACTGGTTGCGCTCGAGCAGCTCGTGGCTGCGCAGCAGCAGCTCGGCGAAATCGACCACGCCCTCGCGCTGGCACTGATCGTCGTAGGCCTGGTAGAGCTCGACGCAGCGCCGGCTGTAGTCGTCATGCGCCTCCACCTGCGCGGGACGCAGCCCCTCCTCCTTGGCGCCGTTGATGAAGTGCTGGAGATTGCGCGGCGGGAAGCGCTCGTCGTCGACGTTGAGCGTTTTGAGCAGGCGCTTGATCGCGGCGAGCTGGTCCTGCGAGTCCAGGATCTGGAAGGACTGCGGCAGGCCGGCATCCCGGTGATGCGCGCGCAGCATCCGGTTGCACAGGCCGTGGAAGGTGCCGATCCACATGCCGCGGGTGCTGATCGGGAGCATCGCGGACAGCCGCGTCAGCATTTCACGGGCCGCCTTGTTCGTGAAGGTGACCGCGAGCACCCCCTGCGGGCCGACCTGCCCCGTGGAGATCAGCCAGGCCAGGCGCGTGGTGAGCACGCGGGTCTTGCCGCTGCCGGCGCCGGCCAGGATCAGCGCATGCTCGGCCGGCAGGGTGACCGCGGCGAGCTGGGGTTCGTTCAGGTTGGCTAGGAGGTTCGACATCTGGAATCCGGGGAGACCTGTGATTTTACACAGTGACCACCAGCGGTCAGCGAAGCATCCAGACGGCCGCGGCCATCAGGTAGGCCGCCAGCAGCCGGCGGCGGAGCCGGTCCTCGAGCCGGTGCAGGCGGCGCGAGAAGAAGGACTGGGCGATCACCACCATCAGGGTCAGCACCGCCAGCAGGATCGCATGCTCGCCGGTCACCCCCGCGGCGGTGAGCCTCGCCGGCGACAACGCGCCGCCCAGTCCGAGCATCGCCAGCGACTGCAGGGTCGCGAAGGCGACGAACACCATCGAGACGTTCACCGCGTCCATCGCCGCCATCCGCGCGCGCATCGTCAGAAGCGGCATCAGCAGGGTGGCTCCGCCCAGGCCGAACATCGACGAGGCCAGCCCGGCAGCCCCGCCGATCGCCAGCAGGAGCAGCGGGTGCGAGCGGTCCGGATTGCGGCCCCAGCTGGGCGCCGGACCCGACACCGGCGCCGGCCGCCCGAAGGCGGTCCACAGGCCCACCGCGGCCAGCAGCACCCCGAACAGCAGCCGCAGCGTGTCGCCCGAAAGGCGCGTGAGCAGCGTGACGCCCAGCAGCGCAGGGAGCACCGAACCCGCTGCCAGGATCCCAACCGTGTACATGGAGACCATCCGGAACCTGAGCAGCTCCAGCGCGCGCCAGGACGACCCCAGCCCGATCGCGACCAGGCTGCAGATCACCGAGATCTTCATCGGCACCGGATCGAGCCCCGGCAGGTGGTCGAACAGGGTGTCGATCACCGGGACGACGAAAGCGCCGCCGCCGATGCCGAACAGCGCCATCAGCAGGCCGGTCAGCGTGCCGGCCACTGCGAAGAGCAGGACGAATTCCAGGAGTTCGGGCATCGCGCGATGATACGCAGCGCGCTGTCGGCGAGAGGCTCGAGGCCTGCCGGCCTGTGCGCGTCGGCGCCTGGCTACAAAAAAACGCCCGGGCGCGGGGGCGGCCGGGCGTGTTCGGCAGCACAGCGCCTGACGGCGCGGCGCACCGCAGGCTTACCAGTCGATGGTCTGCGCGATGGCGTCCGCGGACTGGCGCATCAGGGGCAGGAACTCCTTGGTCTCTTCGAGACCGAGGCGATCGGCAG
>JBKHVS010000004.1:0-5263 GCA_046569945.1 Gammaproteobacteria bacterium | reverse complement strand
TCGATGTCGCGCACCGGAACCGCCAGGCAGCTCACGCCGGCCAGGTATTCCTCGTTCTCGGTGGCATAGCCGTCGCTGCGGATCTGCTCGAACTCGCGCGACAAGCGGGCGGGATCGGTGAGGGTGTTGCGGGTATGCGGGATGAGCGGCGTGACCCGCAGGAAGCGGTCGCGGTTGCGCTTGGGCAGGTGGCTCAGGAACAGCTTGCCGCTGGCCGACGCGTAGAGCGGCAGCGTGGAGCCGGAGCTCAGCGCAACGCGCAGCGGCCAGCCCACCTCGACGCGATCCAGCAGCAGCACCGAGTTGTTGTTCGGGATGGAGAGGTTGCAGGTTTCGCCCACCTGCTCCACCAGTTCCTCGAGCACGCCGCGGCGGGCCGCGCGGTTGGGGGAGCGCAGCAGGGTGTCGCCGGCCAGGGAACTGAGCCGCTCGGCGCAGGTGTAGCGCTTGGTGCCGGGTTCGCGGCCGATCAGGCCCGCATGCTCGAGCGTGGTGAGGATGCGATAGACCGTGGGCTTGGGAAGATCGACCTCGCGGCAGATCTCGGACAGCGGCGGCGGCGAGTCCTGTCCGGCAATCGCCTCAAGAATTCGCACGGCTCGCAGAATGGCCGACCCGGCCGGAACTGCCTCGCTGGCCCGTTGTGTCTCCTCGATCATCGCGTCTCCTTCGATCATGGTTTCAGGCTCAAATGTTGAAGCCTGAAATATATACAAAATGGAATCGCGTGTCTCGGGAAGCTGAAAGACCTTCGGGAAATCCCCTAGAAACGCCGGAAACCGGAATCGGCCGCCCGACTGCCTGTCACCAGAACGAGGCCATCGCTCAGCCCAGAAGCAGCCAGCTCCCCCAGACCGCAGCCAGCAGTCCGAGAAGCCCCGGCGCGACCCGCAGCGCGAATCGCGGCCCTCCGGACACCCCGGCGGCCAGCAGCTTGCTGAGGGTATTGGCCGAAAATCCGAGAAGCACCGGCAACACGCTTGCTTCGGCCTTCATCCTGCCGGCTTCCACCATCGTGCACACCGACGCCAGCGACGCATGGACGTCGACGAAGCCGGCCAGCGCAGCGCCCGCCATCGCGGCGGACTCGCCGAAACGGGCACCCGCCAGGCTGGCCAGCGCAGTCACCCCGGTCAGCACCGCCGCGAAGACCAGCGAGCCCGTAAGGTCGAACAGCCGGTCCAGCGCCGGCGGCGCCTCGCGCGAGGGCCCCGCGCCCGCGCGGAAGGCATAGGCAGAGGCCACCAGCATCGCAACCGCCGCCCCGGCCAGCAGCATCGGCCAGAGCTCGCCCAGCACCGCCGGCGAGGCCGCTGCGGCGACGATGCCGAGCTGCAGGAGCGTCGCCACGTTGGAGAACAGCGCGCCGCCCACGCAGGCGCGCATCAGCTCGGGCGAACTGCGCGCCCTGGCGCCCATCGCCGCGTGGGTCGCTGTGCTGGAGACGAAACCCGAAGCCAGCCCGGACACGGCCAGTCCGACCCTCGGCCCCAGCGCACGCATGGCCACGTGCCCGAGGGCCTGGAGCGTGAGCAGCAGCACCACGAGCCGCCAGAGCGTGCGCGGATTGACGCCGGCCAGCCAGTCGAGCGGCCGGTCCGGCACCAGCGGCAGGACCACCAGCGCCGCCCCGGCCAGGACCAGGCCGTCGCGCAGCTCGCTGTGCGTGAGCCCGCGCGTCGAGAAGAAGTGGAGCCGGCTGCGCGCGGCGAGCAGCCCCGCGACCACCACCGCGCCGCCGCCGGCGAGCGCCGGCGCGACCATGGCAGCGACGCCGAGCAGGTAGGTGACGAAGAGGGCCAGCTCGGTGGTGATGCCTGGATCTCCCGAGCGGGATTTCCAATGGCTCACCGCGACCAGCGCCAGCACCATCAGCGCCCCGGCCGCCACCAGCAGCGGCTGCCCGAGCGACTGGGCGAGCGCCCCGCCGATCGCGGCGATCGAGAAGGTGCGCACGCCGGCGGCCTCGCGCGTGGCGCCAGTGCCCTTGCGGCGCTCCCGCTCGACGCCGATCAGCAGCCCGCAGCCCAGCGCGACCGCAAAGCCGAGCCAGGGCGCCTCGATCAGCGGCATCCCCGCTCAGCCTCCGGATCCGTAGCGGGACGCCAGCCCGCCGACCGTCTGGTGGAATCCGCGGATGGTGTCCTCGATGATCTCGCGCACCGGTCTGATCGCGTCGATCCGGCCGCAGACCTGGCCGGCGAGCGGGATCGCGGCCTCCATGTCGCCGCCGAAATAAAGCTCCCGCACGTTGGCGAAATGCACGCGCATGTCCTCGGGATTGTCGAACTCGAGCGCCTGCGTGCGCGCGGTGCGCAGCGCGCGCAGCGCCGGTCCCTTGCCGCCCCGGTTCAGGAACACGGTGTCGGTCTCCTCGGCGCTCAGGATCGCGTTCTTCCAGTTCTCGTGCACCGGCGACTCGAGGCTGGACAGCATCCGGGTGCCCATCTGCACGCCCTCGGCGCCCAGCGCGAAGGCCGCCGCCATCGAGGGGCCGTCGACGATTCCCCCGGCAGCGATCACCGGCACCGTCACCCTCGAGCAGACCAGGGGCAGCAGCACCATCGAGGCCACGTCGCGCTGGTTCTTGAACCCGCCGCCCTCGGCGCCTTCGACGATCAGTCCGTCGACCCCGGCCTCGACCGCCTTCAGCGCCCCCTTCAGCGTTGGCACCACGTGAAAGACGGTCAGGCCGGCCGCCTTCAGCTCGGCACAGTAGCGCGAAGGATCGCCCGCCGACGTCGTCACGAAGCGCACCCCCTGGTCGACGACGAAGCGGACGATGCCGGGGTCGCGGACGTAGGCAAGCGCGATGTTCACGCCGAAGGGCTTGTCGGTGAGCTCGCGCATCCTGGCGATCTCGCCGCGGATGGCGTCGAGCTCCCCGGATCCGGTCTCGATGATGCCCATGCCGCCTGCGTTGGACACTGCGCTCGCCAGTTGCGCGCGCGCGATCCAGCCCATCGGGGCCTGCACGATCGGATGCTCTACGCCGAGCAGTTCGGTGACTCGATTGCTGATGCTCATGCCTGCTTCCTCGCTATGGGATGGGGAAACCGGGGGCGCAACGCCGATGGACCTGCTCAGCGCTCCGCGAGGAAGTACGCGGTCGTGATCGGCGTGCCGGGGCGCTGGAACGCGCGCACCGCGTCCTCGATGTCGCGATCGACGAGCGTGGTCCGCATCAGCTGGCGCTGGTACTCGACCCAGGATTCGACGATGAAGCGCTCGGTGAAGCGATGATCGTCTGCAAGGTCCCGGTAGAGCCGCCAGAAGGTCGCCCCGGTGCGCCGGCGCACGTCGCCGAGCCGCGTGGCCGCCTCGATGAACCCCTCGCGCGATGACGGCTCGATCGCATAGCGCAGCTCGACCGCCACCGGCCCGGCCTCCATTGCCGGATGCGTGAACGCCGCCGGCTGCTCCACCGGACCGGAGTGGGTTACCTCGCGCTCCTCGCCGTACCTGAGCACGTAGCGGCGGCTGGCGATGCGCGTCAGCAGCAGCGCCGCCGCGGACACCAGCAGCGTGGTCTGCAGGCCATGCCAGGCCGCGAGCGCCCCCCAAAGCAGCGCTCCGAAGGCCATGCCCGCCTGCGTGACGAGGATGTAGAGCGCGATCATCCTCGAGCTCACCCAGGACGGAACCGTGGTGACCAGGCCAGCATGGATCTTCGACATCGTCGCGGTCCAGGCCGCGCCGCCCGCCATCAGCACCGGGTAGACGATCCAGGCGCTGCGCACCGTCGCGACCACCACCAGGGTGATCGCGAACACTACCGACGCGATCGCGAGCACGCGCTCGATGGTGTAGCGGGCCCTGATCACGGGCATCAGCACGCCGACTGCGATGGCACCCAGCCCCAGGCAGGCGATCAGCGTGCCGAAGCTGGCGACCGAGGCGCCAAGGCGCTGGTGCGCGACCGCGGGCAGCAGCGCCCAGAGCGCGCTGCCGCACGCGGAGAAGAGCAGCGTGCGCACCAGGAAGGCCTTGACCGGAGCCGAGTGGACGAAGAACCGCAGCCCGGCGCGCATCCCGCCTAGCAGCCGCTCCGGAGGCAGGGAACTCGTGCGCGCGGTCATTCGCCAGCGCCAGACGACCGCAGTGACGTAGAGCAGCACCACGGTATTGAGCGCGAACACCCCCGATGAGCCGCTGAGCACGATCACGAAACCTGCGATCGCGGGGCCGATCGAGCGGGCGATGTTGAACGCGATCCCGATCAGGGTGACCGCCTGGGCCACGTCCTCGCGCGGCACCGCCTCGGCGAGCGCAGACTGCCAGGCAGGCGCGTTCAGCGCGAGCCCGGTGCCGAGCATGAAGGTCAGGACGAGCAGGCCCACCTCGCCCATCCACTGCCCGGACGCGAGCAGCGCCATCAGGCCGGAGGCGAAAAGCATCAGCACCTGCGTGACCAGCAGCAGCCGGCGGCGATCGACCAGGTCGGCAAGCACTCCGGCCGGGAGCGACCAGAAGAATCCCGGCAGGCTGACGGCGGTCTGCATCATCGCCACCCAGAAGGGCGACGGCGTCAGCGAGGTCATGTACCAGGCTCCGCCCACGCTCTGCATCCAGACCACCAGGTAGGTCGCCAGCGCGGCCAGCCAGGCGGTGCGGAAGGTGCGGTGGCGCAGCGGATGCCAGGGCGACAGCGACTGCTCGCGCACGGGACCGCCTTCGTGCCGGTGATTCATGGTCAGTTCGATGAAACCGAGGAAACGGCTGTTCGCGGGCGTCCATTGGACAGGGCCGCGCCCGGCAGCGCAACCGGGGCCCCGGGCGGCGGTGCCGAATTCACCACGCACAAGCTGCCGCAGGCCGGGCGCGATCGTCGCAGCCTCCGGACACCGCCGACCGTCCGTCGCACCGAAGTGTCCGATGCGCCGCGCCCGCCGCCCGCGGCGCCCCGGATCGCGTCGAATGCAGCGATCGATCACCCACATCGCACACCATGTCAAGCAGCCAGACGCATCACCGCCAGCCACGCGGCCCGTCGCGCCGGGCCCAGGCCGGCGTCACCGCCATCGAATACGCCCTGCTCGCCGGCCTCGTCGCGCTGGGAGTCGCCACGGGCGCATCGGCGCTTGGCGACGGGCTTTCGGGCGGCATCGGGACGATCTCGTCAGTGATCCAGGCTTCCGTCGGCGGCGCCGGCGGCGGTGACGGTGCAGGCTCCGGCTCCGGCTCCGGCTCCGGCTCCGGCTCCGGCTCCGGTTCGGGTTCGGGTTCGGGTTCGGGTTCGGGTTCGGGTTCGGGCGGCGCCGGG
>JBKHVS010000003.1:0-51709 GCA_046569945.1 Gammaproteobacteria bacterium | reverse complement strand
CGCTCTCGCGGTCGTAGACCAGGTGCTCGCACAGCGCCTGGCCAAGGCCCTGGACCGCGCCGCCGTCGAGCTGACCGCGCACGATCATCGGGTTCACCACGCGGCCCACGTCGTTGACCGACGCGTAGGACGCCACTTCGACGACGCCGGTGTCCGGGTCGATCTCCACCTCGCAGACGTGGCAGCCGTTGGGCCAGCTGGGGCCCTCGACGCTGCTGGTCGAGTCGATGAAGACCTGCCGGTCGGGCTGGCGCCTGGCGAGCTCGAAGAGCTCGATCGATCGGTCGGTGCCGGCGATGCGGAACACGCCCGCCTCGTATTCGATGTCGCCGGGCGAGGCCTCGAGCGCGTCGGCCGCCAGGTCGGTCGCCTTGTCGACGGTCTTGCGCGAAGCCACCTGCACCGCGGAGCCGCCGGTGAACAGCGAGCGCGAGCCGGCACTGCCGAAGCCGGTGCCGCGGTCGGTGTCGCCCTGGACGATCCGGATCTTCTCGATGGGAACGCCGAAGACGTCGACCGCCAGCTGCGCGTAGCTGGTGGCGATTCCCTGGCCCATCGCCTGGGTGGCGGAAAAGATCTCGATGTAGCCGTCGCCCGAGACCTGGACGGTGACCCGCTCCTCGAAGGCGTTGCCGCCGGTCCATTCAAGGAAGGTGGCCAGGCCCAGCCCGCGCAGCCGGCCGCGGGCGCGCGACTGCGCCTCGCGGGCCGCGAAGCCGTTCCAGTCGGCCAGCGCCAGGCCCTGGTCCATCACGGACTCGAAGCTGCCGCTGTCGTAGGTCTGGCCCATCGCGTTCTTGTAGGGCATCTGCGCGGGCCGGATCATGTTGCGCCGGCGGATCTCGGTGCGGTCGATGCCGGTCTTCGCGGCGGCCGCGTCCATCAGGCGCTCGACGATGTAGATGTTCTCGGGGCGGCCGGCGCCGCGGTAGGCGCCGGTGGGCGCGCAGTTGGTGAGCACCGCGCGCAGGTCGAAGTCGATCACCGGGATGTCGTAGATGCTGGTGGCCACCCAGGGGCCGATCAGCAGCTGGATCGCCACGCCGGTGGCGGTGGCGTAGGCGCCGACGTTGGCCAGCGACTTCACTCGCATCGCCAGCACGCGGCCGTTCGCATCGAGAGCGAGCTCGGCGGTGCTGAGGATGTCGCGGCCATGGACCGCCGCGAGGAAGTCGTCGCTGCGCTCGGCGATCCACTTCACCGGGCGCTGCAGCGAGCGCGCGGCCCAGGCGACCACCGCGTCCTCCGGGTAGACGCCGGTCTTCATGCCGAAGCCGCCGCCCACGTCGCCCACGGTGACCCGGATCTTCTCCTTCGGGATGCCGAGCACCTCGTCGGCGAGCGTGTTGCGCACCGCGGTGGGCATCTGGCTGCTCAGCCGGATGTCGATCCGGTCGGTGGCGGGGTCGTAGCTCGCCAGCACTCCGCGGGTCTCCATCGGGGAGGGGGCGAGGCGCTGGTTCTCCAGCTCGAGCGACACCACGTGCGCAGCGGACGCGAAGGCCTCCGCGGCCCTGGCCGCGTCGCCATGGCGCATTCCGGCGGCGAAGTTGTCGGTGATCTTCGGCCAGACCAGCGGCGCGCCCTCCGCGGTGGCGTCGCGCAGGTCGACCACGGCCGGCAGGTCTTCGTAGTCGACGAAGACCGCGTCGCGCGCATCGCGGGCCTGGTCGCGCGTCTCGGCGACGATGGCCGCGACCGCCTCGCCGGCGAAACGCGCGACCTCGTGCGCAAGGACATGGCGCGGCGGCGAGGCGCCAGGCGAGCCGTCCGGCCGCGGGAAGCCGGCAGACACCGGCAGCGGGCGCACGCCGGCGGCGACCAGATCGGCGCCGGTGATCACCGCGAGCACGCCCGGCATCCCGAGCGCCGCAGAGGTGTCGATCGAGGCGATCCTGGCATGCGCGTAGGGCGAACGCAGGAAGATCAGGTGGGTCTGGCCGTCGAGGGTCACGTCGTCGGCGAAGCGGCCTGCGCCGCTGACGAGCGCGGGGTCTTCGATGCGGCGCACGGCATGGCCGCTGCCGAAGCGGCCGTAGTTGGCGTCATTGCTCACGCGATGTCTCCGTGCGGGGTCAGCGGGGGCGGGCGACGGACTTGCCGGCCATGGTGGCCGACGCCTGGCGCACCGCCTCGACGATGTTGGTGTAGCCCGTGCAGCGGCACAGGTTGCCGTCGAGGGCTTCGCGGATCGTGTCGTCGTCCGGCTCGGGCGTCTCGGCGAGCAGCGCCGCAGTGGTCATGATCATCCCCGGCGTGCAGAACCCGCACTGCAGGCCGTGGCAGTCGATGAAGGCCTGCTGGATGGGGTGGAGCGCCTGCGCGCTCCCGAGGCCCTCGATCGTGGTCACGGAGCAGCCTTCGGCCTGCACCGCGAGCATGGTGCAGCTCTTGACGGCGCGGCCGTCGACCAGGACGGTGCAGCAGCCGCACTGGCTGGTGTCGCAGCCCTGGTGGGTTCCGGTGAGCCCCAGGCCGTCGCGCAGGACCTCGACGAGCAGCTGGCGGTTCTCGACATCGCGGGTGACGGCCTGGCCGTTCACGGTCATCTTGACGGTGGTCATGGTGGATCGCTGGAACGAAGGGTGGACGATGTTAACCCGGAAGAAGCGGGCCCCCGCATGCGCGGGCAGCGCGTCGTGGAACGGGCGCAGCCGCGATTCCGTCGCAGTCGCACGGCAGAATGTGGGCTTGCAGCAGGTGCCGGCGGTCCAGGCCGGCGCCGGCGCGGACGGCAATCATCCAGGACGATCGAAGTCATGACATACCAGGCGAGGCGGATCGGAGTGCTGACCGGCGGGGGCGACTGCCCCGGGCTCAACGGCGTGATCCGCGCGGTGACCAAGACCGCGCACAACGACTATGGCGCGACCGTCATCGGCATCGAGGACGGTTTCGAGGGCCTGGTCGAAGGCCGGATGCACGAGCTCTCCCAGCAGGAGGTCTCGGGCATCCTCGGCCACGGCGGCACCATCCTCGGCTCGTCCAACAAGGGCGACCCCTGGCACTACCCGGTCGAGGTGTCCGAGGGCCACATCGAGGTGCAGGACCTCTCCTACCGCGCGCTGCGCAACGTCGAGCGCTGGGGGCTGGACGCGCTGGTGGCGATCGGCGGCGACGGCACGATGCACATCGCGAGCCGGATGATGGCGGCCGGGGTCAACGTCATCGGGGTGCCCAAGACGATCGACAACGACGTTCCCGGCACCGACGTCACCTTCGGCTTCGACACCGCCGTCACGGTGGTCTGCGAGGCGATCGACCGGCTCGCCACCACCGCCTCCTCTCACCACCGGGTGATGGTGGTCGAGGTGATGGGGCGCTATGCCGGCTGGATCGCGCTGATGGGAGGCGTGGCCGGCGGCGCCGACGTGATCCTGGTCCCGGAGATCCCGTTTTCCTGGGATCCGGTCTTCGGCAAGGTGCACGAGCGGCAGAGCCTGCACAAGCGCTTCACGATCGTCTGCGTGGCCGAGGGCGCCCGGCTCCCGGAGGGCGGCGAGGTGGTCGCCGAGATGGACGTCAGGCGCACCGACCCCAAGCGGCTGGGCGGCGTCGGCGCGATGGTGGCGCGCGCGATCGAGGAGGGCACCGGGCACGAGACCCGGGCCACCGTGCTGGGGCACCTGCAGCGCGGCGGCGCGCCGACGGTGGCCGACCGGGTGCTCGCCACCGGCTTCGGCGCGGCCGCGGCGCACTGCGCGGCCCGCGGCGAGTTCGGCGTCATGGTGGCCTCGAGGGACGGCATCATCCGGCCGGTGCCGATCGCGGAGGCCATCGCGGGCCAGCGCCGCGTGCCGCCGGACCACCACCTGGTCGCCGCCGCGCGCTCGGTGGGCACCTGCTTCGGGGACCGGTAGCGCCGCCGATCGCGTATCGTCCCGTCTTCGGCGGCAGATCGCCGCCCTTCGATCGAGGAATGCCCTTGGCAGCGAACCGGGACGACACGCAGAACATGGCCGTGTTCTGCGACTTCGAGAACGTGGCCCTCGGCGTCAAGGACGCCCGCTACAGCCAGTTCGACATCAGCAAGGTGCTCGAACGGCTGCTGCTCAAGGGCAGCATCGTGGTGAAGAAGGCCTACTGCGACTGGGAGCGCTACCGCGAGTTCAAGGCGGCGATGCACCAGGCATCCTTCGAGCTGATCGAGATCCCTCACGTGCGCATGTCCGGCAAGAACTCCGCCGACATCCGCATGGTGGTCGACGCGCTGGACCTCTGCTACACGAAGTCCCACGTCGACACCTTCGTGATCATCAGCGGCGACTCCGACTTCTCGCCGCTGGTCAGCAAGCTCAGGGAGAACGCCAAGACCGTGATCGGCGTGGGGGTCAAGAACTCCACCTCCGACCTGCTGATCGCAAACTGCGACGAGTTCATCTACTACGACGACCTGGTGCGCGGCCAGCCGTCGGCCAGCCGCGCACGGGTGGCCGCCCGGGGCGGAGCGGCGCGGCAGGCCGCCCGTCCGGAGGCTGCGAAGGCCGCGGCGGGCAGGGGCGAGGCTTCCAGGACCGAGGCTGCGAAGGGAGAGGCTGCGAAGGGAGTTGCCGCGAAGAACGAGGCGCCCAAGGCAGTTGCGTCCAAGGGCGATGCGGCCAAGGCAGAGGCAGCGAAGGGCGATGCCGTCAAGACCGACGCGCCCCGGCGCCGCGGCGCCAAGGGCGCCGCGAGCAAGGCTGCGGCGCGCAACGGTGCCGCTGCCGCAGCGGAGCTGCCCGAGACCGAGGCCGAGGCCGAAACCGCCGCCGCGCCGCTGGGCTGGTATCCGACCATCGTGGAGGAGTCTCCGGACGCCGATGCACCGGCCGCCGAGGGTGTGCCGGCCGGCGGCGCGTCCGAGGCCGGCGCATCGCACGAGTCCCCGCCCGAGGAACGCGCGCAGCAGGCGCTGGACCTGGTGGTCGACACGATCGAGGCGCTCGCCGAGGAACGCGGCGAGGACGAGAAGATCTGGGGCTCGATGGTCAAGCAGACCCTCAAGCGCAGGCGGCCAGGGTTCAACGAGACCTACTACGGCTACCGCTCGTTCAACAGGCTGCTCGAGGAGGCGCGCGACCGCGGCCTGATCGAGCTCGAGCGCGATGAGAAGTCCGGCGGCTACACGGTGCGCAGCCTCGCCTGAACGCGCCGCGGCGCAGGCCGCGGCAATTCGAGACAGCGAAGGGCTGCCGGAAGGGGGCGCCCGAGGCGGGTTGCGGCGAGTGCGTTAGCATCGCTGTCCTGTCCACTGCAAGAAGCTTCCAGCCATGCTGCCTGCACTCGAGATCGAGCGCATCCCCGACGAGGACGAGGCGCTGCGGCCCGCGATCCGGGCCTTCCTCGACGCGGAACTGCCCGGGACGTCCGCCGCCCAACGCTCGCGTTCCTGGATGGGATACGACGAGGAATTCAGCCGCAAGCTCGCCCGGGCGGGTTTCGTCGGGATGATGCTGCCGCGCGAATACGGCGGCTCGGCGCGCTCGCCCTTCGCGCGCTTCGTGGTCGTCGAGGAACTGCTCGCGCGGGGTGCGCCCGTGGCGGCGCACTGGATCGCCGACCGCCAGAGTGGGCCGCTCATCAACCGCTTCGGCACCGAGGCCCAGCGCCAGTTCTACCTGCCGCGGATCTGCCGCGGCGAGGCCTTCTTCTGCATCGGCATGAGCGAGCCGAACTCCGGCTCGGACCTCGCGAGCGTGCGCACGCGCGCGGTGCCCGTGGACGGCGGCTGGAAGCTGAACGGCAGCAAGATCTGGACGACCATCGCGCATCACGCGCACTACATGATCGCGCTGGTGCGCACCTCGGGCACGCCGGAAGACCGCCAGAAGGGCCTGTCGCAGGTGATCATCGACCTGAACGCGCCCGGCGTGAAGGTGCGGCCGATCTGCGACCTGGCGGGCGACGAGCACTTCAACGAGGTGCACTTCGAGGACGTGATGCTGCCGGCCGACGCGCTCGTGGGCGCCGAGGGGGCGGGCTGGGCGCAGGTGAACGCCGAGCTCGCATTCGAGCGCAGCGGCCCCGAGCGGCTGCAGTCGAGCGTCGTGCTGCTCGACGAGCTGATCGCATGGCAGCGGGCGCGCGGCGGGAGCGACGCCGTGGCGGCGGCCGAGATCGGCGCCATCCAGGCGCGCCTGGTCGCATTGCGGGCGATGTGCCTGGCAGTCAACGGCAAGGTCGCGCGCGGCGAGCAGCCGCTGCTCGAGGCGGCAGTGGTCAAGGACCTGGGCACCGAGGTGGAGCAGGCGATCGGCACCGTCGCCGCGCGCCTGTGCGGAGCCGACCCCTCGGATCCGCCGCCCGCGTCGCTGATGGCGGCGCTTGCCTACGTGCTGCAGCTGGCGCCCACCTTCTCGCTGCGCGGCGGCACTCGTGAAATTCTGCGCGGGATGATCGCCCGCGGGCTGGGGCTGCGATGAACGAACTGAACTCACGACCGGACGACGAAACCCGGGACATGCTCGCCGGCTCGGCCGAGCGGCTGCTCGCCGATCTGTGCACGCCTGCGCTGCTGCGGACGGTCGATGCGGGCAGCGATCCCGAGCAACGGCGGCAGGCGCCGGCCGCCGGGCTCGGCGCTGCCGAGCCGCTCTGGCACGCGATCGTCGATGCCGGCCTGCACCTTGCCACTGCGCCGGAAGCGGCCGGCGGGGTGGAACTGGGCTGGCGCGAGGTCGAGCCGCTGGTGCGGATGGCGGGACGCTTCGGCGCACCGGTGCCCCTGGCCGAGATGCTTGCCGCCCATGCGCTTGCGCGGCTGGCGGGAATCGAGCTGCCCGAGGGGATCGCCACGCTGGGCGTGGTGCAGGGCATGGCTGCGGCGCCGTCGGGCGCGATCGTCGCCGGCGGGGTCGCGTTTGCCGGCGCTGCGCGTACGGTGCTCGTGTCGGTGCCCGACCCGGCCTCCCGGGCGCACAGGCTGCTCGTGCTGGAGCGTGCCGCCGCGGCGGTCGAGCCGGGGCTGAACGTCGCCGGGGAAGAGCGTTCGCGCCTGGTCTGGGAGCGCCCGCAGCCGCTTGCTTCGGGCCTGCTGCCCGAGGGCGTGACGGTGCTGCTGGCTGGTGCTGCGATCCGCGCGGCGCAGCTCGCCGGCGGCTGCGAGCAGGTGCTGACGATGTCGACCCGCTACGCGAACGACCGCATCCAGTTCGGCAGGCCGATCGGGAAATTCCAGGCGATCCAGCAGCAGCTGGCGCTCGCAGGTTCCTGGACCGGGCTGGCGGCGATCGCCTCGCAGCTTGCGCTCGCGGACCGCTCGGTGAGCCTGGACCCGACGCGGGTGGCCAGTGCCAAGCACGTTGCCGCCAGCGCGGCGGAGCTGTGCGCAGGCATCGCCCATGCGGTGCATGGCGCGATCGGCGTCACCGCGGAATACGACCTGCAGCTGCATTCGCGCCGGCTCTATGCCTGGGCAGGCGAGCACGGCTCGGCGCTCTACTGGAGCCGCGTGCTGGGCGAGGCGACGCTTGCAGGCGACGCCCCGCGCAGCTGGGACGGGATCGTCGCCGCCACCACGGTCTAGGGCCGGGCGGCGGCGCGGCCCGCGTCAGTCGGAGAACTGCAGGCCGATGCGGCTGGCGGCAATGACCGCCTGCGTCCGGTTGCGGACCCCGAGAGCGCGCAGCACGGCGCTCACGTGGACCTTGACCGTGCCTTCCGCAAGTGCGAGCTGCCGGCAGATGAGCTTGTTCGGCAGCCCGCGCAGGATCAGGCGCAGCACGTCGACCTGCCGCTCGGTGAGGCCCAGCCGGCGCGGATCGGCGCTGCGCATTGCCGCGTTGTGCTCGCCGCGCAGGCGCAGCGGCTGCTCGCCGGCGAGGATCTGGGGAGGAACGTAGGCGCAGCCGGAGGCCACCAGCCGCAGCGCGCTGCGCATCTCGGGGTCCGGCAGGATCTTCGGGATGTACCCGGCGGCGCCGAGGTCGAGGCAGCGAACGATCATCGGGGCATCGGACTCGGCGGAGACCACCACGACGCGGGACTCGGGATGCTGCCGGCGCAGCGCGACGAGGCCTTCCACCCCCGCGGTGTCCGGCAGGCGCAGGTCGAGCAGGACCAGGTCGACCTTCGCCTCGCCGCGCAGCAGCCGGAGCGCCTCGTCGAGGCGGCTGGCCGACAGGATCTCGGCGGCGGGGTCGAACTCGGCGAGATCCTGCGCGATGGCGCGCTGGATGATGGGATGGTCGTCGACGATCAGGAACTTCCTCGGCATGCTTGTTCTCCCTCGATTGGTCCGGCCGTGCCGGTGATTGTGTTTGTCCTGGAAAATTATTCCCGCCTACCGACGAAGTAAAGTCTGCCGAATGGATGATCCGAAGCTCCTCGACCCGGCGCGCGGCGGCGCGCACCGCTTCAGCGTGGCTCCGATGCTCGACTGGACCGACCGGCACTGCCGCTTCTTCCACAGGCTGCTCACGCGCCGCGCGCTGCTCTACACGGAGATGGTCACCACCGGCGCGCTGCTCCATGGCGATCAGCCGCGGCACCTGGATTTCGACCCCGTCGAGCATCCGGTGGCGCTGCAGCTCGGCGGCAGCGAGCCCGCGGACCTTGCACGCTGCGCACTCCTCGGCGAGCAGTGGGGCTACGACGAGATCAACCTGAACTGCGGCTGCCCGAGCGAGCGCGTCCAGCGCGGCGCCTTCGGCGCCTGCCTGATGGCGGAGCCGGCGCTGGTGCGCGACTGCGTTCGCGCGATGTGCGACGCAGTGGCCATCCCGGTGACCGTCAAGCACCGGATCGGCATCGACCGGGTGGAGGACTACGGCTTCGTGCGCGACTTCGTCGGCACGGTGGCCGAGGGCGGCGCGCGCACCTTCATCGTCCATGCCCGCAATGCCTGGCTCGCCGGCCTGAGCCCGAAGGAGAACAGGGAGATCCCGCCGCTGCGCTATGCGTTCGCGCATGCGCTCAAGCGCGATTTCCCCGGACTATGCATCGTGCTGAACGGCGGCCTGCATACGCCCGGCGAGGCGCTCGCACAACTGGAGCAGCTGGACGGGGTGATGCTCGGCCGAGCTGCCTATCACGAGCCCTGGCTGCTGGCCGAGGTGGATCCCCTGTTCTTCGGGGCGCCGGCGCCTGCGGCCGACCGGTTCGACGTCATCGATCCGATGATCGAGTACGCGCGCCGTCACGTCGCCTCGGGCGGGCGGCTGCGCGAGGTCACCCGTCACGTGCTCGGCCTGTTCAATGGGCTGCCGGGCGCCCGGCGCTGGCGGCAGCTGCTGTCGGATTCGCGCCGCCTGGCTGCCGACGATCCGGCGCTGATCGCGGAGGCGGCCCGTTGCGTGGGGACTCGGCGCCTCGAGACGTCGTCGTAGGTCGTCCCGGCCGGGCATCCGCGACTGCCTTGCGCGTAGGCCGACTGCGCGGGCAGCGTTCAGAGCAGGCCGACTGCGAGGGCCGTCTGCTGAGCAGGCGCCGGGCGGAGGCTACTCCCCGGAGAAGGTCGAGCGTGAGGGCACCGGCACGGCTGCCATCCGAAGCGCCCGCTGCTGCTCCAGCAGGACCTGGACCGCCTCGCGCGGGATGCCGCAGTGCTCGGTGACCGCGCCGGCGAGCTGAAGGCCGGCCTCCAGCGTCTCCGGAACCACCGTGGTCGCGCCGGCATCGAGCAGCGCCCCGGCGTGCGCTTCATCGCGGGCGCGGGCGAGGATGGGCAGGTCGGGCGCTTCCGCGCGGATCGCCCGGACCGCGCGCAGCGCCGCCGGCGCATCGTCCATCGTGAGCACGACGGCGCTTGCGGACTGCACCCCAAGCGCTTTCAGGAGCTCCGCGCGCCCGGCGTCGCCGACGAAGACCGGCATGCCGCGGCGGTGATGCTCGCCGGCGGCCGCGGCGTCATTGTCGAGCGCGGCCCACGGGATCTGCCGTTGCTCGAGGATCTCGGCGATCAGCCGCCCGACGCGCCCGAAGCCCGCGATCACGACATGGTCGCGCAGGCTGGGCAGGTCGGGCATCGCATCAGCGGCGGCGCCCGGCCCGCGGGCGGACAGGCGGCCCGCGAGTGTCCGGCCGAGGCTCGCAGCGAGCGGCGTGATCATCATCGACAGTCCGACGACGAGCATCATGAAACGCGCGGTCGGGTCGGGCAGCAGGCCGCTGGCCAGCGCAACGCCGATCACGATGAACGCGAACTCTCCGCCCTGGCCGAGCATGATGCCCGCCTCCAGCGCGGTGGCGCGAGGCAGCCCGTGCAGCGCCAGCACGCCGGCAGTCAGCAGCGCCTTGATGGCGAACAGACCGAGCACGGAGAGCGGCAGCCAGACGGGATCGCGGACGATCGCCATCAGGTCGATGTTCATGCCGACCGAGAGGAAGAAGAGCCCCATCAGCAGCTGCCGGAAGGGCTCGATCATCACCTCGATCTCATGCCGGTACTCGGTCTCGGCGAGCACCAGGCCCGCGAGCAGCGCGCCCAGCGCCATCGACAGGCCGGCGAACTGCGTCAGGCTGGCGATGCCCAGGGCGCACAGCACCGTGAGGGCCATCAGCACGTCGGGCTGGCGGGCGGAGGCCATCTTGCGGAAGATCGGCCGGACCACACGGCTGCCCACCCCGTAGATGATGACGATCGCCATGACCGCCTTCAGAAGCGACAGCCCCAGCGCCGGCAGCAGCGCGTCGGTTCCCTTGCCAAGGGCCTGGGCGAGGATCATCACCGGCACGACCGCCAGGTCCTGGAACAGCAGCACGGAGAAGGTCGCCCGCCCCAGCTGGGTGCCGAGCTGGCGCCGGCTGGCCAGCAGCTGGATGACGATCGCCGTCGACGAGAAGGAGAGCACCAGGCCGAGCATCACCGCGGTCTGCGGCGGGTTGCCGAACAGCCAGGCGATGAGGCCGACGGCGAAGCTGCACACCGCTACCTGGGCGGTGCCGGCGCCGAACACCCAGCGGCGCATCGCCCACATGCGCTCCACCGAGAGGTCCAGGCCGATCGCGAACATCAGGAAGAGGACGCCCACCTCGGCGAGCGCCAGCGCGCCCTCCTCGCGGGGGATGGTGAACCAGCCGATCCAGGGCGCCTGCTGCGCGAAGGCGCCGAGCCCGAAGGGTCCCAGCGCGGCGCCGACCACCAGGAAGCCCAGCACCGCATGGATGCGCAGGCGCTGCAGCAGCGGGATCAGCAGCCCCGCCAGAGCCAGGAAGACGAGCGTCTCGCGCAGGTGGGGAAGGGTGGCGGCGTGCTCGGTCATTTCGACGGTGCGGCCTGCGCGCGCGAGGCTTGCGCCCGCGCGGCGCGCACGAAGGCGAGGATGCCGCCGAAGGCCAGGCAGGACAGCGCGATCTCGCCGCCGGCCAGCAGGGCGCTTGCGCCGCGGTCGCTCGTGGCGCGCACCAGGCCCTCGGCGAGATACAAGAGGATGCCCATCGACCACCACTGGTAGGTCCGGACCCGGCCGCGGACGATGGCCGGCAGCGCCAGCAGCAGCGGCAGCACCTTGAGGGCGAGCATGGATCCGCCCGGGCGCAGCGGCGCCAGCCAGAGCTCCCATGCGAGGCCGAGCGCGACGAGCCCGGCGAAGGCTGCAACGGTGAGACGGCGGGCGGTTTCCATGGAGTGGCGAGGCTATCATAGGCGGGCATGTCCCCTGCGCCCGTCACCGTCATCCGCCGAGCGCGCGTCCTCGCGCTCGCGCTGGCGCGCCAGGGGGCTCGGCTGCAGCTGCCCCAGACCGCCGCCAGCCTGGTGCTGCTCACGCTGCTCGCGCTGGTCCCGGTGATCACGATCGCGGTGTCGCTGCTCGGGGCGCTGCCGCTGTTCTCCTCGTTCCGGGAGGCGGTGCTCCGCTTCCTGGCCTCCAATTTCCTGCTGCCGGCCTTCAGCGACACCCTGGTGCGCCTGCTCGGCCAGTTCTCCGCAAAGGCGAGCGAGCTCTCGGCGGTCGGCGCGGTGGTGTTCTTCGCCACCGCCTTCACGGCGCTGCTGACGCTGGACCGCACGATGAACAGGATCTGGGCGACCCCGCATCCGAGGCCGCTGTCGCGGCGCCTGAGCGTCTACTGGACCTTCCTGACGCTGGGGCCGCTCCTGCTGGCCGCGAGCATCGCGGTCAACGGGATGATCGTCAGCGAGCTGCTGGTGCCCGCCGGGATGCCAGGCGCCGAGCGCGCCTGGCTGCACGTGCTGCCCTGGCTGACCACCCTCGGGGGCCTGACGCTGCTCTACCGGCTCGTTCCGAACGCGCCGGTGCGGTGGGGCGAGGCCTTCGCCGGCGCCCTGGCTGCGGCGATCGTGCTCGAACTGCTCAAGCGCGGGCTGGCCTTCCAGGTGGCGCGGCTGCCGACCTACACGGTGGTGTACGGAACCTTCGCAGCGCTGCCTCTGTTCCTCATCTGGCTCTACCTGCTCTGGCTGACCATTCTGGCGGGGGCGCTGCTCGCGGCCAGCATTCCCTACTGGGGCGCCGGTGCGACCGTGCACCTGGAGTCGAGTGTCGCGGATCGCTTCGAGATGTCGGAGGGAGCGCTGCAGGCGCTGGCGCGGGCCGCGCGCGAAGGGCGTCCGTCCGTCGCGGTGGGCGAGCTGCGCGCGCTGTTCGACGGAGATCCGGCCCGCGCAGTGGAGGCGGCGCGGATGCTCGCCAGGCTGGGCTACATCGACCGCTACTGGCGCCTCGGCGAGGCCTCCGGCGACGCGGAGCGCGCGATCTGGGAGGAGCGGTGGGCGCTGGCGCCCGGCGCCGGGCAGCGCACGCTCAGGCCGGTGTTCGAGTCGCTGTGGCGGGGAGAGCCCTCCGGCCGCAAGCCGGCGGCCGCGGGCGCCTTCGACCTGGCGCGCATCGACCGGCCGCTGGCCGAGGCGGCAAAGCCCGGCTGACCGGTGGCGCGCTGCCGGGCGGCGCGCAGGCGGGGCTCAGGCTGCGGCGGGCGCGGGCCGCTGCATTGCGGCCAGGAAACCGCGCAGCGCGGCCAGCACGGCGTCCGGGCGCTCGTCGGTCATCGCGTGCCCGCAGCCGGGGATCTCGACGATGCTGGTGTCGGGCATGGCGTCGATCAGGCTGCGCGCCGCGCGCAGCGGCGTCATCATGTCGCGCGCGCCGAGCACGAAAAGCGCCGGGCAGGTCATGGCCCTGGCGCGCTCGAGGCCGCCCTCGTAGGCGTTGCAGGCGTTGAAGTCGTTGAAGAGCACGCCCGGCTTCTGGCGCTCCATCAGCCGGCGCCCCTGGTTCAGCACCGAGAAGCCGGGGCCGGGGCAGCCGGGGCGGTGCGTGATGCCTGTGCGCGACCACAGGTTGATCATGTCGAAGGCGCTGGCCTCGTCCTCGCGCGCCGCGGCGAGCAGCGCATCGGAGACCTTCATCGGGAAGGCGGTTCCCACCAGCGCGACGCGATCGATCCGCGAGGGCTCGCTGCCGGCAGCCTCGATCGCGATCAGCGAGCCCATGCTGTGGCCGACGATGGCCGCGCGCCGAACACCGGCGGCGTCCAGGAGCCGGAAGATCCAGTCGGTCATCGCCTCGATCGTGGTCAGCAGGGGGCCGTCGCTGCGCCCATGGCCCGGGAGGTCGACGGCCAGCACGGAATATCCGTGATGGGCGAGGTAGCGCGTCTGCAGGATCCAGATGCTGTGGTCCTGCTGTCCGCCGTGGATGAAGACGACGGTGGGGAGGGCGGGGTCGAAGGTCCTGCCGCCGGTATACGCGTAGGCACTGCGGCCCGCGACATCGAGGAGCATCGGTTCAGTCTCCGGAGTCAGTGCAGGGCGCAGGGCAGGCGCGACGCGCGGTCGCCGTCATCGCTTGCCCGCCGCCTTGAAGGCCCGCTTGAGGTCGTCGATCAGGTCCTCCGGATCCTCCAGGCCTACCGAAAGGCGCAGGGTGCCTTCGCCGATGCCGGCGGCGGCCAGCGCCGCCGCGTCCATCCTGAAGTGGGTCGTGGACGCCGGATGGATCACGAGGGAACGCGCATCGCCGACGTTGGCCAGGTGCGAGAAGACCTGCAGCGACTCTACGAAGCGCCTGCCGGCTGCGCGGTCGCCCGAAAGGTCGAAGCTGAAGACGGCCCCGGCCCCGCGCGGCAGCAGTCGCTTCGCGAGCGCGTGGTCCGGGTGGGACTCGAGCATCGGGTGCGACACCTTCGCGACCATCGGATGGCCGGCGAGGAACTCCGCCAGGCGCATCGCGTTCTCGACGTGGCGTGCCATGCGCAGCGGCAGCGTCTCGATCCCCTGCAGGATCTGGAAGGCGTTCATCGGGCTCAGGCAGGCCCCGAAGTCGCGCAGCCCCTCGCGGCGCGCGCGCAGCAGGAAGGGCGCCACCGTGGATTCCTCGGCGAAGACCATGCCGTGGAAGCCGTCATAGGGTTCGGTGAGCTCGGGGAACTTGCCGGAGGCCAGCCAGTCGAACTGGCCGGAGTCCACCAGCAGCCCGCCGACGACCGTGCCGTGGCCGCAGAGGAACTTGGTGGCGGAGTGGTAGACGAGGTCGGCGCCGTGGTCGAAGGGGCGGATCAGCCACGGAGTGGTGAAGGTGGAATCGACCAGCAGCGGCACGCCGTGCCCGTGGGCGATCTCGGCCACGCGGGGGATGTCGAGCACGTCGAGGCCGGGGTTGCCCAGCGTCTCGCCGAACAGCAGCCGGGTCTCGGGCCGCAGCGCCGCGCGCCAGGCGTCGACGTCGCGCGGGTCGACGAAGGTGGTGTCGATGCCGAAGCGGCGCAGCGTGTAGTCGAGCAGGTTGTGCGAGCCGCCGTACAGCGCTCTGGATGCGACGATGTGCGAGCCGGCGCCGGCCAGGGTTGCGATCGCCAGGTGCAGCGCCGCCTGTCCGCTTGCCGTCGCGATCGCGCCGACGCCGCGCTCCAGCGCAGCGATGCGTTCCTCGAGCACGGCCACCGTCGGATTCGTGATCCGGGAGTAGACATGGCCGGACTGTTCCATGTTGAACAGTGCGGCAGCCTGGTCCGAATCCTTGAAGACGAAGGCCGTGGACAGGTAGATGGGGGTGGCGCGGGCGCCGTGATCGGAATCGGGCAGGGCGCCGGCGTGCAGCGCGAGCGTGTCGAAACCGTGGTAGTCGCGTTGGCTCATGCGGCGATGCTAGCACGGGGGTCCGGGGGGCCGGAGCCCTCGCCGGACGCGCTGTCGCTGCGTTTCCGCCCATGGGCGGGGCGCTGCCGATCGTCGGGCGCCGCCCCTGCGGATTGGCCAAACGCGGCGGGAAGCCTTACGCTCCCGGCCGACGCTGGGAAAATACGGCCAGAATGCGCGCTGGGTGTTCCCGGCGGCGGCGCCATTCGGCCAGGCGATGCAGGAGCGCAGGAAGATGAGCGACAAACCGTTGTACAGGGTGGGGGCCGCCGGTCTCGATCCCCGCGACTGGCGGCTGATCGAGATCGTGTTCCGGCATAGCCAGTACAACCGGTTCGAGTTCCAGCTGGTCACGCGGATCGATGCGGAGACGATCGACCTGCTGATCGCCAACCCGGCGGACCCGGACGGCGTCGAGGCGCTGGCCTGCGTGGGCGAAGGGTCGCGACGGATTCCTTTCATCGAGGCGGTGCCGCGCGGTGCGCAGGCCTCGTCGCCGCACGCGATCTCGATCGAACGCCTCACCCTGCAGCTGCTGCCGGTCCTGAACCGGGTCGTCGAGCTCGAACTGCAGGGCGCTTCGGCTGCCGCGTCTGCGGATGCGGCGCCGGCGGATGCGGCCGGTGTCCCGGAGCCGGTGGCCGAAGCGGCGACGCCCGGCGAGTCCGGGTTGGTCGCGGATGCCGGGACCTTGGCCGAAGCCGGGACCTTGGCCGAAGCCGGGACCTTGGCCGAAGGCGGGACGGAGATCGCTCCGGAATCGGTCGAGCCGCCGGAGAATGCGGCGGCGCCCTGGGCTCCAGGCCGACCGGAAGGCCATGTTGCTGCCCCGCCGCTTCCTTCCGGAAACTCGCTGGCGCAGCCGTCTTCGCTGCTGCTGCGCGGCGAAGCTCCGGCCCCTTCCACGCCGGTGGCAGCCCCGCAAGCCGCGGCTGCCGAGCCCGTCCATCCCGCGCGGGACGCTGCCGCCCGTGCCGGCTTGGACGCTTCCCGGCCGGCGCTTTCTGCCGGGCCGGACGCGGCAGCGAGCCTCCCCGCCGGGAGTCCGGCCGCTGCCCGGCCGCCCGAGCAGCGGCCCGAGCAGCGGCCCGAGCAGCGGCCCGAGCATCAGTCGCAGCAGCAGCCGGATCGGCGGCCGCAGCCGTCCGGGCCGGATGCCGCCGCGGCCGGCGCCGCCGCGCGCTCCAACCTGGTCACCTTCCCGCGCCAGAACGCCGGCGAGCGCGGCGCTTCAGCGCGCCTGCGCGTGCTGGTGGTCGATGACAGCCCGACCGTGCGCCGCCAGCTCGGGCTGGCCTTCGAGCGTCTGGGGCTCGATTGCGAGGCGGCGTCCAGCGCCGCGGAGGCCCTGGGCATGCTGGACGAAGGCCATTTCGACCTGATCCTGGTCGACGTGGTGATGCCGGACATGGACGGCTACCGGCTCACGCGCGAGATCAAGCGTAACCGGCGGCTTCGCGGCCTGCCGGTGATCATCCTGACCAGCCGCTCCTCGCCCTTCGATCTTGCGCGCGGCGCCCTGGCCGGCTGTGACACCTACCTGACCAAGCCGGTGCCGTTCCGGGCGCTCGAGAAGGCCGTGGTGCGGCAGTTGCGCCGCTCGCTCGCGATCGACGATCTCGGCAGCCTGGTGCGCAGCGCCGCCGAGCCCGGTGCGGCGGAGCCCTCGGCGCCGGCTGGATCGCAGCCGCTGGCGCGCGTCGCACGCCTGTTCGGCCGCTGATGCAGCACCGCGGAGCGGCATGGTGACCCAGGCCCGGCTGGCGCTGGTCGTCGACGATTTCGCACCCGAGTGCGAGCGGATCGGCGGCATCCTGGCAGGCGCCGGCTGGAGGGTCAGCGTGGCCGCGAGCGGAGAGGACGCGCTCGCACGGGCGCGCCGGGAGCGCCCCGAGATCATCTTCATGGACATCGTGATGCCCGGCATGGACGGCTTCGAGGCCTGCCGACGGCTCTCGGACGACCCGCACACCCGCTCGATCCCGGTGGTGTTCGTCTCCACCAAGTGCCAGCGCGCCGACCAGGTGTGGGCGCGGATGCAGGGCGGCAGGGAACTGATCGGCAAGCCCTATTCGCCGTCGCAGCTCGTGGGGGCGCTCCGGCATGCCGGCTGAGCGGCAGCCTTCGCCTGGCGTGGAGGCGCCCGCACCCGACGGCCGCTTCGGGGTGCTGGCGGCGGGCGTCCCCCTGCTGTTGCCCGCGGTGGCGCTGGAGCACGTCGCGGCGGCAACCGTGTTCCCGCTG
Source organism: Gammaproteobacteria bacterium (assembly GCA_046569945.1). Taxonomy (GTDB): domain Bacteria; phylum Pseudomonadota; class Gammaproteobacteria; order Burkholderiales; family Burkholderiaceae_E; genus Quisquiliibacterium. The sequence continues at coordinate 34,449 of JBKHVS010000003.1, read as the reverse complement.
CCGGGCGCGGGCGAGCATGTGCTCGGGCTCGCCCAGTTGCGCGGCCATCCGGTGGTCGTCCTGGACGCCGGGCCTGCCGAAGCGCAGCGCAGGGCTCCCGGGCATCGTCCGTCCCTGCTGGTCATCGGAACGCCGCCCGAGGCGGGAGCGCTGGTGGTCGACGGGACCCCGCGGCCGGTTCGTGTCGGCGGCGACTGTCCGGAGGCGGACCGGCCGCAGTCGCCCTTCGCGGATGCGCTCGACGGGGCAGTGAGGGATGCCGACGACGGAACGACGCTCTGGTGGGGCTTCGATCCGAGGAGGCTGTTCGAACTCCTGGCGGGCCGCTGAATGACGCGGCCGCAGAAACGGATCCGGACCGGGCCGATCGCGCTGCGCCTGGGCCTGCTCGTGCTCGGGACAGCGCTCGCTCCGGTGCTGCTGATGGCGGCGGCGCTGGCGGGCTCGGGTGCAGCGTCGGGGGGCGCGTTCTGGCCCGCCGTCGCCGTGGCGGTGCTGGCGGGTGCGGGTCTTGCGCTGGCCGTGGCGCGCTGGTTTGCGAATCGCGTCGCGGCTCCGCTCGCGCGGGTGGGCGGAGTGCTTCAAGAGCTCTCTGCCGGCGCGTCGTCGGCGCGCACCGGGCTGGCGGCCGACGACGAGGTCGGCGCGGTCGGGCATGCGCTGGACCGGCTGTTCGACCTGCGCATCGAGGCCCTGCAGCGCGCGGCGCGCGACAGCGAGGAGCTCAACGATTCCGTGATCGAGATCATGCAGGCGGTCGGGACCATCGCCAGCCGAAAGGACCTGACGATCCGCGTGCCGGTCACCGAGAACGTGACGGGGGCGATCGCCGATGCGCTGAACCTGCTCACCGAGGAGACGCGGCGGCTGCTGCTGAGCGTGCGCACGGTTTCGCAGGACGTCGCGCGGGCGACCGTCGCGGTCAAGTCGCAGTCCGATACGGCGACGCGCGCCGCGGCGCGCGAGCAGCGCGAGGTGGAGTTCGCGGCCCGCGAGCTGGCGGCCGCGGCCCAGGCGCTCAATGCGATCGCGGCGCGCGCGCGGGCCTGCAACGACGCGGCAGGGCACGCGGTCGGAGCCGCAGGCGAGGCGATGCGCGCGGTGGAAGGGACGGTCCAGGGGATCGCGCACTCCCGTTCGCTGATCCGGGAGACCGAGAAACGCATCAAGCGACTGGGCGAGCGCTCGCAGGAGGTGGGGCAGGTGGTGGGAATCATCCGTGACATCGCGGAGCGGACCGGCATCCTGGCGCTGAACGCGTCGATGCAGGCGGCGGCGGCGGGGCCGGCGGGGCGCAGCTTCGCGGTCGTGGCCGACGAGGTGAAGCGGCTGTCGGAATCCGCGCGTGCGGCAACCGTCGAGATCGGCGACCTGGTCGGCGCCATCCAGTCCGAAACGGGCGAAACCACGGTGGCGATGAACCAGGCGATCTCGCGGATCGTCCAGGTGAGCCGCCTGGCCGAGGACGCGGGAGGAGGGATGCTGCGCACCCGCGAGCAGACCGACGCGCTTGCGGCGACCGTGCGCGACATCGCGCGGACCTCGTCGGAGCAGGCCAAGGTCGGGGCTGCGCTCCAGGAGCGGGCGCGCATCATCCAGGAGGCCAGCAACGAGACCGCGCGCCAGCTTTCACTGCAGGCGGCGGAGACGCTGCGGCTGGTGGAGTGCGCCAAGGCGCTGATGCGCGAGGTGAGCGTGTTCCGGCTGAGCGAGCGATGAGCGCCGGATCGATGCGTCCGGGCGGCGAGGCCGGCAGGGACTTCGAGCGCCTGAACCAGGCCTCGGTGGCCCTGCTGGATCCCCTGTTCGAGACGGCTGGCGAGGCCGACCCCCGGCGCACCGCTGCGCGGCTGGACGAGGCGATCATGCACTGCGCGCAGGTGGCCGAGTCGCTGGGGCTGCGCAGCCTGAACTACCTGGCCACGCTGATGGTGCCCTACCTGCAGCGCGAGGCCGACGGCGACGGATGGCCTTCGGCCCGGGACAGGGTCGAGGGCTGGATCGGCCGGATGATCGCCTTCTGCGCAGGCCATGCCTCTCCGGAGGAGGCCACCTTGCTGGTCAGCGACCTCCTTGCCTGGCCTGGATTCCCTGCGGTGCCGGAGCAGTTCGTGAACCTCATTTCCGCGCGTCTTCGCCAGGACTGCGCGTTGGTGGCGGAGCTGGCCGCAGCGGCGGGGGCGCAGCTGCATGCTGCTCCGGCGCCGGCGCCGCGGGAAGTCGAGGCGGCGGACGAGGCGGCGGACGAGGCGGTGTCGCCGGCGCCGGCGATGGTGGCGCGCGACGAGCTGGATATGCTGCTCGAGGCGGTCGAGGGCCTGGAGGCCGAGGTGATCGGGCCGCTCGCAGGCATCGGGCTGCCGCCGCCGCCGGACGCGTTCGCCCCGGTCTCCGATCTCATCGATCTCTGCCGCGAGAGGCTCGGGTATCTCGCGGATGCGATGCGCTACGTCGGCCTGGCGGCCGCTGCCGCACTGATGGAGCCCTGCCGGGACAGCCTGGCCGCCTGGCGTGATGCGCCGGCTTCCGCCAGCCCGGAGGCTCCGGACCTGCTGCACGGGCTCACCCAGGCCCTGGCGGCCTTCCTGCGCGATCCCGCCGCGCCGGCGCTCGCGGTCCTGGAGGCCGCATGCACCGACGCCCGCTGGCCGGTGCGTGGCGAGGGGGTCGATCAGCGCGCGCGTGCAGCGCTCGACGGCCTGGAGGTCGTGGGCTCGCGCAGGGTGGAGGCGCCGTCCGGGGCGCTCGACGCAGACGACGTCTCCCTGGCGCTTGCGCCGGATGCCGACGCTTCGGTGCTGGACCACCTGCTGCGCGAACTGTCGGCGCTGTCGGCAGGGTTCTCCGAACAGATCGACCGGCTCGTCGCGGCGGCACCCGTGCCGGACCGGCCCGAGGCCGTCGCGGAGGCGCTCGCGGAAGCCCGGAGGATCGCGCACACGCTCAAAGGCGCTGCGAACACCGTCGGCATCCGCGACATCGCGGTGCTGACCCATCGGCTCGAGGATCTGCTGCAACTGCTCGGCGAGCGCGGTGGCACGCTGGATCACGCGACCAGGCATGCGCTGACGGAGGCGGCCGACTGCCTCGGGGAGATGGCCGATGCGGTCGCGGGGCTGGGCGAGGGCCCGGCGGATGCGCTGGGCGTGTGCGGGTCCCTCGGGGCGCACATCGATGCGCTGCTGTCCGGGAGCGAGCCGCGCCAGCCGAGGGAGTCGGAGCCGGAATGGGGCGTGGCGGGCGGGCCCGCAGGGCGCACGCCTTCGCCTTCGCTCGATCCGCCACCGACGCTGGCCCAGGCCTGGCTGTCCCCGCAGTCGCCAGCAGTGCCGTCCCCGGCGGACGCACCCTCTTCGGAGGCTCGCTCGCCGACGCATGATGGCGAACTGGTGCGGGTGCCGGCCTCCGTGCTGGACCGGGTGCTCGATCTCGCCGGGGAGGCGGGCATCCTGCTCGCGCGGGTGCAGGAGCAGGTGGATCAGCTGGGCGAAGTGCGCCAGGCGTTTCGCACCGACAGCGATCGCCTGCGCGTCCTGGCCGGTGAGCTCGAGCGGCTGGTCGACATCCGCGGCGTGAGCCTGTCCGGCCGGCGTCCGCGCAGCGATTTCGACCCGCTGGAGCTCGACGATTTCAACGAACTGCACACCGTTTCGCGGCGCATCGCCGAGGCGGGCGCCGATGCCCGGGTGCTGGACCACCAGCTCGACCGGCAGGGGGCGGAGCTGGCCGAGGCAGTGGGCCAGCTGGAGCGGGTGCAGACGGACCTGCGCGAGGCGGTGATGCAGTCGCGCATGGTGCCGGTGCGATCGGTACTGCCGCGCCTGCAGCGGGTGGCCAGGCAGGCGGCGAGGATGGCCGGCAAGGAGGTGGAGCTGACGATCGCCGGCGAAGACACTGCGGTCGATGCGCGACTGCTCCAGGCGCTCCTCGAACCGATCGGCCACCTGCTGCGCAATGCGATCGACCACGGCATCGAGCCCGCAGCGGAGCGCGAGCGCGTCGGCAAGGCTGCTGCCGGGCGCGTTTCGATGAGCTTCCGGCGCGACGGCCGCCGCCTGAGCGTGCGGTGCGTCGACGACGGGCGCGGACTCGACCTCGAGGCGATCCGGGCGCGCGCGCAGGAAGCGGGGCTGATCGATCCCGCGGCGGCCCCGAGCCCCGAGGCGCTCGCGCGGCTGGTGCTCGAACCCGGCTTCTCCACGCGCCGGCAGGCCACCCAGCTCTCCGGCCGCGGCATCGGCCTGGACGTGGTCCAGCGCGCGGTGCGCGAGCTGCGCGGCGAGATCGAGCTCGCGCCGGCGGACGGCGCTGGCCTGGAGGTCCGGATCGAGATCCCCGAAGGCATGGTCGCAATCCCGGCGGTGCTGGTGCGCACGCCCAGCCACGTGCTGGCGCTTTCGATCCGGGGCGTGGAGCGGATCCTGCCGGCCGACGGCGCGGTGCGCGACGACGCCGGCGCCCTGCGCTTCGTCGGCGCCCATGGCCTGGTGCCTGCGGTGCGGCTCGACGAGCTGCTCGGTCTGCCCGAGGGCTTCTTCACGCGCGAGGCCGAGGCGTTGCGGCTTTCGGGGCGGCAGCACGCCGCGGCGCCCGATGCGGGCGCGGGAGAGGTGGCGCTGCTGGTGCGCGGCGCGGACGGGCGCAACGTTGCGGTGCTCTCTCCGCCGCCCGGACAGACCCGCAACGTGGTGGTGCGGCCGCTGCCGCCGTGGCTGCCGGCGACCCCGGCGGTCGAGGGGGCGACCGTGCTCGGCGACGGGGCGGTGGCGACGGTGCTGGACCTGCCGGCGCTGGTGGCGCCTGGAGCCTCGCTGGCCGCTTCGCGCTTTCCGGAGCAGCCGATCCAGCGCCTGCCGGTGTGCCTCGTGGCGGATGATTCGGTCAGCGTGCGGCGCTCGATGCAGATCTTCCTCGAGGATCTCGGCTTCGAGGTGGATTGCGCGGCCGACGGCGTCGATGCGCTCGCGCTTGCGCAGCGCCGGGCGCCGGCGCTCGCGATCGTGGACCTGGAGATGCCACGGATGAACGGGGTGGAACTGTGTCGGGCGCTGCGTGCCGATCCGCGCACCCGCGAGATGCCAGTCCTGATGATCACTTCGCGCAGTTCCGAGCGGCATCGGGCGCTGGCAATGGAGGCCGGTGTCGATGCGTTCCTGACCAAGCCCTACGGCGAGGACGAGCTCGCTTCAGAGATCCGCCGCTGCCTTGTGGGCCGCACTGCACTGGGCTAGCATGACCCGACGAGGCACGTCGAACGGAGGGGATCATGCAGGTAAGCGAGATTCTTCGGGTCAAGGGCAGCAAGCTGTTCACCGTGTCTCCGGACACCCCGCTCTCCGAGTGCGTGGTCACCATGGCCGACCACGACATCGGATCGCTGGTGGTCATGGCGCAGGGAAAGCTTGCAGGGATGCTCACCTTCCGCGAGGTGCTCAGGGTGCTGGCTGCGCGCCAGCGCGAGCAGCGGGCAGGGCCCACGCCGCCGGTGGCCGAGATCGTCGTGCGCGACGTGATGAACGCCCAGCCGATGGTCGCGGCCCCGCAGATGGAGGTCAACGAGCTGCGCCGGACGATGCTCGAGACCCACCAGCGATACCTGCCGGTGATGGAGGGGGCGACGCTGCTCGGCGTCATCTCCTTCCACGACGTCGCCCGGGCGATGCTCGAGGAGCAGGGCTTCGAGAACCGCATGCTGAAAGCCTACATCCGCGACTGGCCCGCGGAAGCCTGAGCCTGAGCCGGACAGCCTTCCGTGCCTGCGCACGGGAGGCTGCCTGCGAAGGGGCGAGTGCCTGCAGGCGCGAGCGCGGGCTGCAAGCCTGAGCCGGACAGCCTTCCGTGCCTGCGCACGGGAGGCTGCCTGCGAAGGGGCGAGCGCGCGCCGGGTCGGGCGCCCGGGATTCGTTAGAATCCCGGCATGAGAATCCTGGTCAGCAACGACGACGGTTATTTTTCGCCGGGCATCGAGGCGCTCGTGCGGCGGCTCGAGGCATTCGCGGACGTGACGGTGGTGGCTCCCGAGCGGGATCGCAGCGCCGCTTCCAACTCGCTGACGCTCGATCGGCCGCTCTCGGTGCGCCGTGCGGCCAACGGCTTCCATTACCTGAACGGCACGCCCACCGACTGCGTCCACATCGCGATCACCGGGCTGCTCGAGCAGCGCCCCGACCTGGTCGTGTCCGGGATCAACGACGGCGCGAACATGGGTGACGACACGCTCTACTCGGGAACCGTCGCTGCGGCGACCGAGGGCTTCCTGCTCGGCGTTCCTGCGATCGCCTTTTCGCTCGCCGAGAAGGGCTATCGGCACCTCGACGCCGCCGCCGCGGTCGCGGGAGATCTCGTCAGGCGGTTCGCAGGCCGGCTCGTCGACCAGCCGATGCTGCTGAACGTGAACCTGCCGAGCCGACCCGCCTCCGAGATGGGCGGCATCGAGGTCACGCGGCTTGGCCGCAGGCACGTGGCCGAACCGGTCATCCGCGGCCTGAATCCGCGCGGCGAGACCGTCTACTGGATCGGTCCCGCCGGCGCTGCGCGCGAAGCCGGACCGGGCACCGATTTCCATGCGGTCTCGGAAGGCCGGGTCTCGGTGACCCCGCTCGACGTCGATCTCACCGGTGGCCGCTGGATCGAACCGGTCCGGGCCTGGCTGGCCGATTGAAGCCGCGGCGCAGCCCGCCTTTCCAAACCCCGAACGCGCTCCCATGAACATCCGTCGTCCCGGTCCCTCTCCCGCCCCGCCCGGCAGGCTGGTCGACCTTCCCCCGGTGCCGGCCGGCGTCGGCCTGGCCTCCGACCGGGCCCGCCAGCGCATGGTCGATGCGCTTCGCGCTGCGGGCATCAGGGACGAGGGGGTGCTCGCGGCGATCGGCAGTGTGCCCAGGCACCAGTTCATCGAGCCGGGCCTTGCCAGCCGGGCCTACGAGGACGTGGCGCTGCCCATCGGACACGGGCAGACGATCTCCAAGCCCGGCACGGTGGCGCGGATGATCGAGATCCTGGCCGCTCCGATCCCGCCTGCGCAGCGCCGGCAGGCGCGGGTGCTCGAGGTGGGGACCGGCTGCGGCTACCAGGCAGCGGTGCTGGCTGCGGTGTTCGGCGAGGTGGTTTCGATCGAGCGTGTGCGCGGCCTGCACGAAGCGGCGCGCGCCAACCTGCGCACGATGCGCCTGCCCAACCTGCGCCTGGTCTTCGGCGACGGCAGGCTGGGCGCGCCGACCGCCGCACCCTTCGACGCGATCATCGTCGCCGCCGCCGGCCACGCAATCCCCGACGAGCTGCTGACGCAGATGCGGGTGCCTTCCCGTCTGCTCGCGCCGATCGAGGAGGGTGGCCGGCAGGCGCTTCACCTCGTCGAGCGCACCGGCCGCGACGGCTGGCAGCTGACCATCCTCGATTCGGTGCGCTTCGTTCCGCTGCGCACCGGCACAACCTGAAGGAGTTCCCCCTGACGATGCCGATGCTCGATCGACGTCTCGCCGCGCTGGCCGCCGCCGTGCTGCTTGCAGGCTGTGCTGCGCCCGGACCGGCCCCGGTCGAGAGCCGCACGCGTCCGCCAGCCGTGGCAGCGCGACCGGTCCCGCCGAAGCCCGTTGCGCCGGTCCCCGCACCGCCCGCGGTCCAGGCGCCCGCGGCGGCGGTCGAAGTCGAGGCCGCGCCGATCCGGTCTTCGGGACTGCAGGTGCGTCCGCTGGACCCGGTGCCCGCGGGCCCGGCGCCGCGCGGCGGGCCCGCGGGCGTCAAGCAGCCCTACTCGGACACTGCGATGGCCGATCTGCGCGGCCCGCAGGCGCAGCAGGCGGCAGCACCGGTCCCCGCGCCGGCCCCTGCCGCGGCGGCACCCGAGCCGAAGACGGCCGAGCCGAAGACGGCCGAGCCGAAATCCGCCGAGCCGGCTGCAGTGTCGTCCTCGGGTTTTGCGTGGCCGGCGCGGGGGCGGGTGGTCCAGGGCTTTTCGGCGCCGCGCAGCATGGGCATCTCGATCGCCGGCTCGCCGGGCGATCCGGTCAGCGCAGCGGCGGACGGCCGGGTCATCTTCAGCGGTCCCGGGCCGCGCGGTTACGGCAACCTGGTCATCGTCAAGCATGACGACGAGACGCTCTCGGTCTACGCGCACAACCGCGCGCTGTCGGTGAAGGAAGGGCAGAGCGTCAAGCGCGGCCAGAAGGTGGCGGAGCTCGGCTCCTCCGGCACCGATGCGCCCAAGCTTCATTTCGAGATCCGCAAGTCGGGCAAGCCCGTGGATCCCCAGAAGCTGCTGCCGCCCCGCTGATGGCTCCGATCCTCGTCTTCGACCTGGAAACCGCGCCGGACGTCGCAGGGCTGCGGCGCCTGCTGGACCTGCCGGCCGCGATGCCCGACGCGGAAGTCGCGGAGCTCGCCTTCGCGCAGCGCCGCGAAAAGACGGGCAGCGATTTCCTGCCGCTTCACCTGCACCGCGTGATCGCCGTCGGCTGCCTCTTCCGGGACGCCGACGGCGTCCGGGTGCGCTGCCTGGGGCAGGCGGACGACCCGGACGAGAGGCGGCTGATCCAGGATTTCTTCCGCGTGGTCGACCGGCACACGCCCCAGCTCGTGTCCTGGAACGGCAGCGGTTTCGACCTCCAGGTGCTGCACTACCGCGGGCTGGTCAACGGCGTGCAGGCGCCGCGCTACTGGGAGCAGGGCGAGGACGACCGCGAGTTCCGCTACAACAACTACATCAGCCGCTACCACTCGCGCCACACCGACCTGATGGACCTGCTCGCGCTGTACAACGGGCGGGCCAACGCGCCTCTGGACGAGCTCGCCAGGCTGTGCGGTTTCCCGGGCAAGCTGGGGATGGACGGGTCGCAGGTATGGCCCGCCTTCCAGGGCGGGCGCCTGCGCGAGATCCGCGACTACTGCGAAACCGACGTCGCCAACACCTGGCTCGTCTACTGCCGGTTCCAGAAGATGCGCGGCGCCTGGACCGAAGAACGCTACCGGACCGAACTGGAGCTGCTGCGCGCAGCGCTCTCCGGGCTGCCCGGCGAACACTGGAGGCAATTCCTCGATGCGTGGCAGGACGAACCCGCAGCCTGAAGTCGTGCTCGAGATCGAGTCGCTCGATCTCGAAGCCAACGGCATCGCGCGGCTCGACGGCAAGGTCGTGTTCGTGCGCGACGCGCTGCCCGGCGAGCGTGTGCGCGCCGCCGTGGTTCGGCGCAAGCCCAAGTTCGACGTCGCCCAGACCCTGGAGGTGCTCAGGCCCAGCAGCATGCGCGCAGTGCCGCGCTGCCCCCATTTCGGCGTCTGCGGCGGCTGCTCGATGCAGCACCTGGACGCGCGCACGCAGCTCGCGATCAAGCAGCGCGCGCTGGAGGACCAGCTCTGGCACATCGGCAGGGTCCGGGCAGGGACCATGCTGCGGCCGATCGCGGGCCCCGCCTGGGGCTACCGTTACCGCGCGCGCCTGTCGGTGCGGCACGTGCCCAAGAAGGGCGGGGTGCTGGTGGGCTTCCACGAGCGCGGTTCCAGCTACGTGGCGGACATGACCGAGTGCCACGTGCTGGATCCGCGCGCAGCGGCTCTGCTCGTGCCGCTGCGCGGACTCCTCGCGGGGCTCGACATGCGCGACCGCATGCCGCAGATCGAGGTGGCCTCCAGCGCCGACACGCTCGCGCTGGTGTTCCGCGTGCTCGATGCCCCCTCGTCCGGCGACCGCGACCGGCTGGTCGCCTTTGCGCGCGAGCACCGCTTCGAGCTCTGGTTCCAGCCCAAGGGGCCGGATTCGATCCAGCTCATCCACGCGCCGGATTCGCCTGAGGACGCCCCGGTCTCGCGGCTGGCCTACGCGCTTCCCGAGTTCTCGGTGGACATGCCCTTCCGGCCCACCGATTTCACCCAGGTCAACCATCGGATCAACGAGGTGCTGGTGTCGCGGGCGGTCCGCCTGCTCGACCCGCAGGCGCACGAGCGCGTCGCCGACCTGTTCTGCGGGCTGGGCAATTTCTCGCTGCCGCTGGCGCGCCGCGCGCGCGAGGTGCTTGGCATCGAGGGCAGCGCGACACTGGTCGCCCGCGCGCAGGAGGCGGCTGCGGCCAATGGCATCGGCGAGGATCGCGTTCGCTTCGACACTGCGAACCTGTTCGAGATCACGCCGGAGGACTGGCGTGCGCTGGGGGCGTTCGACCGGGTGCTGATCGATCCGCCCCGCGAGGGCGCGCTCGAGGTGTGCAAGGCGCTGGCTGCGGATCCCCGCAAGCCAGCGCGGATCGTCTACGTCTCCTGCAATCCGGCGACGCTTGCGCGCGATGCCGGGGTGCTGGCGCACACCGGCGGATTCCGGCTGGTGGCTGCCGGCGCCGTCAACATGTTCCCGCACACCTCCCATGTGGAGTCGATGGCGGTGTTCGAACCCGATCCGGATGCGCCCCTCGCGGGCGCAGGCGCGGCCGACGTGGCGCCATCCGGCGCAGGAGAGACCGAGGATGAGTGAGGCTGCAGGCGATTTCCGCGAGCTCCTGCCGCTGGCGCGGCAGGTGGGAGAAGCCCTGAGGGCACGCGGCGAGACGGTGGCGGTCGGCGAGTCGTCGGCAGGCGGCCTGATCTCCGCTGCGCTGCTCTCGGTGCCGGGCGCGTCGGCCTATTTCCTGGGCGGAGGGGTGGTCTACACCCGGCGCGCGCACAGCCGCATCGCAGGCATCACCCGCGAGGAGGTCGAGGGAATGCGCTCCTCCAGCGAGCCCTATGCGGCGCTGCTGGCGCGCCGCTCGCGAGAGCGGCTCTCGGCCACCTGGGGCCTGTCGGAGACCGGCGCTGCAGGGCCCGAAGGGAATTCCTACGGAGACCCGGCGGGCCACAGCTGCATCGCGGTGGCAGGCCCTTCCGAGCGGGTGATCACGCTGCGCACCGGGAGCGCCGACCGCGTCGCCAACATGCACGCGTTCGCGCGGCGGGCGCTGGAACTGCTCGCCGAGGCCCTCGCAGCGTCGCCGTCCTGACGGCGGCACGGCCGGCGGCGCAAACGGAAAGGGCCGCCCGAAGGCGGCCCGGTCTTGCTGGCCGGAGCGGGCTGGCGCCCGCCGGCCGCAGTGCTCGATCTACTCCCGGTCGCCGCCGAAGATGCCCAGCAGCGCGAGCAGGTTGCTGAACACGTTGTAGACGCTCAGGTAGACCGCCAGCGTGGCGCTCACGTAGTTGGTCTCGCCGCCGTTGACCACCCGCTGCAGGTCCACCAGGATGAACGCGGAGAAGATGACGATCGCCAGCGCGGAGATCGTCAGCATCAGCGCAGGCATCTGCAGCCAGATGTTGGCGATGGCGGCCACGAAGATCACCATGAAGCCGATGAACAGCCAGCGGCCCATGCCGGAGAAGTCGCGCTTGGAGACGCTGGCCACGGTGGCCATGACCGCGAAGATGGTCGCGGTGCCGCCGAAGGCCATCATGATCAGCTGTGCGCCGTTGCCGAAGCCCAGCACATGCCCCACGAGCCGCGAGAGCATCAGGCCCATGAAGAAGGTGAAGCCCAGCAGCAGTGCGACGCCGATGCCGCTGTTCTTGAACTTCTCGATCGCGAAGAAGAAGCCGAAGGCGATCGCGAGGAAGGCGATCAGCCCCATGAACGGGCTGCCGGCGAAGAAGGAGAAGCCGGTGCTCACGCCGATCCAGGCCCCGATCACCGTGGGTACCATCGAGAGGGCCAGCAGCCAGTAGGTGTTGCGCAGCACGCGGTTGCGCTGCGCGGCGCTGACCACGCCTCCGAAAGCGCCTGGGGAGCGGGGCGCCAGCCGGTCTTGTCCGAATGCCATCTGTGTGTCTCCTGAAACGGTAAGCAATTGGTGGTGCAAGGGGACAGAGCGCCGGTGACCGAACCCTGCGGCCTGGGGCCCGGCCCGTCCGACTCGCAGAGTCGGCGCAGCGCGAAGAACCTTTCACGCGCTGGTACGGAACCGGAATCAGGCGGCTATGTTAGAATCACCTGTTCAGAAAATCGCTGAATAACGCTTGTAAGCGTTTCTTTTTACACGACTTTTTCATCGACGCCAATTCCTTCCTGCCGGGTGCTGCCCGGGGGCGGCGGGGCGGCGGTGAAGCCGATTCAAGGATCCCCCGGCCATGGCCATCGAACGTACCCTGTCCATCATCAAGCCCGACGCAGTCGCCAAGAACGTCATCGGCCAGATCTATTCGCGCTTCGAAGGCGCCGGCCTGAAGGTCATCGCTGCCCGGATGATGCATCTGTCGCGCAACGATGCCGAGGCTTTCTACGGGGTGCACCGCGAGCGCCCGTTCTTCAAGGATCTCGTCGAGTTCATGATCTCGGGTCCGGTGATGGTGCAGGTGCTCGAGGGCGAGGGCGCCATCCTGAAGAACCGCGACCTGATGGGGGCCACCGATCCCAAGAAGGCGGCGGCCGGCACCATCCGTGCCGACTTCGCCGACAGCATCGACGCCAACGCGGTGCACGGATCGGACGCGCCCGAGACCGCTGCGGTCGAGATCGCGTTCTTCTTTCCCGCGATGAACATCCACTCCCGCTGAGGGAGCAGAGCCCCGGTGCAGCAAGGATCGACAGCGCTGGTCAACCTCCTCGGGCTGGATGCCGAGGGTTTGGCGCGCCTGTGCGCCGACTGGGGCGAAAAGCCTTTCCGTGCCCGGCAGCTGATGCGCTGGGTGCACCAGCGGGGCGTGGCCGATTTCGCCGAGATGACCGATCTCGCGAAAGAGTTCCGCGCGAAGCTGCCCGGCCGGGCCGAAGTGCGCGCGCCGGCGGTCATCGCCGACCACGTCTCCGCCGACGGCACGCGCAAGTGGCTGCTGGACGTCGGCAAGGGCAATGCGGTCGAGTCGGTGTTCATTCCCGAGGCCAACCGCGGCACCCTGTGCATCTCCACGCAGGCGGGATGCGCGGTCAACTGTCTGTTCTGCTCCACGGGCAAGCAGGGCTTCAGCCGCAACCTGGATGCCGGCGAGATCGTCGGGCAGCTCTGGTGGGCCAACCGGGCCCTGGGCGCCTCGCCCGAGGGCGAGCGCATCATCGGCAACGTGGTGTTCATGGGGATGGGCGAGCCGCTGCAGAACTATGCCGCCACGCTGACCTCGCTGCGCATCCTGCTCGACGACAACGCCTACGGACTGTCCCGGCGCCGCGTCACCGTCTCCACCTCGGGCGTGGTTCCGATGATGGACAGGCTGCGCGACGACTGCCCGGTCGCGCTCGCGGTGTCGCTGCATGCGCCCAACGATGCGCTGCGCAACGAGCTGGTGCCGCTGAACCGGAAGTACCCTCTCGCCGAGCTGATGCAGGCCTGCCGGCGCTATCTCGAGCGCGCGCCGCGCGACTTCATCACCTTCGAGTACGTGATGCTCGACGGGGTCAACGACTCGGACGCCCACGTCCGGGAACTGCTCGCGCTGGTGCGCGACGTGCCCTGCAAGTTCAACCTGATTCCCTTCAACCCCTTCCCGGACGCAGGCCTGCGCCGCTCTCCCGACGACCGGATCCGCCGCTTCGCGCAGATCCTCGCCGACGCAGGCATCGTGACCACGGTCAGGCGCACCCGCGGCGACGACATCGATGCCGCCTGCGGGCAACTGGCAGGGGAGGTGCAGGACCGCACTCGCCTGCAGGAACGCAGCCGGCGAATCGCCGGGCTGGTGGAGACGCGCCGATGACGCTGAATTTCGCCGGGCTCCCGACGGGCCGCTGGGCGCTGCGCGCGGGGGCGCTGCTGGCCGCCACGCTGCTCTGGGGCTGTGCTGCGCCCACCGGGGGCACCACGGACTACGGTGCCGCCTCGCGGGCGGCGCTGCCAGAGAGCTCCCAGGAGTCCGACCTCCGGCGCCGGGCACGCATCCGCCTCGAGCTCGCCGCGGGCTATTACCAGCAGGGCAACTACAACGTCGCGATCGACGAACTGCGGCAGTCGCTGGCGATCGATCCCGAGTTCGCGCCGGCCCACGGCATGCTCGGGCTGGTCTACATGGATCTCGGCGACCGCGTCCGCGCCGAGGAGAGCTTCCGCAAGGCCCTGAGCCTGGCGCCCGACGATTCGGAGCTCCACAACAACTTCGGCTGGTTCCTCTGCCAGACCGGGCGCGAACGTGCCTCGCTCGAGCACTTCCAGCTCGCCCTGCGCAACCCCCTCTATCCGACGCCTGCCAGGCCGATGCACAACGCCGGGATCTGCTCGCTGCGGTTGGGCGACGAGGCCGGTGCCGAGGCCTGGTTCCAGCGCTCCTTCCAGGTCGATCCCCGCAATGCCGTGGCCATGTACCACCTGGCCGACATCTACCTGAAGCGGCGCGACGCCGAGCGGGCGCGCTTCTACAGCAAGCGCCTGCTGGCGGCTTACGAGCCCAGTGCCGAGGTCCTGTGGCTGGCGCTGCGCATCGAGCGCCTGGCGGGCGATCGCGACTCCGAGGCGAGCCTCGGGGCGCAGCTGCGCCGCCGTTTCCCGGCATCGCCGCAGGCCGCGCTGCTGGCGGCCGGAAAGTACGGAGACTGAACTTGTCGGAACGCATCGCCACCGTCGAGGATCTGGTCGCGGCCCGCGAGGCGCGCGGGCTGGGGCCTGACGACGTCATGCGCCAGCTCAAGCTCGCGCCGAGGCAGCTGCAGGCGCTCGAGCACGGCGACTGGGGCGCGCTGCCCGGCCATGCCTTCGTGCGCGGGATGCTGCGTGCCTACGGCCGCATGCTGGAGGCGGACGTCGAGCCGCTCGTCGAGGCCATGTCGGCGACGGTGCATGCTGCCGACCTCAGGCCGGCGGCGTCGCTGGACGAACCGCTGCCCAGCCGCAGCATGCTGGGCTTCGGGAGCGGCGGTTCCGGAAGCCGGATCGCCTGGATCGTGCTGCTGGCGGTCGGCGTCCTCGCCCTGGCATTGTTCTTCGGCGGCGCGAACCTTGGGAGCGTCGGCTCCTGGCTGGCCCGCGACCTCGCGCCGGCGTCCGGCACCGATGCCTCGGCCGGCCGGGATTCGCCTGCCGATGCCGGTCCGCCCGGAACGACGACCGAGACCGTGCCGATCGCTCCGCTGACACCGGCGCCTTCGGATCCGGCGCCCGGCGAGAGTGCACCCGCGGACGCTCCCTTGCCGTCCTCGGGCGAGGCGCCGGGGTCCGCGCCGACGGCAGCGCTCGGCGCGGCAGGAGCGCCGCTGGCGGCGATGGTTTCCACTGCGGCGCAGGGCCAGCCGCCGTCCGCGCAAGGCGCAGCCCCGGATGCAGCTTCCCAGGGTGCGGCTTCCCCCGGTGCGGCTTCTCCGGCCGATGCCGGCACGGCCGCGGCGCCGACGCTGCGCCTGGTGTTCGAACGCGAGTCCTGGGTCGAAGCCAGGCGCGACGGCAAGGTCGTCTTCTCGGGTACCCAGGCCGCCGGCTCGGCCAGGGACGTGCCGATCGATGGCCGGACCTCGTTCGTGATCGGCAACGCGGCCAGCGTCCGAGCGGAGTTCGCGGGCAAGCCGCTCGACCTCGCGGCCCATACGCGCGGCAGCATCGCCCGGCTGTCGCTGCCCTGATCCGGAGCATTTCCAGATGAGCTCGAATTCCATCGGCATGCCTGCCGCAGACCCGCTGCGCCCGGATGCGGGGCAGGTGCTTCCCTGCCGCGCCGGGCCGCTAGGCCGCCGCGCCACCCGCGGCGTCGCGGTGCGCGCGGGCGGCCGCACGGTGATCATCGGCGGCTCGTCCCCGGTGGTGGTGCAGTCGATGACGAACACCGACACCGCGGACCCGATCGGCACGGCGATCCAGGTCAAGGCGCTGGCCCAGGCGGGGTCCGAACTGGTGCGCATCACCGTGAACTCGCCCGAGGCCGCCGCCGCGGTGCCGGCGATCCGCGAACAGCTCGATCGCATGGGCGTCGACGTGCCGCTGGTGGGCGACTTCCACTTCAACGGCCACAAGCTCCTGACCCAGCATCCGGAATGCGCGCAGGCGCTGGCCAAGTACCGGATCAACCCCGGCAACGTCGGCAGCGGCAAGCGCCGCGACGACAACTTCGCGCAGATGATCGAGGTGGCATGCCGCTGGGGCAAGCCGGTCCGCATCGGCGTCAACTGGGGCAGTCTCGACCAGGAAGTGCTCGCGCGGATGATGGATGCCAACGCTGCCCGCTCGCGGCCCTGGGAGGCCGCCGCGGTGATGCGCGAGGCCCTGGTGGTCTCGGCGATCGAGAGCGCCCGGCGTGCGGAGGAACTCGGCCTGCCCGGCGACGCCATCGTGCTCTCGGCGAAGGTCTCCAACGTCCAGGACCTGATCGCCGTCTATCGCGAGCTCTCCGGCCGCTGCGACTACCCGCTGCACCTGGGCCTGACCGAAGCGGGCATGGGGAGCAAGGGCATCGTCGCCTCCACGGCCGCGCTCGCGGTGCTGCTGCAGGAGGGAATCGGCGACACCATCCGGATCTCGCTGACGCCGGAGCCGAACGGCGATCGCACCCGCGAGGTGGTGGTCGGGCAGGAGATCCTGCAGACGATGGGCCTGCGCGCCTTCACGCCGCAGGTCATCGCCTGTCCTGGCTGCGGGCGCACCAGCAGCACCTACTTCCAGGAGCTCGCCGACCGCATCCAGCGGCACCTGCGCGAGAGGATGCCGGCGTGGCGCGAGCGCTATCCGGGCGTCGAGTCGATGCAGGTGGCGGTCATGGGCTGCGTGGTCAACGGGCCCGGCGAGAGCAGGCACGCGGACATCGGCATCTCGCTGCCGGGCTCGGGCGAGGCGCCGGTGGCGCCGGTGTTCGTGGACGGCGAGCGCACCGTCACCCTGAAGGGCGACCGCATCGCGGAGGAGTTCCAGGCGATCGTCGACGACTACGTGGTCCGCCGCTACGGCGCGGCCGGACAGGCAATCCCCAGATGAGCAAGACTGAAAAAATCCAGGGCGTGCGCGGCATGAACGACGTGCTGCCCGCCGACGACGCCTACTGGCGCCGGCTCGAGGACGTGGTTGCCGCGTCGATGCGCGGCTACGGCTACCAGCGCATCCGCACCCCGATCGTCGAGCAGACGCGGCTGTTCGTGCGCGGCATCGGCGAAGTCACCGACATCGTCGAGAAGGAGATGTATTCCTTCACCGACGCGCTCAACGGCGAGCAGCTCACGCTGCGCCCGGAATGCACCGCGGGCGTGGTGCGCGCTGCGATCGAGCACAACCTGACCTACGACGGGCCCAGGCGGCTCTGGTACGCCGGTCCGATGTTCCGCCACGAGCGGCCCCAGAAGGGCCGCTACAGGCAGTTCCACCAGGTGGGCGCCGAGGCGCTTGGCTTTGCGGGGCCGGACGCCGATGCCGAGGTGATCCTGCTGTGCCAGCGGCTCTGGGACGACCTGGGGCTGGCCGGCGTGCAGCTCGAGATCAATTCGCTCGGCCAGGCGCACGAGCGCCGCGCCCACCGCGAGGCGCTGATCGCCTACCTCGAGGCCAATGCGGACCGGCTCGACGAGGATGCGCGCCGGCGCCTGCACAGCAATCCGCTGCGGATCCTCGACACGAAGAACCCGGCGATGCAGTCGCTCGTCGAGGGCGCACCGAAGCTGATCGGCTTCCTCGGCGAGGAGTCGGTGGCGCACTTCGAAGGGCTGCAGGCGCTGCTGCGCGCTCAGAACGTCCCCTACCGGATCAACCCCCGGCTGGTGCGCGGCCTCGACTACTACAACCTCAGCGTGTTCGAGTGGGTGGTCGACGGGCTCACCATCTGCGGCGGCGGCCGCTATGATCCGCTGGTGGAGATGCTTGGCGGCAAGCCGACGCCGGCCTGCGGCTTCGCGCTGGGGGTGGAGCGCGTGATCGAGCTGATGCGCCGCGCCGAGCCGGACCTGGCCGAATCGCTGTGCGACGTCTACGTCGTGCACCAGGGCGCGCAGGCCGGGGTGGCGGCCTTGCAGGCTGCCGAGCGCCTGCGCGACAGCGGGCTGGACGTGGTGATGCATTGCGGGGGCGGCAGCTTCAAGTCGCAGTTCCGGAAGGCGGACGCCAGCGGGGCGTTCGCGGCGGTGGTGCTGGGCGACGACGAGGTCGCAGCCGGCGAGGCCACCGTGAAGTGGCTGCGCGCGGGCGACGGCGCAGCGGGAAGCGGGCAGCAGCAGCGCGTGGCGCTCGAGCGGCTGGCCGAAGTGATCATCGGGTTCGTCCAGGACGAAGGCTGAGCCCCGGCGCGGGAACGCGCGCCGGGCGACCCGCCGGACGGGCAGGAAAACCAGAGGGGAGCGTTGGCAATGGCCTACGACTTGCAGGAACAGGAACAGATCGACGAGCTGAAGGCCTTCTGGAACCGTTACGGGAACTTCATCCTGACGGTGCTCACCGTGGTCCTTCTCGGGATCGCGGGCTACCGCGGCTGGGGCTGGTACGAGGCGCGCCAGGCGGCATCGGCATCGGCGGTCTATGACGAGCTGCGCGTCGCCGCGGCAGCGAAGGATCCGGCCAAGGTGGGCCAGGCAGCCGGCACGCTCTTCGAGGACTACGGCCGCACGGCCTACGCGCGCATGGGCGCGCTGGCGGCCGCGCGGGTCCACGCCGAGGCGGGCGACCTGAAGGCGGCCAAGGCGCCGCTGCAATGGGCGATCGACAAGGGCGGCGACGAATTCGCGCACATGGCCCGCATCCGGCTGGCCGGAATCCTCCTCGATGAAAAGGCCTACGACGAAGGCCTGAAGCTGCTGCCGATGGAGTCGGCCGGCGAGTATGCCGGCGCCTACGCCGACCGTCGCGGCGACCTGCTGCTCGCGCAGGGCAAGTCCGACGAGGCGCGCGCCGCCTGGCGGCAGGCGCTCGAGAAGCTTCCGGAGCGCAGCCCGCTGCGGCCGCTGGTCGAGGTCAAGCTCGACGCGCTGGGCGGAGCGGGCGCATGAGCGCCCGCAGCCTCGCCGACGCGCGGCAGCCCGGGCCGGCCGCGCGCAGCGCGCGCCGCCTGATCGTGCTGGCCGGCCTCGCCGGCCTGGCGGGATGCGGCAGCTTCTGGCCCTGGTCCGGCGGCTCGGCGAAGATCCCCGATCCGCCCGCGGTCACCGCCCCGGTCGCGGCGAGCCAGGCCTGGAGCCAGCGGCTGGGCCCTGCGGGGCTGGGCTTCGCTCCGGTGTTCGCGGCCGGCAGCGTCTTCGCGGCCTCGTCCAGCGGCACGGTGGCGCGCGTCGATGCGGCCAGCGGCCGGCTCGTCTGGCGCATCGAGGCCGGCAAGCGGCTCAGCAGCGGCGTGGGCAGCGACGGCGACACCACGGTGGTCGCGGCCCGCGATGGCAGCCTGCTCGCTTTCGACGCCGACGGACGCCAGCGCTGGAGCGCCCAGCTGGGCGGCGAAGCGGTCACGGTGCCCGCGGTGGGCATGGGGATGGTGGTGGTCCGCTCCAGCGACAACCGGGTGAGCGCTTTCGAGAGCGACACCGGCAAGCGGCGCTGGACCTTCCAGCGGCAGAACCCCTCGCTCGTGCTGCGGCAGACCGCCGGTATCGCCATCGCTCCGGATGCGGTCTACGTGGGGATGCCCGGCGGACGGCTGGTCTCGCTCGGCATCGAGTCGGGAGCGCTGCGCTGGGAAGGCAGCATCTCGCAGCCGCGCGGCGCCACTGAGATCGAGCGCATCGCCGACGTGGTCGGCACTCCTCTGCTGAGCGGACGCGACGTCTGCGCTGCCAGCTTCCAGGGCCGCGTGGGCTGCTTCGACGCGCCCACGGGGCGCCCCGGCTGGTCCCGCGACGTGTCCTCGTCGGCTGGCATCGACCTCGACGCCAGCCTGCTGGCCGTGATCGACGACCGCGATCGGATCCACGCCTTCTCCCGCAGCGGCGCCAGCCTCTGGCGCCAGGAAGGGCTGTCGCGGCGCGGCCTGTCGGCGCCGCTCTCGCTCGGCCCGGTGCTGGTCGTCGGCGATTCGCTCGGCATGGTCCACCTGGTGTCGCGCTCCGATGGCGCGATCGCCGGCCGCTTCCCGACCGACGGCAGCGCCATCGTCTCGCCTGCGGTCGCAGCCGGCCGGGTCGCAGTGCTCCAGACCAGCGCAGGTGCGCTGGTCGGCATCTCGATCGACTAGCGCGCGCCCGGCACCGCCGGGCGCGCACTCCTGAACCCACCATCATCGAAGCCGTCGAACCGTGAGCCGCCTGCCAGTCGTCGCCCTAGTGGGCCGCCCCAACGTCGGCAAGTCGACGCTGTTCAACCGCCTCACCCGCAGCCGGGCGGCGCTGGTCGCCGACCGGCCCGGGCTCACGCGCGACCGGCACTACGGTCGCGGCCGGATGGGCGAAGTTCCCTACATCGTCATCGACACCGGCGGCTTCGAGCCGGTCGCCAAGCAGGGGATCGAGGTCGAGATGGCGCGCCAGGCCCGTCAGGCGGTGCTCGAGGCCGACGTGGTCCTCTTCATCGTCGACGGCCGCCAGGGCCTCACCGCGCATGATCGCGAGATCGGTGTCGAGCTCAGGCGCAATGCGCGCCGGATCATCCTCGCGGTGAACAAGGCCGAGGGCATGCAGCGCGAGGCGGTCTCGGCGGAATTCCACGAGCTGGGCCTCGGCGAGCCGCTGGCCATTTCCGCGGCCCACGGCGACGGGGTGCGCGAGCTTGCCGAGCTGGCGCTCGCTCCCTTCGTCGAAGAGGCCGAGCGCGAGGCGGAACTCGCCCGTGCCGAGACCGAGCAGGCCGAGCAGGAGAGGGCGGCGGCGCAGGACAAGGCCGCCTCCGAGGCGAAGCGCGGCAAGACCGCCCCCGCGGCTGCCGGCGCAGCGGATGCGGCAGCCGGCGCATCGGCGGGTGCCGGCGCATCGGGTGCCGGCGCATCGGGTGCCGCGCCCGGCCCCGATGCCGAGGCCGCCGATCCGCGCGGCCCGCGCCGCGTGAAGGTGGCGGTCGTCGGGCGCCCGAACGCCGGGAAATCGACGCTGATCAACGCGCTGCTGGGCGAGGAGCGGCTCATCGCCTTCGACCAGCCGGGGACGACCCGCGATTCGGTCGCGATCGACTTCGAGCGGGGCCGCAAGCCGTACACGCTGATCGACACCGCCGGCGTGCGCCGCCGCGGCAAGGTCACCGACATGATCGAGAAGTTCTCGGTGGTCAAGACGCTGCAGGCGATCGAGGACTGCAACGTCTGCGTCCTGATGCTCGACGCCCGCGAGGGCGTTGCCGACCAGGACGCGAACATCGCCGGCTACATCCTCGAGGCGGGGCGCTCGCTGGTGGTCGCGGTCAACAAGTGGGACGCGATCGACGAGTCGCAGCGCGACCGCCTGAAGTCCGAACTCGACCGGCGGCTGCATTTCCTGAGCTTCGCGAGGACGCACTACATCTCCGCGCTGAAGGGCAAGGGCCTTGGCGCGGTGATGCGCTCGGTCGACGACGCCTTCGCGGCAGCCACCCGCAAACTGTCGACGCCCAAGCTCACCCGCGCGCTGCAGGAGGCGGTGGAGCGACAGCAGCCGCCGCGCAAGGGTCCGCTGCGTCCCAAGCTGCGCTATGCGCACCAGGGCGGGCAGAACCCGCCCATCGTGGTGATCCACGGAACTTCGCTGGACTCGGTGCCCGAGACCTATCGGCGCTATCTGGAGTCCTGGTTCCGCGAGCAGTTCAAGCTCGAGGGCACGCCGCTGCGCATCGAGTTCCGCACCGGAGCCAATCCCTACGCCCCCTGAACCGGGCCGGAGCCCCTGGTTCCCGCGCCCGTGCGCCGGGCCGCCGCCTGCATCCGATTGCGGGTATATTGGTCCGAGCAGGGGCCGGTGGGCCCTTGTGAAACCCGGCATCGCCCCAACAACTCCTACATCGATCACCGGAGCCGCAATGAGCAATAAAGGGCAGCAGCTACAAGACCCCTTCCTGAACCTGCTTCGCAAGGAGCACGTCCCAGTTTCCGTCTATCTGGTCAACGGCATCAAGCTGCAAGGCCAGATCGAGTCCTTCGACCAATACGTCGTACTGCTGCGCAACACGGTCACGCAGATGGTCTACAAGCACGCCATCTCCACCGTGGTGCCGGCCCGTCCGGTCAACTTCCAGCAAGAAAGTCCCGAAAGCTGAGCAACACTCCAAACATCTTCCGCGCCCTCGTCGTCGGGGTCACCTTCGGGTCGTCGCCGGCCGGCGAGCAGGCGCTCGACGAAGCCTGCGCGCTTGCGGCATCGGCCGGTTACCTGCCGGTGGACCGCGTCTCTATCCGCCGTCCCCGGCCCGACGCAGCGCTGTCCATGGGCAGCGGCAAGGCCGAGGAGCTGAAGGCGCGGATCGAGGCCGAGGACATCGGCTTCGTCATCTTCGACAATCCGCTCTCCCCGGTGCAGCAGCGCAACCTGAACCGCCTCTGGGGCGTGCCTGTGCTCGACCGCACCGAGCTCATCCTCGACATCTTCGCGCAGCGTGCGCGCAGCAACGAGGGCAAGCTGCAGGTGGAGCTCGCGCGCATCGAGCACCAGCTCACGCGCCTGGTGCGGGGCTGGACCCACCTGGAGCGGCAGCGCGGCGGCATCGGCCAGCGCGGCGGCCCGGGCGAGAAGCAGATCGAGCTCGACCGCCGGATGCTCGACGGCAAGGCGAGGCGGCTGCGCGAGCGGCTGCACCGTCTGGAGCGCCAGCGGCGCACCCGTCGCCGGGCGCGCGGGCGTAACGACGCCTACATGGTCTCGCTGGTCGGCTACACCAATGCCGGCAAGTCGACGCTGTTCAACGCACTGACCGGGGCCGGCACCTACGAAGCCGACCAGCTGTTCGCCACGCTCGACACCCTCACGCGCCGGCTGCGGCTGCCCGACGGCGAGGTGGCGGTGCTGTCCGACACGGTGGGCTTCGTGCGCGACCTGCCGCACCAGCTCGTCGAGGCCTTCCGCGCGACGCTCGAGGAAACCGCGCAGGCCGACCTGCTGGTGCACGTGGTCGACGTCTCGGCGCCGGATCGCGACGATCAGATGGAGCAGGTGGAGCGCGTGCTTGCCGAGATCGGCGCGGCGGAAGTGCCGACGATCGTCGTCTTCAACAAGATCGACGCCGCAGGCCTGCTGCCCGAAGTGGGGCGGGACCCCTGTGGTAACATCGACCGGTTGTGGGTAAGCTCCCGCACCGGCGAAGGGCTGGAGCAGTTGCGCGCGGTTCTTGCCGAGCGCGCGGCGGCGGCCCGCTCTGCCGGGCATCAGGATGCCGGGCAGCAGCCCCGGTTGCAGCACATCGATGGCAGCGCTCCCGCATCCGAGCCCGCCGATCATCAACCCGTCGTGGTTCCCAAGGCATCCACCGGCCCCTCCGGGGCTCGCGCCTGACCTGACCCCTCGTTGGTTCCCATCATGTGGCACGCAATTCGCAGGATCTTCTCGCTGAACGACCCCGGCTGGGGGCGTGGCCAAGGGTCGGGCGGCGGCAACGACGACGACCGTCGCCAGCGCCCCAAATCCGGTGACGGACCTCCCGATCTCGACGAGCTCTGGCGCGACTTCAACCGGCGGCTGAACGGCATGTTCGGCGGCCGTCGCGGGGGCGGACCCTCGCCCTCCGGCTCCTCGGGCGGGGGTTCGTCCTCCGAGGGCGGGCCTTCGTTCAAGGGCGCAGGCAAGGGGGCGGGCGTGCTGGTGCTGGTCGCCATCCTGCTCTGGCTGGCCAGCGGCTTCTACATCGTGCCCGAGGGCCAGTCCGCTGCCGTGCTGCGCTTCGGCGAATTCAAGTACGTGAACGAGCGCGCCGGCTTCACCTGGCGGATGCCTTACCCGGTCGAGTCGCACGAACTGGTCAACGTCCAGCAGTTGCGCCAGATCGAGGTGGGCTACCGCGGCAACGTGCGCAACAAGTCGCTGCGCGAGGCCCTGATGCTGACGCAGGACCAGAGCATCGTCGACATGCAGTACGCGGTGCAGTACAGGCTCGCCGACCCGGTCGCCTGGCTGTTCAACAACAATCCCGGCCCGGTGCCCGAGGAGATGGTCCGGCAGGCCGCCGAGACCGCGATGCGCGAGATCGTCGGCCGGCGGGGAATCGACCAGGTGCTGTACGAGGAGAAGGAGGCGGTTGCCAAGGACGCGCGCGACCTGACGCAGGCCAACCTCGATCGCTACAAGCCCGGCATCTCGATCGTCGACGTCACCATCCAGCAGGCGCAGCCGCCGGAGGAAGTGCAGGCGGCGTTCGAGGACGCGAACAAGGCGGCCCAGGACCGCGAGCGGCTGATCAACGAAGGGCGTGCCTACGCCAACGACGTCATCCCGCGCGCAAGCGGTACGTCGGCCCGCCTGATCCAGGAGGCGGAGGGCTATCGCGATCGCGTCCTCGCCACTGCCCAGGGCGATGCGTCGCGCTTCAACCAGATCCTGGTCGAGTACAGCAAGGCGCCGAAGGTCACCCGCGACCGGATGTACCTCGAGACGATGCAGCAGGTGTTCTCGAACACGAGCAAGGTCTACGTGGACTCGCGCTCGGGCAGCAACCTGCTCTACCTGCCGCTGGACAAGCTGATGCAGCAGTCCGGAGGCGCCACGGACGCTTCCCGGGGCGCGGCAGCCGCCGCACCGGCGCAGGCTCCCGCCGCCGCCGCGCCACCTGCCGCCGATGCATCCCGCGCCCAGGACATGCGCTCGCGCGACCGCGACGCGGCGCGCTGAGGAGATCGAACCATGCAGAGACTCGCTCCCATCCTGCTGCTGGTGATCGTGGCGCTCGCGCTGCTTTCCGGCACCATCTTCGTCGTCGACCAGCGCCAGTACGCCGTCGTCTATGCGCTCGGCGAGATCCGCCAGGTCATCGAGAAGCCCGGCCTGCACTTCAAGCTGCCGCCGCCGTTCCAGAACGTCCAGTACTTCGATCGCCGCATCCTCACGATCGACACGGCGGACATCGACCGGTTCATCACCTCGGAGAAGCTGAACATCCAGGTGGACACCTACGTGAAGTGGCGCATTGCCGATCCCCGCACCTTCGTGCGTTCCGTCCAGGGCAGCGAGCTGATCGCCTCGGACCGGATCACCCGCAGCCTTCGCGACGCCCTGAACAACGAGATCGCCAAGCGCACAGTTGCCGACGTCATCTCCGGCGAGCGCGCGGAGCTGATCGAGAACGTCCGTTCCAAGGTCAACGACGATGCCCGGCAGATCGGCGCCGAGGTCATCGGCGTGCAGATGAAGCGCGTGGACTTCGCTCCCGAGGTTGCCGAGCGTGTCTACGACCGGATGCAGTCGGAGCGCAAGCAGGTGGCCAACGAGCGCCGCGCCACCGGCTCGGCGGAATCCGAGAAGATCCGCGCCGATGCGGACCGGCAGCGCGAGGTGATCCTGGCCAACGCCTACCGTGACGCGCAGAAGATCAAGGGCGAGGGCGATGCCCGCGCTGCCGCGGCCTACGCGTCGGCGTTCGGCCAGAACCCGGAGTTCGCCGAGTTCTACCGCAGCCTCGAGGCCTACCGCGCAAGCTTCCGCAATCGCACCGACGTGCTGGTCGTCGATCCGTCGGCAGAGTTCTTCCGCTACTTCAAGGGGTCGGCGGCACCGGCCAGGTGAGCGGGACCGGTGGAGTCGCTGCTGCTGGCCATCGGCCTGGTGCTGGTGATCGAGGGGCTGCTGCCTTTCCTCGCTCCCGGCCAGTGGCGCAGCGCGATGTTGCGCATCGCCGAACTGCGCGACGGCCAGCTCCGCTTCCTGGGGCTGGCTTCGATCCTCATCGGGCTCTTGCTCATCTCCCTCTGATTGTCCGAAAATAGCGGGTTTGCGCGCGGCAGCGCGGCGCGCCCGCGTTCCAGTCGCCGGGGCGCCCCCGCCTGCGGCCCACGACCACAGAACAAACGAACCAGGAACGCGACATGCCGCGCTGGCTTCTTCCCGAGAACATTGCCGATGCCCTGCCTTCCGAGGCCAGGGCGATCGAGGACCTGCGCCGGCGGCTGCTCGACCTGTATCGCTCCTACGGCTACGAGCTGGTGATGCCGCCAATGCTCGAGCACATCGAATCGCTGCTCACCGGATCCGGCAGGGACCTGGGCCTGAGGACCTTTCAGCTGGTCGACCAGCTGTCCGGGCGCACCCTCGGGCTGCGCGCCGACATGACGCCGCAGGTGGCGAGGATCGATGCGCACCTCCTGAACCGCAATGGCGTGGCGCGGCTCTGCTACGCCGGGTCCGTGCTGCACGCGCGGGCTGCCGGCCTGTTCGCCACGCGCGAGCCGCTGCAGGTGGGCGCGGAGATCTATGGCCACGCGGGGATGGAGGCGGATGTCGAGGTGATCGAGCTGATGCTCTCCTCGCTTGCCGCGGCCGGGGTCGATCGCGTGCGCCTGGACCTGTGCCACGTCGGCATCGTCCCCGCGCTGCTCGCGATGGATCCCGCGATCGAGGAGGCGGAGGTCTACGAAGGCCTGCAGAAGAAGGACCGTCCCGGGCTCGAGGAGGCGCTGGCCGGGGTCGAGCCGAAGGCGCGCCGCGCGCTGCTGGCGCTGGTGGACCTCTACGGCGTGGCGCGCGGGCCGGAGTCGACGATCTCGCGCGCGCGCGCCGTGCTGCCTGCGGTGTCGGCCATCTCCGCGGCGCTGGACGAGCTCGAGCGCCTGGCGGCATCGCCGATGTGGGCGCGCTTCCCGCAGGTGGAGCTTTCGGTCGATCTCGCCGACCTGAGGGGATACCGCTACCACACCGGAGTGACCTTCGCCGCCTACATCGACGCGATCCCCAATGCGGTCGGGCGGGGCGGGCGCTACGACGACATCGGGCAGGCCTTCGGCCGGGCGCGTCCGGCCACCGGCTTCTCGCTCGAGTTGCGCGAGCTCGCCTCGCTGGCGCAGCCGGAGCAGCCCGGGCGCGCGATCCGCGCCCCGTGGTCGGACGACCCGGTGCTTGCGCGCCGCGTCGCCGAGCTGCGTGCCGCCGGGGAGATCGTGGTGAGGGCGCTGCCGGGGCATGAGCACGAGCAGCAGGAGTACGCCTGCGACCGCGAGCTCGCGGCCGACGGGCAGGGCTGGATCCTGCGGCCTATCTGAACGGGAGCCGCCCTCCGGGCGGCGCCCGCATTCGCACTTGCATGGCCGGGGTCTCCCCGGCATCGTTCATGAGCGCGGCCGGTGCCGCGCGGGGATGGAGAGAAATGGGAAAGAACGTCGTTGTCATCGGCACCCAGTGGGGCGATGAAGGCAAGGGCAAGCTCGTCGACTGGCTCACCGAGTCGGCCCACGGCGTCGTCCGCTTCCAGGGCGGCCACAATGCCGGGCACACGCTGGTGATCGGCGACCGCAAGCAGGTGCTGCGGCTGATCCCGTCGGGAATCCTCCGCGCGGACGTCACCTGCTACATCGGCAACGGCGTGGTGCTCTCGCCCGAGGCGCTGTTCACCGAGATCGAAGAGCTCGAGCGCGCCGGGGTGTCGGTGCGCGACCGGCTGCGCATCAGCGAGGCCTGCCCGCTGATCCTGCCCTACCACGTCGCGCTGGACCAGGCGCGCGAGGCGAGGCGCGGCGAGGCCAAGATCGGCACCACGGGGCGCGGCATCGGCCCGGCCTACGAGGACAAGGTGGCTCGGCGGGCGCTGCGCGTGCAGGACCTGTTCGCGCCCGAGCGCTTCCGCACGCAGGTGGCCGAGGTGCTCGACCTGCACAACTTCATGCTCCAGCACTACCTCGGCGCCAAGCCGCTCGATCCCGCGCAGGTGGCCGACGGCGCCCTGGCGCTGGCCGAGCGCATCGCGCCGATGATGGCCGACGTGCCCTCGCTGCTGGCGAAGGCGATGGCGCGCGGCGACAACCTGCTCTTCGAGGGAGCGCAGGGCGCGCTGCTGGACGTCGACCACGGGACCTATCCGTACGTGACCAGCAGCAACACGGTGGCCGGTGCGGCGGCGGCCGGCGCCGGCGTCGGCCCCCAGGCGCTGCAGTACGTGCTGGGCATCACCAAGGCCTACACCACGCGCGTGGGCTCCGGGCCCTTCCCGACCGAGCTCTTCGACGACACCGGCAAGCACCTTGCCACCAGGGGCAACGAGTTCGGCTCGGTGACCGGACGTCCGCGCCGAACCGGCTGGTTCGACGCTCCGGCGCTCAAGCGTTCGATCCAGCTCAACGGCGTCAGCGGCCTGTGCCTGACCAAGCTCGACGTCCTCGACGGACTGTCGACCGTGAAGATCTGCACCGGTTACCGCGAGCGTGGCTCCGGCTCCGGGGCGGTCACCGACGTGCTGCCCTTCGGCGCGGATGCGGTGGAATCGCTCGAGCCGGTCTACGAGGAGATGCCGGGCTGGAGCGAGTCCACCTTCGGCGTGCGCACCTGGGAAGGGCTGCCGGCGAACGCGCGCCGTTATCTCGAGCGGCTCTCCGAGCTGGTCGGGGCGCCGGCCGACATGGTGTCGACCGGCCCGGACCGCGACGAGACCATCCTGGTTCGCCATCCCTTCGCCTGAGCCCGAGTCGATGGGCGACCTGCGCGTCTCCTGGGGCGAGTATCACCGGCTCGTCGAGCGGCTGGCCGTCCGAATCGACGACTCGGGCTGGTCCTTCGACGCCATCGTCTGTCTCGCACGTGGCGGGCTGAGGGTGGGGGACGTGCTGTCGCGGGTGTTCCAGCGGCCGCTGGGCGTGCTGTTCGTCAGCTCCTACCGGGAGGACGGCGGCACGCAGCAGAGCAGCCTGCAGATCTCGGACTGCCTGTCGAGCGCACGGCCGCTGCCGGGCAGCCGCTGGCTGCTGGCCGACGACCTCGTCGATTCCGGCGAAACGCTGCTGCAGGTTCCGCCGCTGCTGCTTGCGCGCAATCCGCAGCTCACCGAGCTGCGCACCGCAGTGATCTGGCGCAAGGGCTGTTCGGCGGCCGTGCCGGACTACTGGGTGGAATCGCTGCCGACGAATCCCTGGATCCACCAGCCCTTCGAGGAGTACGAGCAGCTGCGGCCGGCAGACCTGAGGGCGCGTGTTGGGTGAAGGCGCGGGCGAAGCACGAAGGTGCTTCGCTTTCTGGGCTGCAAACGAAGAAAGCCTGCTTGCGCAGGCTTTCAAAATACTGGTGCCCAGAAGAGGACTCGAACCTCCACAGTGTTGCCACCGCCAGGACCTGAACCTGGTGCGTCTACCAATTCCGCCATCTGGGCTGCGATCTGCTCGCCGAGGCGTGCAGTGCAGAAGCGCGAATTCTAGTGAACCGGTAGGATTTGTCAAATCGGGTTGTTGCATCATTCGCATCGTGTGCTTCGGCGTGCGCGCCGCAGGCCCCTGAACTCAAACCAAGTGGATCCCCATACGTGACCCAAAAGACCTGGGTGCTCCCCACCCGAGAGGACATCCTCGCGGCACTGCGCGAGGCGGACGGTCCGCTGACGCCGCAGGAACTCGCGCTCCTGCTCGAAGTGCCGGCGGACCGGTTCGACATCCTCGGCAAGCGGCTCGGCGCGATGGAGCGCGACGGACAGCTCATGCCCAACCGCAAGGGCGTACTGCTGCTCGCCAGCAAGCTCGACTTCGTTGCAGGCCGCATCCAGGGCCATCGCGACGGCTTCGGCTTCCTGATCCCCGATGCCGGCGGCGCCGACATGTTCCTGCCGCCGCGCGAGATGCAGAAGGCGATGCACGGCGATCGCGTGCTGGTCAAGCGCGTGGGCTTCGATTCGCGCGGCCGGCCCGAGGGCAAGATCGTCGAGGTGACCGAGCGCGCGCACCCGAAGCTGGTCGGGCGCTTTCTCTCCGAGCGCGGCGTCACCATCGTGGTGCCCGAGGACCAGAGGATCAAGCACGACATCCTGATCCCGCCCGGGGAGGCGCGCCACGCGCAGCCTGGGCAGGTGGTCACCGTCGAGATCACCGATCCGCCCTCGCGCCACGCGGCGCCGATCGGCCGCGTCGTCGAGGTGCTCGGCGCGATCGACGATCCCGGCATGGAGATCGAGATCGCGGTGCGCAAGTTCGACGTGCCGCACGAGTTCGGCGAGGCGGCCCTGGAGGTCGCGGAGAAGCTGCCCGCAACGGTACGCCCGGCCGACCTGAAGGGGCGGGTCGATCTGCGCGACGTGCCGCTGGTGACCATCGACGGCGAGGACGCGCGCGATTTCGACGACGCGGTGTACTGCGAGCCATTCGGCGAAGGACGCAGCGCGGGCTTCCGGCTGATCGTCGCGATCGCCGACGTGTCGCAGTACGTGCGCCCGCACGACGCGCTCGACCGCGAGGCGGCGCTGCGCTCGACCTCGGTCTACTTCCCGCGCCGCGTGATCCCCATGCTGCCGGAGAAACTGTCCAACGGGCTGTGCTCGCTGAACCCGCAGGTGGACCGGCTGGTGCTGGTCTGCGACATGATCATCAGCGGACGCGGGCAGATCAAGGCCTACCAGTTCTACGAGGCGGTGATGCACTCCGCCGCGCGCCTGACCTACGACGAGGTCTGGGGCATCCTCTCGGGCCGCGATGCGCTCGCCATCCGCAGCCGCGCGGCGCTGGTACCGCAGCTGCAGCACCTTCACGACGTCTACCGCACGCTGGCGAAGGCGCGCGAGGCCCGGGGTGCGATGGACTTCGACACCGTCGAGACGAAGATCGTCTGCGACGCGGCGGGGCGGATCGAGCGGATCGAGCCGCGCACGCGCAACGACGCGCACCGGCTGATCGAGGAGTGCATGCTGGCGGCGAACGTCTGCGCCGGCGACTTCATGAAGCGCAGCCGCCACCCCGGGCTGTACCGGGTTCACGAGGGGCCCACGGTCGACCGGCTGCGCAACCTGCGCGAGTTCCTGCGCTCGGTGGGGCTGTCGCTGGGCGGCGGAGAGGATCCGACCCCGCGCGACTACGCCGAGCTCGCAGCGCAGGTGAAGGGGCGCCCGGATGCGCCGCTGCTGCAGACCATGATGCTGCGCTCGATGCAGCAGGCGGTGTACTCGCCGCACAACGCTGGGCATTTCGGGCTGGCCTACGAGGTCTACACGCACTTCACGTCGCCGATCCGGCGCTACCCGGACCTGCTCACGCATCGCGTCATCAAGGCGCTGCTGCGCGGCGAGCGCTTCCTGGTTCCGCCGGTGCGTTCGGCCGATGACGACCTCGGCACGGCCGCGCCGGCGCGCTCGCGGGCACGGGCCGCGCAGGCGACGCCGGCCGCGCTGCAGGCGTCGATCGAGACCTGGGAGCAGTACGGCATCCTGTGCTCGGCCAACGAGCGCCGCGCGGACGACGCCTCGCGCGACGTCGAGGCCTGGCTCAAGTGCCAGTACATGCGCGAGCGGGTCGGCGAGCAGTTCGCGGGCCGGGTGACGGGAGTCGCGCCCTTCGGCGTCTTCGTCACGCTCGACGATCTCTACGTCGACGGGCTGGTGCACGTGTCCGAGCTGGGCAGCGAGTATTTCCAGTACAACGAATCTGCGCACGAGCTGCGCGGCGAGCGCACCGGCCGCCGCTTCCGCCTCACCGACGAACTCCACGTGCAGGTCTCCCGGGTCGACCTGGAGGCCAGGCGCATCGAGTTCCGGCCGGTGCAGCGCCTCGGTTACCGCGAGGTGGTCGCGGCCGGCGCCGGCGCCAGGGCAGGCGCGCCCGCGCAGCCGCGGAAGGCGGCGCCGCCGAAGACCGACGAGGCACGGCGCGCGAGCGAGGCGCGCCGCGAGGGCCGCAAGACCAAGCCCGCGCCCGCCGAAGGACAGAAACGCGGTGGCGCCGCCAAGCGCAAGCGCCGCCGCCAGGGATGACCCGACAAGGACCTCAATGCTGATCCATGGTTTCCACGCCGTCACCGCGCGCCTGAAGCGCGGTGCCGAAGGCATCACCGAGCTGTACGTCGCCATCGGCCGCGACGATCCGCGCCTGCGCGACCTCGTCCGGCTGGCCGAGCGCCTGGGCATCCGGCCCAGCCAGGTCGACATGGCCAGGCTCGACCGGCTGGCCCCCGGCCGCCGCCACCAGGGCGTGGTGATGTTCGCCGAGGGCTCCGCGCCGGTGGTCGACCTCGACGAGCTTCTGGACAGCGTCGACAAGCCGCTGCTGCTGCTGCTCGACGGCGTCACCGATCCGCGCAACCTGGGCGCCTGCCTGCGGGTGGCCGACGGCGCGGGCGCGCACGCGGTGGTGGCGCCCAAGGACCAATCCTGCACGCTCACCGACGTGGCGATCCAGACCTCCTCGGGCGCTGCCGAGAGCATTCCCTACGTGCTGGTGACCAATCTCGCGCGCACCATCGAGGACCTTCAGGAGCGTGGCGTCTGGGTGATCGGCACCGCGGACGAGGCGACGTCCTCGCTGTACGAGGATGCGATCCCCGAGTCGGTGGCCTGGGTGCTCGGCGCCGAGGGCAAGGGCCTGCGACGCCTGGTGCGCGAGCGCTGCGATGCGCTGGTGAAGATTCCCATGGCCGGGCAGGTGAGCAGCCTGAACGTGTCGGTGGCCGCCGGCGTGGTGCTGTACGAAACCGTGCGCCAGACGCGGCTCCACAAGCCGCAGCCAGCCGGCTGAGCCGCGCGCCGCCGGTTCAGCGCTCGCCGCGCTGTCGCCGGCGCTGCTCCCAGGGCGGCAGCGGCGCGTCGTCGCGCCACAGGCCGACGGCGGCATCGCGCGCCCGGGCTTCCGCGCGCGCGTACGCGCGGCGCACCTCGGGCTCCTGCTCCGACTGGTAGCGGCGGTAGAACCAGGCCAGCCCGGCCTGCAGCTGCGCCAGCGCGACGTCCGTGTCCCCGTCGTGCACCCGCGCCACCTGGCGTCCGTACCGGTCGACCTTGCGCACCTCCAGCCTGAGGCTTCGGCCGCGCAGCAGGCCGGCCAGATGCCGCCTGGAGACGTCTGCGAAGGGCTGCCCCTTCTCGGGCGCATCGATCCCCTCGATCCGGATGCGCAGCTTGCGGCCGTCGCCGGTGCGCAGGACGAATGAGTCGCCGTCCTGCACGGCGATCGATTCGCCTTCCAGCGCGCTCTCCGCCCGCGCGGCTTCGTGCGGCGCGAGCGCGCCCGCAAGCAGCATGGCGACCGCGAGCAGCCCGGCGATCGCCGGCGCGATCCGGTGCGGGGCGCGGCAGGGCGCGGGCGGCCGCATCAGCCGTGCGAGCAGCGCAGTACCGCGGCGCCCACCTGCCGCCCGGCGCGCAGGTCGTCCAGGGCCTGCCCTGCGGCGGCCAGGGGCACCTCGGTGACCTCGGTGTGCAGCCGGACCTGCGCGGCGATGCTCAGGAATTCCTCGCCGTCGGCGCGGGTGAGGTTCGCCACCGAGCGCACGCTGCGCTCGCCCCAGAGGATCGAGTAGGGGAAGGAGGGGATGTCGCTCATGTGGATTCCGGCGCAGACCACCGTGCCCCCGGGCGCGACGGCGCGCAGCGCGGCGGGCACCAGCGAACCGACCGGCGCGAAGATGATCGCTGCGTCCAGGGGCTCCGGGCCGGGCTCGTCGGAACCGCCGGCCCAGGCGGCACCGAGCCGGCGGGCGAAGGCCTGCGCGGCATCGTCGCCGGGGCGGGTGTAGGCGTACACCTCGCGGCCCTGGTGCCTCGCCACCTGGGCGACGAGGTGGGCCGCCGCGCCGAAGCCGTAGATGCCGAGCCTGCGCGCGTCGCCGGCCATCTTGAGCGCCCGGTAGCCGATCAGCCCGGCGCAAAGCAGGGGCGCGGCCTCGAGATCGTCGTAGGTTCCGGGCAGCGCGAAGCAGAAGCGCTCGTCGGCCACCGCGTGCTCGGCATAGCCGCCGTCGAGCTGGTAGCCGGTGAAACGGGCCTGCGGACAGAGGTTCTCGCGGCCAGAGCGGCACCATTCGCAGTGCCCGCAGGTCATTCCAAGCCAGGGCACGCCGACGCGCTGCCCGATCCCGAAGCGCGTCGCGCCCGGACCGAGCGCCTCGACGATGCCGACGATCTCGTGACCGGGGATCACGGGGCGTTTGGGCGAATCGAGCTCGCCGTCGACCACGTGCAGGTCGGTGCGGCAGACGCCGCAGGTGCGCACCCGAAGGCGCAGCTGGCCGTGGCCGGGCACGGGCACCGGGAGCTCGCGTTCGGCCAGCTCCCCGGGGCGGCCCTCGAAGAGCATCGCTCGCATCGTCGTTCTCCTGTGCTGCGCCTCGAAGCGGTCCGACTATATCGGATCCGGCGGGCCGGGAGCCGGGCCTGCTGGAGGAAGGGACGGGGCGCCAGGATCCCGGCCCGCGGGAACGGGGCGGGGCGCCGAGGCACAGGCTGTGGCAAAGTCCCCCGCAGCGGGGGACTTGCAAGGGGGAGCGCGCATGCGGGAGCGGGAACCGGCCCGATCGGGCGCCAGCGCGGGGGCCGGGCTTCGATGACCGGCCTGCTGCTGGGCGTGGACCTGGGCGGCACCAAGGGGCTGCTCGGGCTGTTCGAGCCGGGCGCATCGCGGCCGGTGCTGCAGCTGCGCTATGCGTGCGCGGAGTTCGACGGTTTCGAGCCGATGCTGGCGCGATTCCTGGCGGACGCCGCGGCGCGCCTGGGTCCGCTGGCGGCGCGGCCGGCGGTGGCCTGCATCGGGCTCGCCGGCCCCGTGGCCGGGCGGCGGGCGCGGATGACCAACCTGCCGTGGACGCTGGACGCCGGCGCCTTGCGCAAGCGCTTCGCCCTGGGGCCGGTCCGGCTCGTCAAC
>JBKHVS010000002.1:0-54577 GCA_046569945.1 Gammaproteobacteria bacterium | reverse complement strand
GGTGTGCCTGAAGGCGGAGGACATCGTGTCGCGCCACCCGGGCGCGGCGCAGCGGCTGCGCGCGCTGATCGCGCTGGAGCTCGACTGCGTGGTGGCCGAGCCCAGCAGGGACTACCACGCCGTGCTCTTCATGGAGTGGCGCGAGGTGCCCGAGGCGGCGCGCCCGGAGTTCACGATGCTGCGCCGGCGCTACGCGGAAATCTGGCGCGCGGTCCGGGATGACTGCGAGCGCGAGGCGCTGCTGCGCTGCGAGCCGGTGGCCGCGTCGCACGTGCTGCACGGCGCGATCATGGGCGCGATGACCTGGTTCCGGGCCTCGGGCCGCTACACCATCGGCCAGTACGGGGACATCCTCGCGGAGCTGGTGCTTCAGCCCGCGAAGCGGTAGGCGCCCCCGCGCGCAAGCGCCTTCCGGTAGGCTGGCCGGTCCTGCATGCGGCGCACCCAGGCGTCGAGGCTGGGATAGGCGCTGCGCTTGCCGTAGCTGCCCGCCACTTCGCCGATGAAGCTCATCTGAATGTCGGCGGCGCTGAAGGTGTCGCCGAGCAGCCAGTCGCAGCCTTCGAGGCTGACGTTCACGTAGCCGAGGTGGTTGGCGATCTCGCTCTCGATGCGCGGCCACAGCGGCGCGCCGGCCTCGCCCAGGCGCGACACGTACAGGTGCAGCATCAGCGGCAGCATCGCCGAGCCCTCGGCGTAGTGCAGCCACTGCTGGTACTCGTCGTAATCAGGATGCTCCGGCGCGGGCTGCAGCCGGCCGCCGCCGTGGCGCCGCACCAGGTAGTCGACGATCGCGCCCGACTCGATGATCGTTCGCCCCTTGTCGACGATCACCGGGGCCTTGCCCAGCGGATGGACATCGCGCAGTTCCGGCGGAGCGAGCCGCGTGTGCGGGTCGCGGCGGTGCACGACGATCTCGTAGGGGAGCTCCAGTTCCTCGAGCAGCCAGAGCACGCGCTGCGAGCGGGAGTCGTTCAGGTGGTGGAGGGTGATCATGGGGTGACTCCTTTGCGGGGCGCGGCAGGTCAGTATAGCCACCGGCGTCCCGGTCCACCGGCCATCGGCCGCGGGCCGCCGGTGCCACGGGCGGACGCGGCCCGCTTCGGGTAGGCTGGCCGTTTTTCCAGGGAGGATCTCGGATGAGCAAGCGTGTTGCAGCCTTGCTGCTGCTGGGGCTCGCCGCCAGCGCCTCGGCCGAGCAGATCGGCGAGGTGGACACCGTGTTCAAGTGGATCGGCCCGGACCACAAGATCGTCGTCGATGCGCATGACGATCCCAGGGTGGCCGGGGTCACCTGCTACGTCGCGCGCGCCAAGACCGGCGGAATCAAGGGCGCGGTGGGGCTCGCGGAGGATCGGTCGGAGGCCTCGCTCGCCTGCCGGCAGGTCGGCCCGATCTCGTTCAAGGGCCCGCTGCCGGAGCAGGAGGAGATGTTCAGCGAGCGCATCTCGCTGGTCTTCAAGAAGCTGCGCGTGGTGCGGATGGTCGACCGCACCCGCAACACACTTGTCTACCTGACCTACTCGGAGCGCGTGATCGAAGGTTCGCCGCAGAACAGCGTCACCGCGGTGCCGGTCGACCGGTCGATGCCCATTCCGGTGAAGTGAGCCTCACGAGACCTTGCTGGTCTTGTTCTTGAAGCCCTCGATGCGGGCCTGCATGTCGGGGCCGCGGCCCTCAGTGCGGTGGATCTCGTAGGACAGGCCGGCGCGCAGCGGCATGCCCTCGGTCTCCATGTAGAGACGCTTGTTGGCGCGCAGGCTGAACCAGGAATTCGC
Source organism: Gammaproteobacteria bacterium (assembly GCA_046569945.1). Lineage (GTDB taxonomy): Bacteria > Pseudomonadota > Gammaproteobacteria > Burkholderiales > Burkholderiaceae_E > Quisquiliibacterium. Next base: position 52,799 of record JBKHVS010000002.1, on the reverse strand, counting down.
GAGGATGCTGCGGGCGAACTTCTCGAGTTCCGCGTCGAAGCCTGCGTCCGGCGCGCACCAGTTGGCCAGGCCCATGTCGACCGCCTCGCGGCCGGTGTAGGTGCGCGCGGTGTAGGTCATCTCCTGGGCCTTGGCGATGCCGACGCGCCGCGGCAGCCGCTGGCTCATGCCCCAGACCGGCGTCAGCGCCCAGCGCGCATGCGTGTCGGCAAACTTCGCGGACTCCGCTGCCACGATCATGTCGCCGGCCAGCGCGAGCTCCAGCGCACCGGTGTAGCAGTGACCGTGCACCGCGGTGATCACCGGCTGGGGCAGGCTGGCCAGCGCCTCGATGACGTCGGCCTGGAAGCTGGGCTTGGGCGGGCGCTCGCCCGCGGAGATGTCGGCCAGGTCGTGACCGGCCGAGAAGCACTTGCCGGCGCCGCGCAGCACGACGAGGCCGATGCTTTCGGTCTCGGTGGCGAGCCTGCGCACGTGCTCGTGCAGCTGCTCGAAGACGGCGACCGTCAGCGCGTTGAGCTTGTCGGGGCGGTTGAGCGTGAGGGTGGCGAGGCCGTCGCGGTCTTCGCGCAGGACGAGGTCGGTCATGGGGGGGCTCCTTGGTGCGGTTCGGTGGGCAATGCCGTGCGCGCAGCATACCGCCGCCGCTCGCGCACCCGCCGCCTGCACGCTGGAAATCGGTCCGCGCGCCCGCAGGCACGGACCGGCTGGATTGTTCAGCCCGGCGGCGGCAGCACGCGCTTCGCCTGCAGCACCACGATCCACTCCCGGAACATCCGCTCGGTGTCGATGCAGTCGCCGAACCCGGCCTCGCGCAGCCTGATCGTGCTGACGATGACCGGCGGGGGCGCCTCCCGGGCATGGAAGCCGAAGCAGAAATCGGCGTAGTGATGCGATTCGCCGAGCAGCGCCGGCAGCGGCACCGGCCTGAGCCCGTGCCGGGCCACGGCGCGATCCCAGGCGTCGGCCTGCTCGGGCAGCCACCGGGCCACCGACATGGGCGCGTCCGGGCCCTGGGCCACGCCGAGCGCGTCGCAGATCGCCGGCCAGACGTTGCGCCAGACGAAGACGTCGCCGTTGGTCACGTTGAAGGTCTCGCCGCGCGCGGCCGGCGATCCGGCGGCCCAGGCGAAGGCGCGGGCGAGCAGCCGCGCGTCGGTCGCCTCGAGGATGTTCGAGGGGCCGCCCGGATAGCCCATCGGCAGGCCGAGCTCGCGGCAGACCGTGGCGCAGGCGCCGATCACCGGGATCAGGTTCATCGCCACGCCGAGCTGGTCGCCGAAGACCAGCTGCGGCCGCCAGATGGTGAATGCGAAGCCGTGACGCGCGGCGGCGTCGCGCAGGTGGTCTTCCTGCAGCCAGTAGAAGTTCTCGTGCGGATCCCGCGGGCTGCTCTCGCGGGCCGGGATCGCCACCGGATGCAGGTGCACGCCGTAGGCCTTGGTTCCCTGCAGCAGGCTGACGTGCTGCAGGCCGCCCGCCGCGCACAGCGGATCGAGCAGGTTGCGCAGCATCGCGAGGTTGAGCTGCATCTGGTCGTGTTCGCGCCAGCCGCGCACCAGGCCGGGTTTCTCGTAGAGCGCGGCATACACCAGGTGCGTCACGCGCGGCATCGAGGCCACCGCCGCCCGGCAGGCCTGCGCGTCGGCGAGGTCCAGGGCCAGGTGCCGTCCGGCGAAGCCCTCAGGCAGCTCCGGGCTGCGGCGCGAGACGGCGATGACCTCCCAGCCGCCGTCGCGCGAGAAGTGCTCCAGCGCGGCGTGGCCGACGACGCCGGTGGCGCCCGCGATCAGAACGGTCGGTTTCGACATCAGGGATTCCTCGAAGGCATGTGCCGATCATAACCACTGGACGTACACTCGCCGCAGGAGAAACGGCGCCGCAGTTCCGGAGACACGGGGCGCGCGCGCAGCAGGTCCGGTCCCACGGAACTCTGGAGGAGACGAGATGAAGCTTGTTCGCAGCATGGCGGCGGCAGCCGCGTTCGCACTCGCCGCGCTGTCCGGCGCGGCCCAGGCCCAGCCGATCAAGGTCGGCACCATCTTCCCGCTCAGCGGCGGCGCGGGGCCGCAGGGTCAGCACCTGGTGCAGTCCATCGAGGCGATGGCGGCGCTGATCAACGAGTCGGGCGGCGTGATGGGCCGCAAGATCGAGATCGTCGCCCGCGACGACGAGTCCACCCCGGCCGTCGGCGTGTCGCGCGCCAACGAGCTCATCTCGGCGGGCGTCTCGGTGATCATCGAGGGCTGGAACAGCCCGGTGACGCTGGCGATGCAGCCGGTGCTCAGCCGCGCGGGCGTGCTCGACATCACCGCGATCTCCAAGGCCGATCCCATCCTGTCGGGCGAGGGCAACCCGCTCGCGGTGCGCCTGAACAGCTCCAACTCCCAGGACGGCGCGGTGATCGCCGCCTACATCGCCAAGCGGGCGAAGGCGAAGCGGGTCGCCTTCATGACCCAGAACGACGCCTACGGCAACGGCGCCCAGGCCTCGATCGAGGGCGAGCTGAAGAAGCTCGGCCATGCCTACGAGAAGGTGGCCGAGGAGAAGTTCCCGTTCACCCAGGCGGATTTCCGGGTGGCGATCACCAACGTCCGCGCCGCCAACCCCGACGTCACCGTGTTCATCAACGCCAGCGAAGGGCTGGGCATGCCGGCGATGATCCGGCAGGCAAAACAGGCCCGGCTCGGCGGCCAGGTGGTGGCCGCGGTGGGCACGATGGCGCCCAGCGTGATCGCGGTGGCCGGCGACGCCGCGAATGGAGTGGTGGGCGCCGACATCTACTTCCCGGACGTCGAGCCCTTCGCCTCCAACCCGGTCAACCAGCGCTACATCGCCAAGGTCCAGCAGATGCACAAGCTGACGCCGGACAAGTTCATGGCGCTGGGCGCGGCGGCGCTGCAGGTCTGGGCGCAGGCCGCCAACGAGCTCAAGACGCTGGACCGCGAGGCGATCGCCAAGCGCATCCGCGGCGGCAGCTTCAAGGACACCATCCTCGGCGAGATGAACTTCGCGCCCAACGGCCAGCTGGCGACGCGGCACTACATCTTCACGATCAAGGACCGCAAGATGGTGGTCGAGCAGTGAAGACGGCCCGGCGGTCGGCGAAGTGACTGCGCAGAAGGGGCCCGTGCTGCGGGTCGAGGGGCTGGGCGTCAGCTACGGGGCGCTCACCGCCCTCGACGACGTTTCCTGGTCGGTGGCGGCGGGCGAGCTGCTCGGCATCATCGGACCCAACGGCGCGGGCAAGAGTTCCTGCTACGACGCGGTCACCGCCATGGTGCCGCGCCGCGGCAGCGTGTTCCTCGACGGCGCCGACGTCACCGCAGTGCCGGCGCACCGGCTGCCGGAGCGCGGGCTCAAGCGGGCCTTCCAGCAGAACGCCTTCTTCCACGAGCTCACGGTGCTCGACAACATGCTCGCCGTGATGCACGAGGCGGCGGGCACAGGCCTGCTCGCTTCCACGCTGGCGCCCTTCGCCGCGGCGCGGCGCAGGCGGGCGGCCACTGCCGACGCGGTCGCCACGCTGGAGCGTTTCGGCGTGGGCGCCGAGTATCACCACCGCATGCCCACCGCCATTCCGTACGGCACTCAACGCATGCTGTCGGTCGCGCTGGCCCATGGCTCCAGCGCCCGCGCGCTGCTTCTGGACGAGCCCGGCGCGGGGCTGGGCGGCGCCGACATGGAGCAGCTGGTCCGGCTGCTGCGCGCGCTCAAGGAGCAGGGCCTGGCGCTGGTGGTCATCGAGCATCACATGGACCTGATCATGGCTGTCGCCGACCGCATCGTGGTGCTCGACCAGGGGCGCTGCATCGCCAGCGGCACGCCGCGCGAGGTGCAGAAGGACCCCGCGGTGCTCGAGGCCTACCTGGGGCGCGCCGCATGAGCCCGGCTGCGCCGGTGCTGGAGGCCGCCGGCCTGAAGGTTGCCTACGGAGGCAATGCCGCGCTCGATCTCGACGCGCTGTCGCTGCGCCCGGGTGAGGTGCTGGGCGTGGTCGGCGCCAACGGAGCGGGCAAGTCCACGCTGGTGAACGCGCTGGCGGGCTGGTCGCGCGGCGCACCGCGGGTCTCGGGAACGGTGCGCCTGGGCGGCCAGGACGTGTCGGGAATGCCCCCGCACCTGCGCGCGCGCGCCGGACTGCTTCTGGTCCCCGAGGGCAAGCTGGTGTTCGGGCAGATGAGCGTCGACGAGAACCTGACGATGCCGGCGCGCATCGAGGCTTCGCCGGGGCGGCACATCTACGACCGCGAGGAGGTGTTCGGGCTGTTCCCCCGGCTGCGCGAGCGGCGCGGCCACCTGGGCAGCCAGCTCTCCGGCGGCGAGCGCCAGATGCTGGGCATCGGCCGCGCGCTGATGCTGGGCCCGCGGGTGCTGATGCTGGACGAACCCTCGATCGGGCTGGCGCCGCGGCTGGTGTCCGCGGTGCTCTCCACGATGCGCACCCTGGCGTCCTCCGGGCTGGCCATCCTGCTGGTCGAACAGAACGTGCGGGCTGCCATCGAGGTGGTCGACCGGCTCGTGCTGCTGGAGCGCGGCCGTGTCGTGGTCGAGGGGCCGGCGGCGGAGATGCGTGACGATCCGCGGATCGCGGAAGCCTACCTGGGCGGGGGTGTCGATTGAATCTCGGCCAGCAGTTGATCAACGGGCTGGTGCTGGGCCATGCCTTCGCGCTGGTGGCGATCGGCTGGACCGTGCTGCTGGGCGTGGCGCGGCTGGTCAATTTCGGCCACGGCCAGATGTACATGCTCGGCGCCTTCGTCTGCTGGTGGGCGATCGCGGGGCTGGGGCTGCCCTACCTGGTGGCCATCCCGGTCGCGATGGCCGCCGGCATCCTGGTGGGCCTGGTGCTGCAGCGCGTGATGCTCAAGGCCACGATCGAGCAGAACCTGGTGTCGATCATGATCATGACGCTGGGCTTCGGCTACGTGCTGCACGGCGGCGCCGCGCTGGTCTTCGGGTCGACGGGGCAGATCCTCGACACTCCGCTCGCGCAGCGGGAGATCGTCTTCGGCGACCTGTGGCTGTCCTGGCAGGACGTGGCGATCATCCTGGTCGCAATCGTCGAGTTCACGCTGCTCAAGCTGGTGCTCGACCGCACGAGGGTCGGCCGGCTGGTGCGCATGGTGGCCGAGGATCCCAAGCTGGCCGAGCTGGCGGGCGTGAACATCCGCAACGTCTACCTGGGCGTGTTCGCCTTCGAGGGCGCGGCAGTGGCCCTGGCCGGCGCCATGGTCGGCCCGCGCACTCCCATCCTCACGTCGATGGGCTTCGAGGAGGTCATCATGACCTTCGTCGTCGTCGTGCTGGGCGGCATCGGCAGCGTGCTGGGCAGCTACCTCGCAGGCATCGCGCTCGGCCTGTTCACCGCGCTGTTCGGCGCGCTGGTGTCGCCCGCCTACACGACGGCGGCCGCCTTCGCGGTGCTGATCGCCGTGCTGGTGCTGCGGCCCGGCGGGCTCGCGGCCCGCTGACCGCAGATGCGCGCGCCGACCGAATCCGGCGTGCGTCCTGCCGGCCTGCGCCTTCCCGCCGCAATGGAACCTCTCCGATGAACACCACCGCCCGTGTCCTCGCACTGCTCGTCCTGGGCGTCGCGGCCTTCTTCGCCCCCGGCCTGGCCGGCGGATCCAGCGCGGTCTACAGCGCCGCGGTGCTGATCGCGATCTTCGCGGTGATGGCCTACGGGCTGGACCTGATCGTTTCAGACCTCGGCGAAGTGAGCCTGGCGCACACGGTGTTCTTCGCGGTGGGCTGCTACACCACCGCGCTGCTCTCCACCCGCGCGGGCTTCGGCGGCTGGGCGACGCTGGCCGCGTCCGTGGCCATGGCGCTGGCCTTCGCCGCAGCGCTCGGGCTGGTCACGCTGCGGCTGCGCGAGTTCGTGTTCTCGCTGGTCACCTACGCGATCGCGGTGGTGGCCTCCACCGTCGCGCAGAACTGGGAGTTCCTCGGCGGCTCCGACGGGGTGCGCGGCATTCCGGTGCTCGACCTGTCGCTCCCGGGCCTGGCCATCACTGCCGGCAACGACCGCGAGCTCTGGCCGGTGGCGTTCGGCCTGCTCGCGGTCACCCTGTACCTGGTGGACCGCTTCCGGAAGTCGCGACTGGGCTCTGCCGCGGTCATGACGCATCTGAACCCGCGGCTGGCGATCGTCTCCGGGATCGACCCCCAGCAGGTCCGCCTGCGCGTGTTCCTCGCCTCGGCGCCGATCACCGCCTCGGCAGGATGGCTTTACGCCTACCAGCGCGCCTACGTCAGCGCCGACGTCCTCGACGCCTACTTCCTGATCCTGATGCTGACCGCGGTGGTGCTGGTGGGGCGGCGCCTGCTGCTCGGGCCGCTGCTCGCGGTGTTCCTGGTGCAGTTCCAGGAAAAGTTCCTCTCGCTGGGCGGCTACGCCGACAAGATCATCCTGGGCAGCGTGCTGATCGCCACGCTCGCGCTGTTCCCCAAAGGACTGATCGGGTTCGTCGAGCCGCTGCGGCGGCTGCTGCGCTCCGGGCGCGGGGCCGCGTCCGGATGACCCGGCCGCGCGCTCCCCGGCGGGCGTGCGCGGCGCCCCGGCGCCCCCGGACCGACATCACCACAGGAGACCGACCTTGGATACGAAACTCTGCAAGCGGCTGGGCATCGAGTTCCCGCTGTTCGCGTTCAGCCACTGCCGCGACGTGGTCGCGGAGGTCAGCAAGGCCGGCGGCTTCGGCGTGCTGGGCGTGGTCGGGCACACGCCCGAGAGCGTGAAGATCGAGCTCGACTGGCTCGACGCGCAGGTGGGCGGCGCGCCCTACGGCGTTGACCTCATCGTGCCGAACAAGCTCGACGCCAAGGAGGGCGGCCTCACGCCCGCCGACCTCGAGGCGCGGGTGCCGCCGGAGCACCGCCGGCACGTCGAGGGCATCCTGAAGGCGCACGGCATCGAGACCGCGAACCTGTGGAGCGCGCCCGTCGGCGAGGGCTTCGGCGACAACCTTCGCGAGGCCGGCGCGCGCGGCGTGCTGGAGGAGGCGCTGCGCCATCCGAACGTGAAGCTGGTGGTCAATGCGCTGGGCGTGCCGCCGCCGTTCATGATGCAGGCGGCGCGCGAGAAGGGCGTGCTGGTGGGCGCGCTGACCGGCGCGCGCGAGCACGCCCTCAAGCACGTGCAGGCGGGCGTCGACGTGCTGGTGGCCGCGGGCGGCGAGGCCGGCGGGCACTGCGGCGAGGTCGCCACCATCGTGCTGGTGCCCGAGGTGCTCGACGCGGTGCGGGACCACCCGGACGTGTTCGTGCTCGCCGCAGGCGGCGTCGTCACCGGCCGGCAGATGGCCGCCTGCATGGCGATGGGCGCGGACGGCGCCTGGTGCGGCTCGGTGTGGCTGACCACGCGCGAGGCGGAGACCAACCCGGTGGTCAAGCAGAAGATGCTCGAGGCCGACTCGCGCCAGACGGTGCGCTCGCGCAGCCGCACCGGCAAGTACACCCGCCAGCTGCGCTCGCCCTGGACCGATGCATGGCAGGCGCCCGGCGCACCGGACCCGCTGCCGATGCCGCTGCAGGGACTGGTGAGCGGGCCGGCGCTCGAGCTGATCGACAAGCTCTCGCAGCAGGGGGACGAGGGCGCGAAGGCGCTGGCCACCTACTGGGTTGGGCAGGGCGTGGGCCTGATGAACCAGCCGCTCAGCTCGCGGCAGGTGGTGCACGAATTCATGGAAGACTTCGCGGCGGCCGCGGAGCGGCTGGCTGCGTTCACGCGCTGAGCCAAAGGGCCGGCGCCGCAGCCGCCGGCCGCCGACCGCCGACCGCCGACCGCAGCATTGAGGAGATCCCGATGGCTGGACCGTTCGTCGTCGAGCCCTGTCCCCAGGCCCCGCAGGCGGCCGACCCGCGCATCCCGCCGCGCGACCGCGTCGTCACGCGGGAGCTGCTGGACCGCTGGGCCCGCGAGAAACCCGACGCGGTCTTCGTGAAGTTCGCCGACGACGGAGAGGAGTGGACCTGGCGCGAGTTGCGCGAGAAGGTGCTGCAGACCGCAGTCGGGCTGCAGCAGCTGGGCGTCGGGCAGGGCGACCACGTGCTGGTCTGGCTTCCCAACGGCCGCGAGAACCTGTGCGTCTGGTTCGCGGTGAACTACCTCGGCGCGGTCTACGTGCCGATCAACACCGCCTACAAGGGCACGCTTCTGGCGCATGTCGTCGCGTTGTCGGATGCCGAAGTCGCCGTGGTGCACGCGGACCTCGCCGGGCGCCTCGAGGGGGTGCCGCCGGCCCGCCTGCGCACTGCGGTGGTGGTCGGCGGCGAGGCGCGCTGCGCCGGGCTGCAGTCGCACCGTTTCGCCGACGTGCTGATGCCGGCCGGCGGGACGCTGCGCGCGCCGCAGCGCCCGATCGAACCCTGGGATCCGCAGACGATCATCTTCACCTCGGGCACCACCGGTCCTTCAAAGGGCGTGCTTTCGTCCTACCTGCACTGCTACACCTCCGCCAGCGAGGACACCTGGCCCTGCCTGCGCGCGGATGACCGCTTCATGGTCAACATGCCGATGTTCCACGTCGGCGGCACCGCGGTGATCTTCGCGATGTTCGCGCGCGGCGGCTCGGTCACGCTGCTCGAGCGCTTCGACACCGAGAGCTTCCTGCCGACGGTGCGCGCCACAGGCACCACCGCGGTGTTCCTGCTGGGCGTGATGGCGAGCTTCCTGGAGAAGATGCCGCAGCGGCCCGACGATGCCGAGAGCCCGCTGCGCCTGGCCTTCATGGTGCCGCTGGCCGGCGACATCGCCGCGTTCTCGCGGCGCTTCGGCTGCGACATCTACACGATCTTCAACATGACCGAGATCTCGACGCCGGTGATCTCGGAGGCCAACCCGCTGGTGCGCGGCACATGCGGCAAGGCGCGCGCGGGCGTCGAGGTGCGGCTGGTCGACGAGAACGACTGCGAGGTGCCCGTCGGCGAGATCGGCGAGATGATGATCCGCGCCGACCGGCCGTGGGCGATGAACTCCGGCTACTACCGGAATCCGGAGGCGACCGCGCGGGCCTGGCGCAACGGCTGGTTCCACACCGGCGATGCCTTCCGCAAGGACGCCGACGGCTACTTCCACTTCGTCGACCGGATGAAGGACGCGATCCGCCGGCGCGGCGAGAACATCTCGTCCTTCGAGGTGGAGGCCGAGGTCTGCGCGCACCCGGACGTGCGCGAGGCAGCGGCGGTGGGCGTGCCCAGCGAGTTCGCCGAGGAGGACGTGCTCGTCGTGGTGGCGCCGGTCGAAGGGCGCAGCCTGGACCCCGCCGCGCTGCTCGACTTCCTGCGCGGCCGGATGGCGCACTTCATGGTGCCGCGCTACGTCCGCGTGCTGGACGAGCTGCCGAAGACGCCGACCGCGAAGGTGCTCAAGCACGAGCTGCGCGCGCAGGGCGTCACCGCCGACACCTGGGATCGCGAGGCGGTCGGCCTGCGGGTGAAGGCCGAGCCGATCGGGAAGCCACTGCCCTCCTAGCCCGCGCCGGGCCGGTGGACGTGTTCGCGCCGCCGAAGATTGACAACCGGTTGTCAAGAGCCCCGCGAGCTGCCGAGGGTTCCTGGCCGGGGCTGCGCTGTAACATCGTGGCCACAACTCGAACGCACTGGAGGAGACGAAGATGGACTACGTGAAGTTCGGCCGCACCGGCCTGGATGTCTCGAGGCTCTGCCTGGGCTGCATGAGCTATGGCGAGCCGGGCCGCGGCAACCACCCCTGGACGATCGGCGAGGCCGAGAGCCGGCCCTTCCTCAAGCGGGCACTGGACCTCGGCTTCAACTTCTTCGACACCGCCAACGTCTACTCCGACGGCAACAGCGAGGAGATCGTCGGCCGGGCGCTCACCGACTACGCGCGCCGCGAGGACGTCGTCATCGCCACCAAGGTGCACGGCCGGATGCGGCCCGGCCCCAACGGCATGGGCCTGTCGCGCAAGGCGATCATGCACGAGATCGACGCCAGCCTGCGCCGGCTCGGCACCGACCACGTCGATCTGTACCAGATCCACCGCTGGGATCCGCGCACCCCGATCGAGGAGACCATGGAGGCGCTGCACGACGTGGTGCGCGCCGGCAAGGCTCGCTACATCGGCGCGTCCTCGATGTACGCCTGGCAGTTCGCCAAGGCGCTGTTCACCGCCGACGCCCACGGCTGGCACCGCTTCGTCGCCATGCAGGACCACTACAACCTGCTCTACCGCGAGGAGGAGCGCGAGATGCTGCCCCTGTGCCGGGACGAGGGCATCGCGGTGATCCCCTGGAGCCCGATGGCGCGCGGGCGCCTGACCCGCGACTGGGACCAGTCGAGCGCGCGGGTGGAGACCGACGAGTTCGGGCGCACGCTGTACGCCAGGACCGGCGACGCGGACCGCAAGGTGGTCGAGGCGGTGGCGCAGGTGGCCGCGGCGCGCGGCGTGCCGCGCGCGCAGGTGGCATTGGCCTGGGTGCTCGGCAAGCGCGAAGTGACCGCGCCGATCGTCGGCGCGACCAAGCTCGCGCAGCTCGACGATGCGGTGGCGGCGCTGTCGCTGAAGCTGACGGCCGAGGAGGTCGCGGCGCTGGAGGCTCCCTACGTGCCGCACGCGGTGGTGGGGCACGCCTGAATCCGCGTTGCGCACCCCCAGTACCCGTGCATCAGCCGGTCCACCAGGCGCCAGGCCGCGGTGGACGGTCCCATCAGGCCTTCCTGCCATTCCACCTCGAAGCCGGCCGCGCGAAGCAGATCCGGCGGCCGGCGGGTCAGGTGGCAGCCGCCGGCGAGCGGCACCCAGGCGGGCTCGATCCTGCGCTGCCAGCGCCGGGCCCGCTCGGTGCCGGCCAGGCCGTGCTCGGCGAAGTGCACCCGGCCGCCGGGGCGCAGCACGCGCATCAGTTCGGCGGCGGTGCGCGCGGGGTCGGTGACGGTGCACAGCGTATAGGTGCAGACGACGCTGTCGACGCTGGCATCGGGAAGGGGGATGGCCTCGCCGACACCGTCGAGCAGCTCCACCGGGAAGGCGTCGGCCGGCCGGCCGCTGCGCTGGATGCGCTGCGCGGCGAGCGCGCGCAGTTCCGCCGAGGGTTCCAGCGCGATCAGCCTGCGCACCCTTGAAGGGTCGTAGAAGGGCAGGTTGGGCGCGCTGCCTGCGCCCAGCTCGAGCACCACGCCGGCGGCGCGCGGCACCACCAGCGCGCGCGGGCGCGACAGCGAAGGCGACGAGCAGACGCAGTCGATGCAGCGGGGCAGCAGGTGGCGCTGGTAGAAGCCCATGGCGATTCCGGGAGGCAGGCGGTCGGAGTCTAGCGCGTGCCTGTCCTGGCGCCGGTCCGCGCCGGTTGCGGCGTCGCTGCGCGCTGCTAGGATCGGGCTCCGCCCGCAGCGGCGCACGGGCTTCCAGCCCGCGATCGGCGGGCACGGTTACGATCCCCGTCTCCAATGCCTGCCGACCGCTCCCCATCCATCGTCAGTCCCGGCCCCGTCTGCTCCTGGAGCGGCGGCGCCGGCCGCTGGACGCTGACCCTGCGCGGCGACCTCCGCGGCGACCTCCGCGGCGGGCGCCTGGCCTGGCCGGCGCAGCCCGAGGGCCTCGCGGCGGGCGATGAGGCCGTCGTCGACGCAGCCCGCCTGGAGGCCTGGGACGCGGTCCTCGCCGCCGATCTCTGGGATCTCGCGCGCAGCCTGCGCAGGCGCGGGGTGAGGATGGATCTGCGGGGCCTGCCGCCCGGGCTGGGCGAGCTGCTGGAGCTGGCCCGTGCGGGCTCGGAAGCGGGCGCTGCGCCTGCGCTGCAGCCCCAGGCCCGCGGCGCCGCGCGCCGCTCGGAGGCGGCCGTCACCGTGGCCTTCTTCGGCGAAGTGCTGCTCGCGCTCGGGCGCTGGCTGCGCGGCGGCTCGATGCTGCGCTTCTCCGACGTTCTGGAGCAGCTCGACCGCACCGGCCCGCGCTCGCTGCCCATCGTGCTGCTGACCTGCGCGCTGGTGGGGCTGATGCTCGCCTACATGGGCGGCGCGCAGCTCGGGCGCATCGGCGCGCAGGGCTTCCTGGCGGACGTGGTCACCGTGGGCATGGTGCGCGAGCTCGCCGGGCTGATGACCGGAGTGATCCTCGCGGGCCGCGTCGGCGCGGCCTTCGCTTCCCAGCTCGCGACCATGCAGGCCGGCGAGGAGATCGATGCGCTGCGCGTGCTCGGGGTGGATCCGGTCGAATACCTGGTGCTGCCGCGGCTGCTGGCGCTGGTGCTGATGGCGCCGGCGCTGGTCGCCTTCGGCGCGCTTGCCGGCATCGTGGCGGGCTGGCCAGCGGCGGTGCTGGCCTATGGCGTCAGCACCGCCGAGTACCTGCACCAGAGCCTGCGCGCGCTCACCTTCACCCACCTGTGGATCGGCCTCTTCAAGGGCGTGATCTACGTCGCGCTGGTCGCGGTGGCCGGCTGCCGCTGCGGCCTGCACGCCGGGCGCAGCGCGCAGGCGGTCGGCGAGGCCGCCACAGCGGCGGTCGTGCGGGCCCTGGTGTGGATCGTGACGGCGGCCTGCGGCACCACGGTCGTCCTCACCAGCCTCGGGTTCTGATCGTGGAGACCGGGCTGATGCAGGTGCGCGCGCTGGCGGTCGAGGCCGGCGGCACGCCGGTGCTCCAGGGCCTGGACTTCGACGTGCGCGCCGGCGAAGTCCTCGTCATCCTCGGGGCCAGCGGCAGCGGCAAGAGCACCCTGCTGCGCCACCTGGTGGGGCTGGAGCCGCCGGCGGCCGGAAGCGTGCTCTACCACGGGCATGACCTCCACCATGGCGAGCCCGCTGCGCTCGCCGCGCTGCGCCGGCGCTTCGGCGTGATGTTCCAGTCCGGCGCGCTCTGGACCTCGATGACCGTCGGTGAGAACCTGATGCTGCCGCTGCGCCTGTTCACCGGCCTGGACGCCGCCGAACGCGAGCGCCGCGCGCGATTCAAGCTCGCGCTGGTCGGGCTGGACGGAGGTTTCGACCTGATGCCCGCGCAGCTGTCCGGGGGCATGCGCAAGCGGGCAGCGCTGGCCCGGGCGCTCGCGCTGGAGCCGGAGCTGCTGTTCCTCGACGAGCCGGGATCGGGGCTCGATCCCGCCAATGCCGCCCGCCTCGACGAGCTGGTGCTGAATCTGAGGCACCATCTGGGCACGACGGTGGTCATGGTCACGCACGAGATCGGCAGCGTGTTCGCAGTGGCCGACCGTGTGCTGTTCCTGGACGAAAGGGAGAAGACCATGACCGCGCTGGGCCCGCCTGGCGAGCTGCTCGAGCACGGCCCGGCGGCGGCGCGCGCCTTCCTGCGCGGCGGGGCGCCGGCATGAGGCCGGCCGCGCTGCGCGTGGGGCTGTTGGCGCTGGCCGGGACGGCGCTGCTGGCGCTCGCGGTGCTGATCGCGGCGGGGCGCTGGTTCGCCGCCAGCGAGCGCGCGGTGATGCGCTTCGACAGCTCGGTCTACGGGCTGCAGGTGGGCGCGCCGGTCGTGTTCCGCGGGGTTCGAGTTGGGCAGGTCCGGGCGATCGGCCTGGCGCCGCAGGAGCAGGGCGGCGTCGAAATTCCGGTGACCGCCGAGTTCGACCGGGCGCTGCTGCGCGATCTCGTCGGCGCTCCTCCTCCGGAAGGCCCGGCCGTCGCAGCGCTGATCGAGCGCGGGCTCGTCGGCCGGCTGGCCATGCAGAGCCTGCTGACGGGCCAGCTTTACGTCGACCTGGATCTCGACGCATCGCGCGCCGCCGCGCCGGCGCAGGCCGGTCCGGGGAGCCTGCCGTCGATTCCGACCGCGCCGCCGCGGCTGCAGACGCTCCAGGCGCAGCTGGAGGGCGTGGACCTGGCGCAGATCGGTCGCGATCTCGCCGCGATCGCGGCCGCGGTGCGCGGACTTGCCGAGGGGCCGGATGCGGCGCGCGCGCTGGCGCGGGCCGCCGGCGCCGCCGAGGCGCTGGAGCGGCTCGCCGAACGAGCCGGGCGCGAGCTGGGACCGCTCGCCCGCTCGGCGCGGACGACGCTCGCGCAGTCGGAACGCGCGCTGGGCGAGCTGGATCGCGGCGCGCAGCGGGTCGGGGCCGCCGCGGACCGCTTCGGTGCGCTGGCGGACGCCGGCGCCCCGGCGCTTGCGGAAATCCGGCGCGCTGCCGACGAGCTCGCCCGCGCTTCGGCTGCGCTCGGCGCGGCGGCGGGCGAGGATTCGGCGCTGCGCATCGGCGCGCAGCAGGCGCTGAGGGACGTCTCGAACGCCGCCCGGTCGCTGCGCGAGCTCGGCGAGACGCTGGAACGCCATCCGGATGCGCTGCTGCGCGGCCGCGAAGCGGCGCGCTGAGCGAGCCGCAACGCCCATGCACTACAGTCGGAGGATCCCCATGACCCCCGCCCGCCGCTGCCTTGCTTCCCGGCGGCGATTCCTGCGCGCGGCCGGCGCTGCGCCGCTGCTCGCCTTCGCGGCGGCGCTCGCGGGCTGCGCGGCGCCGCTGGCGCCGGTGTCCTGGATCCGCCTGCCGCTCGATCCGCCGGAGCCGTCGTCGCAGTCGACCCGGCAGGACACGGGACGGTTGGCAGCGCCCGTCGGCGCGGGCGCCGAGAAGCCGCCGCTGCTGCCCGGACACGCCCGGCAGCCTCAGCCGGCCTGGCTGCTGCGCCCGCCCGTGGTCCTGCCCGGCTACCTGGACCGAGACGCTGTGCTGGTTCCGCAGGGCGCTGCGGGGCTGCGGCCGCTGGACGGCCTGCGCTGGGCCGAGCCGCTGCGCGACGCGGTGCCCCGGCTGATGCGCCGCGACCTGGAGCGCCGGCTGGGCGCGGCCGTCTGGCTGGCGCCGGTGCCGCCAGGGGCCTCGTTCGGGCCGCAGCTGGCAGTGGAGCTGCTCGCCTTCGACGTCCTGCCCGACCGGCGCGGGGTGGCGGTGCGCGCCCGCTGGACGCTCTCGGAGGCGCGCGGCGCCGCGCCGCCGCGCGTCTTCGAGGATGCCTTCGTCACGGCAGCCGAGCAGCCGGGGCCGGATGGCCTGGCCGCCGCGCACCGGCTGGCGCTATGGCGTCTGGCCGGGCTGATCGTGGACTCCGCGCGGCCCTGAGCCGGCGCAACGCCGAGTCGGGGCTGAATCCACGCGAATTCGGCGCTGGTTCGGCGCCGGCGCGGCGGGCGCGCCCCTGCCGTCAGCGTTTCGCGGCCCGCGCCTCTTCGACCATCCGCGCCAGCTCCTCGCCGCTGCGGTAGTGCGGCACGCGGAACACCAGCCGCTTCGCGCGCTGCAGGAAGCTGTTGCTGCCCGCGATCTCCTCTGACCAGTGGCGGTGCGCGAGCGCCAGGTTGCCGGGGGTGTCCAGCTCGAAGGCTTCCAGCGAGGCCGTGCCGCCGAAGATGTACAGGCGGCCGTCGAAGATCCGCCAGGTGTCGGCATCCCCGCCCCAGGGGATGCCGTAGGCGATGCCGTTGGCGCAGTAGCCGCCGAACTGCGGCAGGTACTTCGCCGGCGCCGCGTCGAACATCGCCTTGTGCTCCGCGCTCGCGAACCGGAAATTCACGCCCTCGTGGACGCTCCTGAAGCCCGGACTGCCCTGCCGGTACCGGCCCTCGGTGAAGTAGGCGACGACGTCGGCGCCGGCCAGCATCAGGCGGGCGTCGTCCTCGACGGCGACGGCGTTCACCGGGCTCAGCGCGCCACCGGGATTCTGCGCCCGCATCGGCGAGCAGCCCGACAGGGCGGCGCCCGCGATCAGGAGGGAGGCGAGGAGCTTCAGGAGTCGGTGCATTGAGTTCCGTGGGTTCAGGCAACCGGCAGCGTGCCGGTCAGTTCGGCTGGGTGGTCCTGCTGGTTCGCGCTCCTGGAACGGGCCGGCATCTGGTCGAGGTAGGGCGCGGGCCAGCCGAGCAGGGCGCTTGCGTGCTCCGCGCGCTGCCGCAGCTGGTCGCGGTCGCGTCCGCCGAGGTGGACGACGCCGTAGCGATGGCTGCCGGTCCACTTCAGGTCGCGCTCCAGCGCGCGGCCATGCTTGGGGAAGCCGAACAGGAGTCCGTCGGGATGCTGCCTGGCGAAGTCGGCGCGCTGCGCCGCGCTCGGCTGCGGGGGCGCCTCGTCGGCCGCGAAGGCGCGGTAGACCAGGCTGGCGGCCGCGCCCGCCGTCGGGGCGCTGCGCGGCAGGGCGAGCGGATCGTCGCCCAGTGCCAGCGCAAGCGCCATCGCATGGGCATCGACGCCCAGCACGCGCCGGTAGAGGTCGCCGAACTGCGAGGCGAGCCGCGGATTGAGCTCGATCACCACCAGCCGGTCGCTGGCCGGATCGTGGAAGAACTCGAGGTTGAAGCAGCCGTTGCGAAAGCCGATCGCGGCGAGGAAGCGCCGCGCCACGTCCAGCGCGCGCTGCTGGATCGCCGGGTCGAGCCGGCTGGGCGTCTCCCAGCGCATGAAGGCCTGGGTGCCGGGCACCATCACGGCATCCACCACGCCGAGCATGTGCACCTGGCCATCGCCCACCCATCCGTCGAGGTTGTACTGCGGTACATGCGTCGGCACCGGCTCCTCGACCAGCATCCGGTGGGCGCTGCCGGCCTGCGGCAGCCGGGCGCGGCAGATGCGGTCGAAGGGCTCGACCAGCCGGCGGATGATCCACTGCTCGAACGGCCCGAAGCGGGTGTGCGCCTGCAGCTCGTCGCGGTTCTCGACCCGGCGCGCCAGCACCGAGAAGGCCGCCTTCACCGGCTTGACGAAGGCGGGGTAGGCCAGGCCCTCGGGGATCGGGTCGCCGTAGCCGGCGTCGAGCTCGGCGAAGCGCAGGTTCGCCTCCGGCGCCACCCGTTGCAGCACGCGCCGCGCATGCAGCTTGTGCTGGGCCGCGAGGATGCTCTCCGGCGACGTGCCGGGCAGCTCCAGCCGCTCCGCCACCAGCGCGGCGGCCAGCGCGCCGAACTGCTCGTGATGCAAGAGCACCGCGCGCCAGCCGCGCCGGCGGCCGATCGCGGCCTGGCGCCGCGCGAAGCGCTGCAGGTCGAAGCCCAGCAGCGCAGCGTTCTGCGGGAACGAGAAGAGGTCGAATCCGGCGTGGTCGAAGCGCGCCATGCCGCTCGGCGACCCGAGCCGGTCCATCGCCCGCCGGTCCCAGTCGTAGGCGAAGAGCCAGCCGGCCCTGGGAGTCGGCTTCATCGGGTGAGCAGCCTGCGGGCGCCGTAGCTCGAGGCGTCGACCAGCGCCACCATCAGCAGCATCGCGCCGAGGATGGTCGCGGTCTTGCCCATGTGGAAGAGACCCATGTGGAAGGCCAGCAGCTGTCCGAGGCCCCCTGCACCCACCACGCCGAGCACCGCCGCCGCGCGGATGTTGTTCTCCCAGCGGTACAGCGTGTAGCTCATCAGCTGCGGCAGCACCTGCGGCAGCGTGGCGTAGAGGAACACCCGGCCGGTGCCGACGCCCTGCGCGCGCAGCGCCGCGCCGGGCCCGGGCGGCGCGTTCTCGATGGCCTCGGCGAACAGCCTGCCGAGCACGCCGGTGGTGTGCGCGGCCAGCGCGAGCGTGCCGGCGAAGGGGCCCAGGCCCGCGGCGATCAGCAGCAGCGCGGCCCACACCAGTTCCGGGACGGCGCGCAGCGCGTTGAGCAGCAGCCGGGTGGGCGTGCGCCCCGGCGCCGCATCGCCCTCGTGCATCCGGCTGGCCGGGATCGCCAGCAGCAGGCCCGCGGCCGCGGCCAGCGCGGTGCCCAGCGCCGACATCGCCAGCGTCTCCCAGGCGCCCGTCGCGACCCGGCCCAGGAAGGCCGGCGAGGTGTCGGGCGGGAAGAATTCGCCGAGGAAGCGCCCCATGCTGCGCATCGCGTCCAGCGAGAGGAACTGGCCCCACTGCAGGTCCAGCGACCAGAAGCTGGCCGCGACCAGGAGGATCACCGCGGCCGAGAACCAGCAGGCCTTGCAGCGCGCGTCGAAGAGCGGCGGCGGCAGCCGGTAGGGCTCGTTGGCAGGCGCGCGGGGGGCGGTCATCGCAGGCCCTTCACCGGATCAGCCCAGCGCCCTGCGCAGCCCGGTGCTGACGCGGTCGGCCAGGGCCACCAGGGCGACGAACACGGCGAGCATCGTGAGCACCTCGCCGCCGTTGAACATCTTCATCGAGTTGTCGAGCTGCTGGCCGAGCCCGCCGGCGCCGACGAAGCCCAGCACCACCGAGCTGCGGATCGCGCATTCCCAGCGGTAGACGGTGTAGCTGGTCAGCTCGGCGGCGTTCTGGGGCAGCAGCCCGAAGAAAAACGCCTGCATCCGCGAGCTGCCGTTGCGCAGCAGCGTCTCGGTCGCATGCGCCTCGCCGCTCTCGAGGATCTCGCCGTAGACCTTGCCCAGCATGCCGCCGTAGGTGAGCGCGATCGCGAGCACGCCGGCGGTGGGCCCGAGGCCCACGACCCGCACGAAGACCAGCGCCCAGACCAGCTCCGGGATGCTCCTGAGGAAGATGAGCAGCCAGCGGACCGCCTGGCGCAGCCAGAACGGCCCGCGCGCCATGCGCCCCGACAGTGCGGAGATGGAAAGCACGCGGGTGGACAGCAGCGTCAGCGGCACCGCGACCAGCAGCGCGAGCGTCATCCCGGCGGTGGCGATCGCCACGGTGCGCCAGGACTCGCGCGCCACCATCGCGAGGAACTCCTGCGAATGCGCCGGCGGCAGGAAGCTGCGCAGGAACTGCCCGGTGACCTCCAGGTTCTTCGCCTCGAAGAGGATCCAGGGCCTGAACTCGGTGGCGACCACCAGCGGCCAGGCGAGCACGAACAGCGCGCCGATCCAGAACAGGCGTCGAAGCCAGGCCGGGTCGCGATCGGGGGCGGCGCCGGCGATGGCCGCGGTGCTCGTCGCCATCGCTCAGCGGCAGTGCATGACCGCGGGCGCTGCCGGGCCGGGCGGAGCCTGGTCTTCCGCGGGAACGTCGCCGCGCAGCTCGTCCTCGTGCTGCGCATAGAGCCGCTCGAGCAGCGCGCGCGTCACGTCCGTGGCGGGGAGGTCGAAGGCGATCCGGCCGTCGCGCATGCCGACGATGCGGGGGAAATGCGCCAGCGCCATCTCCACCTGGTGCAGCGTGGCCACCAGGGTGACGCCGCGCTCGCGCGCGAGCTGCACCAGGGTGCCGATGGCCTGGCGCGAGCGGGTCGGGTCCAGCGCCGACAACGGCTCGTCGACCAGCCACAGCCCGGCCGGCGCGAGCAGCGCGCGCGCCAGGCCGACGCGCTGGCGCTCGCCGCCGGAGAGGCGGTCGACCCGCTCGAAGAGCTTGTCGGCCAGGTCGAAGCGGGCCAGCGCCTCGTGCGCCGCGGGGATGTCGCTCGGGTAGAAGAGCGAGCGCAGGCTGGCCAGCAGGCCCATCGCCGGCAGCCGGCCGGCGAGCACCGCGGTCACCACGCGCTGGCGGGGCGGCAGCGGCGGCACCTGCGGCGCGAGGAACAGCCGCCCGCGCAGCGCCAGCAGGTCGCGCCTGCGCAGGCGCCAGGGGTTTTCGCCGTCCAGCCGGAAGCTGCCCGAAGAGGGCGGCAGAGCGCAGGCGAGGACCTGGAGCAGGGTGGTCTTCCCGGCTCCGGAGGGGCCGATCACGGCCACCTGCTCCCCTTCGTCAACTCTCAGGCCGAGCGACTGGAGGGCCGGTGCGGCGCCGCGGCGCGCTGCGGGGTGCCGCGCGGAAACCGCCTCGAGCTCGAGCTTCACCTGGCGGGCCTGGTGCCCGGGCCGCTCAGATCAGGCCCGCGCTGCGGCCCGCCGCCTCGATCCCCTTGTAGTTCTCGGGCGAGGTGGTGATGTAGCGGGTCGCGCGGTTGAGCTGCAGGATCTCCTTGCCCTCGGGCGTCGCGGGGTCGAGTTCGATGAGCGCGCGCTGGATCCGGTTGCGGAGGTCGGCGGGCATCTCGGAGTGCACCGACCAGTTGTAGTTGTAGAAGCCCGGCGTGGTGTGGAAGACGTTCACCGCCTTGGTGTCCACCTTGTTCTCGGCGACGAACTTCTTCCAGACCGTGATGTCCAGCGCGGCCGCGTCCACCTTCCCGCTGACCACCGAGGCGATGGTGGCGTCATGCGCGCCGCTGTAGGCGATGCGGCGGAAATCCTTCTCGGGGTTCAGCCCGGCCTCGAGCAGGAAGTGGCGCGGCATCAGGTGCCCCGAGGTGCTGCTCTGGGAGCCGAAGCTGATCTGGCGGCCCGCGAGGTCCTTCAGCGTCCGGATGCCGGAGTCGGTCTTGGCGATGAACACCGACTGGAACTTGGTGTCCTCCTCGCGCTGGGCGATCGGCACGATCTTCCCGCCGGAGCGGATGTTGGCCTGCACGAAGGTGAAACCGCCGAGCCAGGCCAGGTCGACCTTGCGGTTGACCAGCGCCTCTACCGCTGCGGGGTAGTCGCTCACCGGGGTGAACTCCACCTTCATCCCAAGACGCTTGCCGAGATAGTCGGCGATCGGGCCGAACTTGCGGGTCTGCTCGGTGGCCGCCTCTTCGGGGATGGTGGTCACGCGCAGCACCTGCTGGGCCTGGACGGGAAGGCTGGCGGCGAGCGTAGCGGCGGCTAGGACTGCGCCGACGGCGGCGAGGAAGGGGCGTTTGGTCATGGCGGGTGTTCCCTGGGCGGGCTTGTGGCGATCCGGACCGCTACTTTAGCGTTCCCGGCAGAATCCGGCGGGCGACCCCCGAATCCTTCAGGCACCCTCGACCCATGGCGAACTCCCCGGACTTCCTGCAACTGCACGGCATCGACGACCTTGCCCTGGCCCGCGAGGCCGCTGCCGGCCTCCTCCAGTCGCCCGCGCGGGTGTCCCCGAAGTTCCTCTACGACGCGCTCGGCTCCCGGCTCTTCGACGCGATCACCGAGCTCACCGAGTACTACCCCACGCGCACCGAGGCGTCGATCTTCGACGGCCACGGCACTGAAATCTGCAGCGCTGCGCTCGGCATGGCGGGCGCCGCCCCGGCGCTGGTGGACCTGGGCGCCGGCAACTGCGCCAAGGCGGCACGACTGTTCGGGCCCCTGTGGCCGCGGCGCTACGTGGCGGTGGACATCTCGGTGGACTTCCTGCGGCAGGCGCTGCACGCGCTGCAGCGGGAGCACCCGGAGATCGCGATGACCGGCGTGGGCCTGGATTTTTCCGCGCGTCTGCAGCTTCCTGCCGGCCTGGTCGGCGGGCCGGCCCTGGTCTTCTACCCGGGCTCCAGCATCGGCAACTTCGCGCCCGAGCCGGCGCTGCGCCTGCTGCGCGAGGCGCGGGAGCTCGCCGCCGGCGGCGCGCTGCTCATCGGCGCCGACCTGGTCAAGCCCGCGGCCGTGCTCGAGGCCGCCTACGACGACGCCCTCGGGGTGACCGCGGCCTTCAACCTGAACCTGCTCGAGCACCTGAACCGGCTGCTGGGTGCCGACTTCCGGGTCCGCGAGTGGCGGCACGTGGCGCTCTACGACGCGGCGCTCTCGCGGATCGAGATGCACCTGGAGGCGCGTGCCGGCACCTGCGTGCGCTGGCAGGGCGGCGAGCGCAGTTTCCGCGCCGGCGAGCGCATCCACACCGAGAATTCGTACAAGTGGCGCCCCGAGGACTTCGAGGCGCTGCTGCGGGAGGCGGGCTTCGGCGAGGTGCGGTGCTGGACCGACCCGCGCGGCTGGTTCGGCGTGTTCCTGGCGGGAGGCTGAGCGCGGGCAGCCGTCGCCGGCCAGCCCGCCGTCCCGGGCGAGGCCCGGCGCCGCTCAGGGCGCGCAGCTGCGGAATCCCGCCGGGACGTCGTTGCGGTGGGCCAGGAAGTAGTTGCGGTAGCGCGGATGGCGCATCCGCGGCTGCGTCATGAACGAGGCGCCGCGCAGCACCGGCCGGCCGTCGAACCAGGGCGCGGAGTAGTCGCGGTAGGGATGCGGGCGGAATCCCGGGTAGGGGGCGAAGGGGCTGGCGGTCCACTCCCAGGCGTCGCCCCACCGGAAGGCGTCCGGGCGCGTGAACGCGGCGCGCTCCCACTCGGCCTCCCCGGGGAGCCGCCGGCCGGCCCACCGGCACCATGCGCGGGCCTCGTGCAGCGTCAGGTGGCAGGCGGCCTCGCGCAGGTCGAGCGCAGTCCACTCGCCGTCCAGCCAGCGCTGCCATCCTTCCTCCGTGCGGCGCAGGTGCAGCGGCGCGGTCCGCCCCGAGGCTGCGAGCCATCGGCGGCCGTCGGCCTCCCAGAAACGCTCGTCCGAATAGCCGCCGGCCTCGACGAAGGGCAGGTACTCCGCCCAGCGCACCGCCTGCGCATCGATCTCGGTGGCGCCCAGCGAAACGGGGTGCGCCTGCAGCTCGTTGTCGAAGGCGAAGCCCGCGCCGGCGGCGCTGCCGAGGGTCCAGGCGCCCGGCTCGAAGCGCAGCGCAGGCGGTGCGTCCGGCAGCGGCGCCGGGCGCCAGCGCGGATCGCCGATCCGCACGCCGAGCGCCCGTGCCATGTACAGCGCGGCTTCGTGGTGCATGTCCTCGTGCAGCAGCGCCAGCCGGAAGAAGTAGAGCTCCTCGTCGCCCGGACCAGCCCGCTCGAGCAGCCCGAGGGTGCGCTCGAGCTGGACGGCGAGATCGGCGCGGGTGGCGTCGGCGTCCGGCAGCGGCAGGCTCCAGCGGCTGGCATGCGGCACGCGGCTCGAGTGGTAGAGCGCATCGGCCTCGGCGCGCAGGCCGTCCGGGCGCGGCGCGTCCGGGTCCGCATCGACGCCCAGCCCGCGCTGCGGGTTGCGCGAGAGCCAGAATTCGGAACCAGCCGATGTGGCCCAGCTCCCAGAGCGGCGGGTTCAGCTCCTCGCGCTGCGGGACCGCGAGCCCCTCGGGCGCCCGCTCATAGGCGGCGAACATCGCCAGCGTGTCGCGCCGCGCGTCCTGCAGCGCCTGCGCCAGCGCTGCCGCGTCGCCGCAGCGCGCGGTCCGCGCCGCCTCCCCCGCCGCCGGCATGCCCGTCTCGTCCATCTGGAACCTGTCGTCTCAGCGCCGTTGCCGGCCGCAGGTCCGCACGTTAGCAGACGGAACGGCGGTCATCGACAGAGAGCCGGAAACCGGGATGCCGGCGCCGGCCTCGCGTTGCCCGGCCGAATCCGGGCCTGTAGCATCGACCCGACTTCTCGTCCCTTCAGCCGTGCCGCCGGCGGAGCCAGCCCCGATGACCCTTCCCACCCGCCAGCAGGCCCTCGAGGCGCTCACCGCGCCGGGGCAGCCCTACGAGCTCGAAACCGTCGAGATCGGGGGGCGCCCCGTGCGCGTGTTCCGCAATGCGCCGCGCTCGCTGCGGGAGCTCTTCGAGCAGACCGCCAGCGAGCTGCCCTTCATCGTCCACGGCGACGAGCGCATGAGCTTCGCGCAGGCGCTCGAGCGCGCCGCCCGGATCGCGCAGGTTCTGGTGCGGGACTTCGGCGTGGCCAAGGGCGATCGCGTCGCGATCTCGATGCGCAACCACCCGGAGTGGATCCTCGCGTTCACCGCGGCCACCTCGATCGGCGCGATCGCGGTGGCGATGAACGCCATGTGGCAGGCCGAGGAGATGGAATACGCGCTGGACGATTGCGGCGCGAAGGTGCTGTTCGCGGACCAGGAGCGCCTCGACCGGCTCGAGGGCTTCGCGCGGCCGCCGCGCGCCGCGGTGATCGCCGTGCGGTCCACCCGCCTGACCGTGGGCGCGCAGCGGCTCGAGGATCTCCTGGCGGCGCAGGGCGAGGCGCCGATGCCGCCCGCCGACATCGGGCCCGCCGATCCGGCGATCATCTTCTACACCTCGGGTTCCACCGGCCACCCCAAAGGCGCGCTCTCGTCCCATCGGGCGGTGCTGTCCGCGCTGCTGTCCTGGGAGCTCGACTGGCAGTCGATCGCGCTGACCAGCGGCGTGGCGCCTGCCGCGCCCGAGGAACAGTCCGCCACGCTGCTCGGCATCCCGCTGTTCCATGCCACCGGCTCGCACGCGGTCTACCTGTCGAGCTATCGCGCGCAGCGCAGGCTGGTGTGCATGAACAAGTGGGACCCGGAGCTTGCCGCCGCGCTGATCGAGCGCGAGCGCATCTCCAGCTTCGTTGCGCCGGCCGCGATGACCGGCGACCTGGTGCGGGTCGCCCGCAGCACCGGACGCGACCTCTCCTCGCTGGCCTCGGTCGGCGGCGGCGGCGCGCCGCGGGCCCCGGAGCAGGTGCGGCAGATCGACGCGGTGTTCGACGGCGTCGCCCCCAACACCGGCTGGGGGATGACCGAGACCAATGCGATCGGCACCGGGATCTCCGGTGCGGACTACCTGGCGCGGCCCGCGAGCTCCGGCCGCTGTTCGGCGGTGATGGAGCTGCGCATCGTCGGCGATGACGGCCGGGCGCTGCCCGCGGGCGAGCGCGGCGAGCTGCTGGTGCGCGGCGCCGGGATGTTCGACGGCTACTGGAACCGTCCCGATGCAAACGCCGAGTCCTTCGCCGCCGACGGCTGGTTCCGCACCGGCGACGTCGCATACCTCGATGACGAGGGCTACCTGTTCATCGTCGACCGGGTGAAGGACCTGATCATCCGCGGCGGCGAGAACATCGGCTGCGGCCACGTCGAGGCGGCGCTGCTGATGCACCCCGGCGTCCACGAGGCCGCGGTGTACGCCGTGCCCGACGAGCGCCTCGGCGAGGAGGTCGGCGCCACCGTGCATGGCGACCCCTCGCTCGATCCAGAAGAGCTGCGCGTCTTCCTCGCGAAGCACCTGGCCAGGTTCGAGATCCCGCGCCATCTGGTGCTGTCCGGCGCGCCGCTGCCCCGCACCGCGTCCGGAAAGATCCTCAAGCGCCGTCTGCGCGACGACGCGCTCGCATCGCTCGAAACGACAACTTCCAAGGAACCCACCCAGACATGACCGCCACTGCAAGCCTGCCCGGATACGACATTCCCGCCGTAGAGGCCTGGATCGCCCGCAACGTCGAGGGAATCACGCCCCCGTTCACCTGGACGCGGCTGGAGGGCGGGCACTCGAACCTCACCTGCCTGCTGGAGGATGGCGCGGGCCGCAAGGCGGTGATCCGGCGTCCGCCGATGGGCGAGCTGCTGCCCAAGGCCCACGACATGGGCCGGGAGTGGGCGATCATCAGCGCGCTTGGCCCCACGCCGGTGCCGGTGCCCAAGGCGCTGGGCTTCTGCGAGGACCCCGCGGTCACCGGCGCGCACTTCTACGTGATGGGCTTCGTCGACGGCCATCCGCTCTACTCGGCGGCCGACACCGAGCGCTGGGTGCCGCCGGCCAACCGCGAGCGTTTCGGACACTCCTTCATCGACGTGCTCGCCGACCTGCACTCGGTCGATCCGGACGCGGCGGGCCTGGGCGACCTGGGCAAGAAAGAGGGCTACATCGAGCGCCAGCTCAAGACCTGGTACCGCTCCTGGACGGCCTCGATCGAGGATGCCCGGTTCGACGACCCGCGGGCGCACTCGCTGCAGAGATACCTGCTCGAGAACACGCCGGAGCAGGGCCCTGCTCGGGTGGTCCACGGCGATTACGGCACCCACAACTGCCTGGTCGGCGCCGACGGCAACGTTGCCGCGGTGGTCGACTGGGAGATCTCCACGCTGGGCGATCCCCTGGCCGACCTGGCCTACGCGCTGAACCAGTGGTCCGAGCAGGGCGACCCCGTGCCCTTCCGCGACGATGCCCCCACCGCGATGCCCGGGTTCCCGAAGCGGGCCGAGCTGGCCGAGCGCTACGCGAAGCGCACCGGCCGCGACCTGTCGCGGCTCGACTACTACGTCGGTTTCAACCGCTGGAAGTCCGCGGCGATCATCCATGGCGTCTACGCGCGCTACATGGCCGGCAAGAAGAGCACCGAGGGCGTGGACCTCGAGGCCCTGAAGCGGCGCATGGTGAGCTTCCTGGAACTGGCCGAGCAGGCTGTCGAGCGGCTGGAGCGCAAGGCCTGAGCCCGCGCGCCGCCCCGACCAACTTCAGGTAGCCTCCGCACCCATGAAAGACCTGTACTCGCATCACTTCGAATCCGCCGACGAACTGCGCGCCCTCTTCGCCGAGGTCGGTTACATCGCCAGTCCGCAGATCGCGACCACCACCTACCTCTCCTTCCACCTGCAGAAGCCGGTGCTGGTCGAGGGGCCCGCCGGCGTCGGCAAGACCGAGCTCGCCAAGGCCCTGGCGGAGATGCTCGACGTGCCACTGATCCGCCTGCAGTGCTACGAGGGCCTGGACGAGGCCAAGGCACTGTACGAGTGGAAGTACGGCAAGCAGCTGCTCTACACGCAGCTGCTCAAGGACAAGCTGGCCGACGTGCTCGACGGCGCGGTCGGCCTGGCCGCCGCGCTCGACCGGCTGCACGGCCACGACGACCTGTTCTTCTCCGAGCACTTCCTCGAGCCGCGCCCGCTCTACCAGGCGCTGCAGCAGCCCGGCGGCTGCGTGCTGCTGATCGACGAGATCGACAAGTCCGACCCCGAGTTCGAAGCCTTCCTGCTCGAGGTGCTGTCCGATTTCCAGGTCTCGGTGCCCGAGCTCGGGACGATCAAGGCGCTGGTGCGGCCGATGGTGGTGCTCACCAGCAACGCCACCCGCGAGCTCAGCGACGCGCTCAAGCGCCGCTGCCTGCACCTGCACATCCCCTTCCCGGATGCCGCGCTCGAGCGGGCCATCCTCCAGAAGCGGGTGCCGGGGCTGTCCGAGCACCTGCAGCGCGAACTGGTCGCCTTCGTGCAGGCGGTGCGCACGATGGACGTGCGCAAGGCGCCCTCGGTCAGCGAGACGCTCGACTGGGCGCGCACGCTGCTGCTGCTCAACGCCGAGCACCTGTCGCCGGACCTGGTGCGCAGCACGCTGAACGTGATCCTGAAGTTCGAGCAGGACATCGCCAGCGCCAGCGAGCAGCTTCCCAGGCTGCTCGCGGACGTGGCCAAGGCGGCCTGAGGACGCTGGCGGCGCGCAGACGATGCAGGCAACGCTCGAGGATTTCTTCAAGGCGCTGCGCGGCGCGACGCTCGAGCCCACGCTCGACGCGGAGCTCGACGCGTCCAGGGCGGTGGCGCTGGTCGGCTGGTCCGACCGCGAGCTGCTCAAGTCCGCGCTCGGCACCACGCTGGCCAAGTCCGCCGACGAGCGCGAGCTCTTCGACGAGACCTTCGAGCGCTTCTTCAAGTTCGATGCCTTCGCAGGCATGCCGCCGGACGGCGGGACCGGGGGCAGGGAAGGCGAAGCTTCGGCGGGCGACGACGCCAGCGGCGAGGGCGGCGAAGGCGGGCAGGAGCGCGGCGACCAGGAGACCGGCGAGCGCGATGCCGGCGACGGCGAGCCGGAGGGCAGCGACCTGGGCGTCGGCGAAGGCGAGGGCGGCAACGACGGCAGCGGCGGCGGCGACGGTCGCAGCGGCGGCGGCGGGGGAGGCGGCAGCAGTGCGCGCCCGGAGGTCGACGCCGGCGAACTCGCCGAACTGCTGCTGGCCGGCGACCAGGCCGAGCTGACGCGGCGGCTGGCGGTGGCCGCGCGCGCGGTGGGCATCACCGACATCTGGGTGCGCACCCAGCGCGGCTGGTACACGCAGCGCATCCAGCAGGAGATGGGCTCGGGCGACCTGAACCGCGCGATCGCCGCCGAGGAGGCCGCCGAGGGCCATTCGCCGCGCGCCGCCACGCTGCGGCGCGCCCGCGAGCGCCTGTTCGACGAGGTGCGCGCCTTCGTCGACCGGCAGCTCGCGCTCTACTCCGGCGCGCCGACCCGCGCCATGCACGAGGAGTTCCTGCGCACCAAGCCGCTGTCCGCGATCGAGCGGCGCGACCTGCCGCGGGTGCGCGAGATCGTCCGGAAGATCGCGCGCAAGCTCGCGGCCCGTCATGCGCGCCGCAACCGGCGCAAGCGCCGCGGCACCCTCGACGTGCGCCGCACCATCCGCCACAACGCGGCCTACGGCGGGGTTCTGTTCCAGCCGGTCTGGCGCACCGAAGTGGTCGACCGGCCCCGGGTGATCGTGATCTGCGACGTCAGCGGCTCGGTCAGCGCCTATGCGCGCTTCCTGCTGCTCTTCGTCTACAGCCTGCAGGAGCTGCTCTCGGACCTGCGCAGCTTCGCCTTCATCTCCGATCTCGTCGAGGTCAGCGAGCTCTTCGAGACGATGCCGGTGGAGCGGGCCGTCGACGAGGTGATCCGCAGCGTCGGCGGCAGCGGCAGCGACTACGGCCGGATGCTCGAGGACGTCGAGGAGCGCCTGCTCGCCGACATCGACCGCAAGACCACCGTGCTGGTGCTGGGCGACGCGCGCAACAACAATGGCGAAGCCCGGGTCGACCTGCTGGAGGCGGTGCATCGCCGGGCGCGCCGGCTGATCTGGCTGAACCCCGAGTCGCGCGGCGTCTGGGGCTATGGCGACTCCGAGATGCTGCGCTACGCGGTGCACTGCGACCTTGCCCGGACCTGCCGGTCGCTGCGCGACCTGGAGCGCGTGCTGGACGATCTTTTGCGCCCCGGGCAGGCGAACGCCTGAGGCGATGGCCGATCCGCAGGCCGGCGCCCGCTTCCAGGTGACGCAGTCGTATCCCGCCGGGATCGCGCAGCTCTGGACGGTGCTGGGAACGCGCGACTACGTCGAACGCAAGTACCGCGGGCTCGGTTCGAAGGCGCTGCGGATCCTGCGCTTCGAGGCCGACGAGACGCGCATCGAGATCGAACTCGAGCGCAGTGCGCCGGTCGGGCGGGAGGCGGCGAGGCTGTTCGCGCTCGAGGTCCGGCGGGTGCTCGACGAGGACTTCGCCTCCACCGTCGATCACCTGCAGGCTGCCCGCGGGCTGGCGCGGCGGCCCGCGTCGGCCTAGAGTCGACCGCTGGCAAGGAGCTGCGAGACGTGCTGGACGTTCTGGTGGTCGGAGGAGGCAACGCCGCGCTGTGCGCGGCGCTGAGCGCGCGAGAGGCGGGGGCCAGCGTCCTGCTGCTGGAGGCCGCGCCGCGCGAGTGGCGCGGAGGCAACTCGGCGCACACCCGCAACATCCGCTGCATGCACGACGCGCCGCAGGACGTGCTGGTCGACGCCTACCCGGAGGAGGAGTACTGGCAGGACCTGCTCAAGGTGACCGGCGGGCTGACCGACGAGCGCCTGGCGCGCATCGCGATCCGGGCCTCGTCCACCTGCCGCGACTGGATGCGCCGGCACGGCGTGCGTTTCCAGCCTTCGCTCTCGGGCGCGCTGCACACCGCGCGCACCAACGCCTTCTTCATGGGCGGCGGCAAGGCGCTGGTCAATGCCTATCACCGCAGCGCGCAGCGCATGGGCGTGGCGGTCCGCTACGACTCCCCGGTCGACCGGCTTGCGCTGCGCGACGGCCGCTTCGAGGCCGCCTTCGTCGGCGGCGAACGCATCGAGGCGCGCGCCTGCGTGCTGGCAGCGGGCGGCTTCGAGTCCGACCTGGACTGGCTGCGCGAGGCCTGGGGCCGCAACGAGCGCGGCGAGTGGCCGGCGGAGAACTTCCTGATCCGCGGCACCCGATACAACCGGGGCACGGTGCTGCGCTTCATGCTCGACGCTGGCGCCGACGCGGTGGGCGACCCGACGCAGGCGCACATGGTGGCGATCGACGCGCGCGCGCCGCTCTACGACGGCGGCATCTGCACGAGGATCGACTGCGTCTCTCTGGGCGTGGTGGTAAACCGGGAGGCCCGGCGCTTCCACGATGAGGGCGAGGACTTCTGGCCCAAGCGCTATGCGATCTGGGGCCGGCTGGTGGCGCAGCAGCCCGGGCAGATCGCCTGGTCGATCATCGACGCCAAGGCGCTCGGGCGCTTCATGCCGCCGGTGTTCCCCGGCGTGCGGGCGGGCTCACTCGGTGAGCTCGCTCGGGCGCTGGGTCTGGACGAACCGGCCTTCGTGCGGGCGATCGACGAGTACAACGCGGCCTGCCGCCCGGGCAGCTTCGACCACACCCGGCTCGACGACTGCCGCACCGAGGGGCTGGCGCCGCCCAAGAGCCATTGGGCGCTGCCGATCGACACGCCGCCCTTCCACGGCTACGCGCTGCGTCCGGGAGTCACCTTCACCTACCTCGGCCTGAAGGCGGACGAGCATGCGGCGGTGCACTTCGGCGGCGAGCCCAGCGACAACCTCTTCGTCGCGGGCGAGATGATGGCCGGCAACGTGCTCGGCCAGGGCTACACCGCGGGCGTGGGAATGACGATCGGCACCGCGTTCGGTCGGATCGCCGGGGAGCGCGCAGCCGCCGCCGCGCGCGCGCAGCGCGGGTCCGCCGCGCGAGGGGTGCCCGTGACGCAGCCCGGGCGTCCGGTGCCGCCGCACACCGAGGCCTCCGATGCCGCCTGATCACCACGCTCCAGGCCCGGACGAGGCGGAGGCGGCCCGGATCCTCCAGGTCTGCAACGCCTGCCGCTACTGCGAGGGCTTCTGCGCGGTCTTCCCGGCGATGACCCGGCGGCTCGAGTTCGGCAGGGCCGACGTCCACTACCTCGCCAACCTCTGCCACAACTGCGGCGCCTGCCTGCATGCCTGCCAGTACGCGCCGCCGCACGAGTTCGCGGTGAACGTCCCGCGGACGATGGCCAGGGTGAGGATGCGCACCTACACCGACCACGCCTGGCCGGCGCCGCTGGGCAGGCTCTATGAGCGCAACGGGCTCGCGCTGTCGGTGGCGCTGGCCGCGGCGCTCGCGCTCTTCCTGGTGCTGGCGCTGCTTCGGGAGGGCGCGCTGTGGAGCGCGCGGCCCGCGGGCGATTTCTATGCGGTCTTCCCCCATGGCCTGATGGTGGGGATGTTCGCTCCGGTCTTCCTCTTCGCGCTGCTGGCGCTGGGCATCGGCGTGCGCCGCTTCTGGACGGAGGCGCCGCCAGGGCCGCCCGGCGCCGACGCGGTACGGGAGGCCGCCGGCGACGCGCTGCGGCTGAAGTACCTCGACGGCGGCCACGGCGACGGCTGCAACGAGGAGGACGATGCCTTCACTCTGGCGCGGCGCCGCTGGCATCACTTCACCTTCTACGGCTTCATGCTGTGCTTCGCGGCGACCAGCGTGGGCACGCTCTACCACTACGGCTTCGGCTGGGTGGCGCCCTACGGGTTCGCCAGCCTGCCCAAGCTGCTGGGCACGGCGGGCGGGCTGTCGCTGCTGGCGGGCACGGCCGGGCTGTGGCGGCTGAACCTGCGCCGCGATCCGATGCAGGGCGAGCCCGCGCAGCGCGGCATGGACCGCGGCTTCATCGCGCTGCTGTTCCTCACGGCGCTCACCGGGCTGCTGCTGATGCTGGCCCGGCAGACCGCGGCGCTGCCGCTGCTGCTGGCGATCCACCTGGGCGTGGTGATGGCCTTGTTCCTCACGCTGCCCTATGGCAAGTTCGCCCACGGGGTCTACCGCGGCGCGGCCCTGCTGAAGTGGGCCATCGAACGGCGCCAGCCGAACCGGCTGGGCCTGGGCGACGACTGAGGGGCGCACGGCGCCAGTTGCGTCCACCGGGCGCGCGAACCAACCCCAAGCAGGCGAGGAGAAGGCATGAACGAAACGAATGCAGCCGCCCAGTACGAGGTCTACGCGATCCGCTACGCCAGCGTGCACCGCATGCGCAGCGACAACTTCATCGGCCACGATCCGCACGACGGGCCGATGCCGCTGGACTTCTTCGTCTGGCTGCTGCGCGGCGGCGGGCGCAACATCCTGGTCGACACGGGTTTCAACGCGCAGAGCGCCGCGAGCCGCGGCCGGGTGCTCACCCGCTGTCCGATCGAGGCGCTGCGCGTCTTCGGACTGGCACCGGAGGACATCACCGACGTTGTCCTCACCCACCTGCACTACGACCACGCCGGAAACCTCGACAAGCTGCCCAGCGCGCGCTTCCACGTGCAGGATGCCGAACTGGATTTCGCCACCGGCCGCTGCATGTGCCACGCGCAGATCCGCCATGCCTACTCGGTGGACGACGTGGTCGGGCTGGTGCGCAAGGTGTATGCGGACCGCGTGGTGTTCCACGCCGGCGACTCGACGATCGCCCCTGGAGTGGACCTGCTGCTGATCGGCGGCCACACCCGCGGCCTGCAGTCGGTGCGGGTCGCCACGCAGCGGGGGCGCGTGGTGCTGGCCTCCGACGCCAGCCACTACTACGAGAACCTCGAGCAGGGCCGCCCCTTCCCGATCGTCTACAACGTGGCGGACATGCTCGACGGGCACCGGCGGCTGCTGGCCGCGGCCGATTCGCCGGAGCACGTGGTGCCCGGCCACGATCCGCTGGTGCTGCAGCGCTACCCGCGGCTGGAGGGCGACGAGCTGGGCATCGCCTGCCTGCACCTGGCGCCGCTTCGCTGACCGGCGCCCGGCCGGAGTGCAGCCGGCGCGGCATCGGTCCCGCGGGCGGGGCGGGTGGCGCGCCGGGCGTCAGGCGCGGGCGTCGCCGCCGGCGCGCGCCCGGCGTACCTCGAGCACGCCGCTCCTCAGGTGCAGGTCGCGCTGCGGGAAGGGAAATTCGATTCCCTCCTCGTTGAAGCGCTCGTAGATCGCGAAATTCAGCTGGCTGGCGAGCTTGCCCTTGCGGTCGACCAGGCTCGAGGACCACAGGCGCAGCTCGAACACCAGGCCGTCGTCGCCGAAGCGCATCAGCCGCACCGCGGGCGGCGGCTGCTCGAGGACGTCCGGATCCGCTTTCGCGACCTCGAGCAGCACGTGCTCCACCCGCCGCGCGTCGCTTCCGTAGGCGGTGGCCACCTCGACGTGGAAGCGCACCCGGTTGTCGTTGTGCATCCAGTTGATCACGTTGTCGGTGATGAACTTCGAGTTCGGGACGATCACCGCGATGTTGTCGTTGTCGACCACCGTCGTGCTGCGCGCGCCGATCTCGACCACGTTGCCTTCCACCTCGCCGACGACGATCCGGTCGCCGATCTTCACCGGCCGCTCGAACATGATGATGATGCCGGCGATGAAGTTGCTCACCACGTTCTGCAGTCCGAAGCCGATGCCGATTCCGATTGCCCCGGCCAGCACGTTGAAGGTGGTGAGATCGATGCCCGCCGTCTGCACGATGAACAGCAGCCCGATCGTCAGGACCGCGTAGCGCACCAGCGTTCCGGCGGTGTGGCGCGCGTTGACGTCCAGGCGCCGGCGCAGCATCGGCCCGTCGGTGAGCCAGCGCTGCAGCCGGGTCGCCAGCCAGAGCAGCGCCACCACGAGCACCACGAGATAGAGGATCGACCAGAGCGTGATCCGGGTGTCGCCGATGCTGATGATCGGCCACTGCAGGACTTCGCGCAGCCACAGCAGCGCTTCGGCGATGCGGTCCATCGACGCCTCGCTCATTCCCGGCCGCCGGCGGCGCGGGCGCGCCAGCGCGCACCGCCCGGCGGCGCACGGCGGCCCATCTGCGCACGCAGGCTCATCGGCCCGCCAGCGTGCTGATCACCGGGAAGTAGCGGTCCGCGATTCCCGCCTCCTCGGCCTGCTCGAACAGCGCGCGCACCAGCTGCGCGCCGCGGGCATCCACGCCGGTGTCCGCGGCCAGCGCCAGCGCGTAGGAGAGATCCTTCGCCGCGTAGCTGACCGAGAAGGCGCGCTCGGGGAAGTCTCCCGGCAGCATCGCCTTCATGCCGTGGTTGCGCAGCGCGAAGCTGTCGGCCGAGCCCTTCGAGAGCGTCTCGAAGAGCAGCGCCGGATCCACCCCGGCGCGTTCGCCGATCGCCTTGGCCTCGGACAGCGCCATCACGGTCTCGAACAGCACCATGTTGTTCAGCAGCTTGACGATCTGGCCGCAGCCGGAGGGGCCGCACAGCGTGATGTCGCTGGCGAAGCAGGCCAGCCAGGGGCGGATGCGCTCGAAGACCGGGGCGTCGGCGCCCACCATCACCGACAGCGTGCCGGCTTCGGCGGCCGCGCGCGTGCGCGCGACCGGCGCGTCGACGAAGACCGCGCCGCGCTCGGCGAAGCGCCGGGCGAGATCGCGCGTCAGGTCCACCGGCGAGGTGCCGAGGTCGACGACGACCTGGCCGGGCCCGGTGCTGTCGAGCAGGCCGCCCGGCGCTTCGGCAAGTTCGCGCACCACCGCGCCCGAGGGCAGCGAGAGGAAGACCGCGTCGGCGCCGCGCGCCGCACCGGCGATTCCGTCGGCGGCCTGCACGCCGTGCGCGCGCAGGCGCTCGAGCGGCCCGGGGTCCCGGTCCATGGCGCTCACGTGGGCGCCCGACCGCGCGGCGAGGTTGCGGCACATCGGTTCGCCCATCACGCCCAGGCCGATGAAGCCGAGGCGCGCGGGCCGGTCTGCCAGAGTCATGCGATGTCCTCCTGGAGCGGGCGCTCAGCCGCCAAGGCCGACGTAGATGCCCTTGGTCTGCTGGTACAGCCGCATCCCCGCGATGCCCTTCTCGCGGCCGAGGCCGCTGTCCTTGAAGCCGCCGAAGGGCGTTGCGATGGAGAGCTGCTTGTAGGTGTTGATCCAGACGGTGCCCGCCTGCAGTGCGCGCGCGACGCGCCAGGCGCGCGGGAAGTCGCGGGTCCAGATGCCCGCGGCCAGTCCATAGCTGGAGTCGTTGGCCTGGGCGACCAGGTCGTCCTCGTCGTCGAAGGGCAGCGCGCAGAGCACCGGGCCGAAGATCTCCCGGCGGGCGATCTCGGCCCGGTTGTCGATGCCGGCGATCACCGTTGGCAGGTAGAAGGCGCCGCGCGCCAGATGCGGCTGCCCGGGCCGGCAGCCGCCGGCGAGGATCTGCGCCCCGCCGGCGCGCGCCGCGTCGACGATGCGCTCGATGCCGTCCCGATGCGCGAAGGAGGCGATCGGGCCCATCTGCGCGCCGGGCGCATCCGGCAGGTCGACCCGCAGCGCGCGCGCGCGCGCCACGACGCGCTCGAGCACCTGCGCATAGGCGGAGCGCTGCACGAACAGGCGCGAGCCGGCCACGCAGGACTGCCCGCTGCCTTCGAAGATGCCGCCGCAGACCGCCTCGGCCGCGGCGTCCAGGTCGGCGTCCTCGAAGACGATGTGCGGCGACTTGCCGCCGAGCTCCAGCGCCACCGGCAGCAGCCTGCGCGCGGCCGCCTCGGCGATGCGCAGCCCGCTGGCGGTGCCGCCGGTGAAGGACAGCATCCGCACGCCGGGGTGGGCGACCAGCGCAGCCCCGGCCTCCGCGCCCCGGCCCGGGAGCACGTTGAGCACGCCGGGAGGCAGCCCGGCCTCCAGCGCGATGCGGCCGAGTTCCAGCGCGGTCGACGGGGTGAGTTCCGAGGGTTTGAGCAGCACCGCATTGCCTGCCGCCAGCGCGGGCGCGACCTTCTGCGCCTCCATGGTCAGCGGCGAGTTCCAGGGCGTGATCGCGGCCACCACGCCGTAGGGTTCGTGCACCGTCATCGACAGGTAGTCGCCGCGCGCCGGCGTCAGCTCCGATCCCTGGGTCTCGCAGACCGCCGCGTAGTAGCGGAAGGTGGCGGCGGCGCTGCGCACCTGCGCTTCGCACTCGGCCTGCACCTTGCCATTCTCGAGCCGCTGCAGGCGTGCGAGCAGGGCCGCGTCCCGCATCATCAGCTCGCCGATGCGGTGCAGGACCGCAGCGCGCTGCGGAGGCAGCAGCGCGGACCACGACGGGTGCGCTGCCGCGCCCGCGGCGCAGGCGACCGCGGCGTCGACCTCCGCGGGGCCGGCGCTGCAGACCAGGTGATTGGTCGAGCCGGTGGCGGGATCGATCGAGACCAGCGGGGCCAGGCTGCCTGGCGCCTGCTCGCCGCCGATCAGCATCGGGCGAGGGCCGTCTGCGGGTGTCACGTGATGGCGTCCTTGCTTTGGGCTGCGCGGGCGTCGTTCCGCCTCGAGCAGCCGGCGGGCGCCTCTCGAAGGTATCGGCGGGCGCGCGCCCGCGTCAAGCGAGGGCAGCGCGGCGCATCCGGATGCGGGATGCAGTCTCGGTGCCCCGGGGTCCGAGGCGCGTCCGGCCCTGCCGCTGCGTGTAAGCTTTCCCTGACCAGGCGCCCCGTCCACTCGGCGCCGCTCAACCGGGTCGGCGCGCAATGGATTCCGTCATCGATCTCCCTGCAGGCACGCTTCCGCGTCCCGCCGTGCTGCAGGCGCTCGAACTGAGCTTCGGGCACACCGGTCTCGTACTCTTCGAAGGGCTTACGTTCTCCCTCCCCCCGGGGCTCTCGCTGGTGCGTGGCGGCGACGGCCGCGGCAAGACCACGCTGCTGCGCCTGCTTTCGGGCGAGATTCGGCCGCGGGCCGGCCGGATCGAGGTCAACGGGGTCGAACTCGATCGCGATCCCGCCGGCTACCGCAGGCAGGTGCATCTCACGGGCGCCGGAGCACAGGCCTTCGAGCAGGTGACCCCGGTCGAGGCACTGGCGGCGGTGCGTGCGCAGTGGCCTGACTTCGACCTCGACCTGCTCGATGCGCTGGTAGAGGGGCTCTCGCTGCAGGAGCACATGGGCAAGAAGCTGTTCATGCTCTCCACGGGCTCCCGGCGCAAGCTCTGGCTGGCCGCGGCGCTGGCCTCGCGTGCGCCGGTGACGCTGGTCGACGATCCCTTCGGCGCGCTGGACCGGTCCTCGATCGCCTTCGTGCGCGAGATGCTGCGCGCCGCCGCGGGCGACCCCGGCCGGGCGCTCGTCTTCTCGGGCTGGGAAACGCCGCCGGACCTGCCGCTCGCGACGGTGGTCGACCTGGGGGACTGATGTTGCCCTCCGGGGCGCAGCGGCCGATTCCCGGGGGCGATCAGAACCTGCGGCTGACCGTGATGCTGCCGAACGCCGGGCGCACCCGCTGCCCGTCGAACTCGCGGGTGCGGTTGTAGTGGGCCAGCGCGAGCTTCCAGGGGCCGTAGGTGACCGCGACACCACGCCCGAAATCGGCGACGAAAGTGCGCTTACCGACGCCGTGGCTGTGCTTCCAGGTGTTGCCGTCCAGCGTGATGTTGTGCGCCACCGCGCGCACGTCCACGCTGGCGAACGCATGCCAGCTCCACTCGTCCGGCGGCGTGCGCCGGCTGGGTGCGGTGTTCTCGCCGGCGGGGCGCAGGGGGTCGCTGCCGAAGTCGTCCGGCAGCCTGCTGCCGACCCTCACCTCCAGGCCGGCGTTGGCGTAGGTGAGCAGGTTGCCCAGGCTCGCGCCCCAGTGACCGATGGCATCCCAGCTCAGCCGGTCCGCCGGCGGCGGCGCCCAGCGCCGCATGCGCTCGTGCACCAGCTGGAACACCGGCTCGTCGCGAAGCTGGTTGTCCCAGCCCCGGAACTCGTCGATGCCCCAGATCTTGTGCCAGCCGTTCTGCGTCTGCTCGCCCAGTGCCGAAGGGCCGACGATGCCCACCCTGAGATGGGAGGTCTGCAGCCGGTCCCCGCTGCGCGCGTTGTAGCCGACGGACAGCAGCAGCGCGGCCGCATAGGGCCGGTCGTC
Organism: Gammaproteobacteria bacterium; assembly: GCA_046569945.1. Classification (GTDB taxonomy): domain Bacteria; phylum Pseudomonadota; class Gammaproteobacteria; order Burkholderiales; family Burkholderiaceae_E; genus Quisquiliibacterium. The sequence continues at coordinate 15,553 of JBKHVS010000002.1, read as the reverse complement.
GGGCAGCAGCGCGGTGGACTCCCGATCGGTGGGCGTGAACAGCGCCTGCCCGAATCCGACCACCACGTTCTTCTGGTCGAGCCCCTTCGGATGCATCCAGGTCAGGTAGCGGTCGACCCAGCGCACCGGCGTCGGCAGGCATTCCGGGTCGCCGAATTCCTTCAGGTTGGCGGACATCAGCGTGACCTGGAAGCCGTTGCTGTAGCCTTGGTCCTGGCCCAGGCCGCCGAACATGTCGTTGTCGACGCGGACGTTGATCACCGGGCGGATCGCTTCCGCGCCGTCCGCGGCGCAGGCTGCGCGGGCGGCGCCGCTCGATGCCATCGCCATCGGCGCGCAAGCGGCGAGCGCCGCCAGCAGCGCGGCGAACGCGCCGCCACGCCGCAGCGGTGCCAGCGTCGTTGAAGGGGAGGGCATTCCTGGCGACTCTCCGGTCGGTCGGGCCGACAGGATACCCCTTGGCGCCCTCCGGATCAGTGCCCGTGCCGCAGCACCTGCCCGGCGCGCTCGCCGGTGAGCTCGCCGTCGAGCAGGTTCACCCGCCCGTTGACCAGCGTTGCCTTGTAGCCGACCGAGCGCTGGACGTAACGCGGCGCGCCGCCGGGGAAGTCGTGGACGATCTCGGGCTGGCGCTCGCCGATGCGCGCGGCGTCGAAGACGTTGACGTCGGCGCGCATGCCGGGCGCAAGCACGCCGCGATCCTTCAGGCCGATCACGCGGGCCGGCGCGGAAGTGATCCGGCGCACGCCTTCCTCGAGCGAATACAGGCCGCGCTCGCGCACCCAGTGCGACAGGATGAAGGTGGCCCAGCCCGCGTCCATCACCTGCGTGACGTGCGCGCCCGCGTCGCCGAGGCCCGGCAGGCAGTCGTCGCTGCCGATCAGGTGGCCCAGCGCCTCCATGTCCGGGTTGAACATGCGCAGCGTGAACAGCGCCCGGCCGCCGGTCTCGATCGACAGGCGCAGGAAGGTCTCCGACCAGTGCTCACCGGCGGCCGCGGCCATCGCGGGCAGCTGGCGCTCGTCGCCGGCGGCGTACTCGGGCGTGGCGCCGTCGCCCATGTAGTAGACGCGCTCGATGCTGGCGCCGAGGATGGTCGGGAAGCCGTGCTGCTTCGCTTCCTCGACCAGTGTCGCGCGCATGCCGGCGTCACGGATCGCGGCGAGCCGCTCGTCGAAGCCCATCGCGCGCAGCCGCTTCCAGGCGGGCCCGCGGTTGGCGATCGGCAGCCCCGACTGCAGGCCGAAGAGCAGCCCCGAGCTGCGCACCTGCGCCACCGCGGTCATCTCGCGGCCGCGGCACAGCTCCTCGAGCTCGGCCCGCCGCTGCGGCGCCAGCGCGCCGTCAGGGCCCACGCCGTAGCTGAACAGCACGCGGCTGCGGCCGTCGTCGGCCAGCGCGCGCAGCAGGTCGAAGTCGGCGCCCACCGCCTGCATCAGCGCCTTGCGCGGGCCGACCTGGCGCGCGATCTCGACCAGCTCGGCCGGGTCGGCGAAGGTGCCTGGGATCGCCCGGCCGTCGGGCAGTTTGTGGGCGGCGAAGCGGTTGGTGGAGAAGCCCACCGCGCCGCGGTCGATCGACTGCGCGGTGAGCTCGGCCATGCGCCGGCGCTCCTCGTCGGTTGCCTGTTCCTCCACGGCGCGCTCGCCCATCACGTAGAAGCGCAGCGCGCTGTGGCCCACCAGCCCGGCCACGTTGATGCCCGGCTTCAGGCGCTCGATGGCGTCCAGGTAGCCGCCGTAGTCCTCCCAGTCCCAGGGCAGGCCGGAGAGGATCGCCTCGCGCGGGATGTCCTCCACGGTTTCCATCATCGCGGCGAGCAGCTCGCGGTCGCCGGGCCTGCAGGGCGCGAAGGTCACGCCGCAGTTGCCCAGCAGCGCGGTGGTGATGCCGTGCCAGCACAGCGGCGTGCAGTCCGGATCCCAGCCGATCTGCGCGTCGAGATGGGTGTGGATGTCGACGAAACCCGGTGTGACGGTCATGCCCTCGGCGTCGATCTCGCGGCGTCCCGCGCCTTCCACCTGGCCGACCGCTGCGATGCGGCCGTCGTCGATGGCGACGTCGCCGCGGAAGGCCTCGCGGCCGCTGCCGTCGACGACCGTGCCGCCGCGGATGACGATTTCGTGGGACATCGTTCGTTTCCTTTTCCTGGGTCGTGGAGCGTCCGGGCTTCCCGGGGCAGGGGCGAAGCGGGGATCATCCGGGGGTCGGGTCGAGTGTATCGAGGCCGGCCTGTCCAACTTCTCGAAAACAGGAAAAGCGATGTCCTACGATCCGTCCCCGAAAGTCGTCGAACTCCAGAAGCGGCTCGAAGCGTTCATGGAGGAATACATCTATCCGAACGAGGATCGGCACGTGCGCGAGGCCGAGGAGCTCGGCCCCTGGAAGGTGCATCCCATCGTCGAGGAGCTCAAGCCGAAGGCGAAGGCCGCGGGGCTGTGGAACCTGTTCCTGCCGCAGTCCGAGCGCGGCGCGGGGCTGACCAACCTGGAGTACGCGCCGCTGTGCGAGATCATGGGCCGCTCCTTCCTGGCGCCCGAGGTCTTCAACTGCTCGGCGCCGGACACAGGCAACATGGAGGTGCTCGAGCGCTACGGCACCGAGGAGCACAGGAAGCAGTGGCTCGAGCCGCTGCTGGCCGGCGAGATCCGTTCCTGCTTCGCGATGACCGAGCCGAACGTGGCCTCCAGCGACGCCACCAACGTGGAGACCTCGATCCGCCGCGACGGCGACTTCTACGTGATCAACGGGCACAAGTGGTACACCACGAATGCCACCGACCCGCGCTGCAGGATCGCCATCCTGATGGGCAAGACCGACCCGGACAACCCGGACCGGCACCGCCAGCAGTCGATGATCCTGGTGCCGATGGACTCGCCCGGGGTGAAGGTGGTGCGCCCGCTGCCGGTGTTCGGCTTCTACGGCATGCCCGACCGCGCCTCCGAGGTGATCTTCGAGAACGTGCGCGTGCCTGCGTCCAACCTGCTGCTGGGCGAGGGGCGCGGCTTCGAGATCGCGCAGGGCCGGCTCGGGCCGGGGCGCATCCACCACTGCATGCGGCAGATCGGCCTGGCCGAGCGGGCGCTGGAGAAGATGTGCCGGCGCAGCATGTCGCGCGTGGCCTTCGGCAAGCCGGTGGCCGAGCAGGGCGTGACCGTGGAGCGCATCGCCGAGTCGCGCATCATGATCGAGCAGGCCCGGCTGCTGACGCTGCACGCGGCGCACCGGATGGACACCGTGGGCAACAAGGTGGCCAAGACCGAGATCGCGATGATCAAGGTGGCGGTGCCGAACATGGCGGCCAGGGTGATCGACTGGGCGATCCAGGCGCACGGCGGCGGCGGCACCAGCAACGACTTCGGGCTCACGCACGCCTACGCGATGTCGCGCGTGCTGCGCCTGGCCGACGGTCCGGACGAGGTGCACCGCAACCAGATCGGCAAGCTGGAGCTGCGCAAGTACAGGTGAGCCACGGACGGGCGCCGCCTGGTTCCGTGACTGGACTCAGTGCAGGCGCCTGACGAGGAGGCCTTGTGCTGCGTCTTGGGCGCAGAGGATCAGGTCAGACCGGACCTGGTCGAATCAGAGCGAAGGGAGCCAGGAATCATGGAGATCGTGGACATCCGCGTTGCCAGGACCCACCTGGCGAAGCTGGTCGACAGGGCAGCCTCGGGCGAGGACGTCGTGATCAGCCGCAACGGCAAGCCGCTGGTGCGCATCACCCGGCTCGCGCCGCCGAAACGCCGCATCAGGTTCGGGCTGCTCGAGGGCAAGCTGGTCGTTCCGGCGGATTTCGATGCACCGCTGCCGGACGAGCCCCTGGCTGGCTTCGAGGGCCGCTGATGCGCCGCCTGCGGGTGCTCGAGGCATCCCGGGCGGCGCTCCGGCGCTCCACGCCGCGCGTTCACCGCTCGTAGAACCTCTCCAGCTCGCCGCGGATCCCGTGCTTCTGGATCTTGCCGGTGCCGGTGCGCGGGAAGGCGTCCACGAATACGATGCCCTTGGGCACCTTGAAGCCGGCCAGGTGCGCGCGGCAGTGCTCCAGAAGCGCGGCCTCGTCGACGCTGGCGCCGGGCTTGCGCACCACCACCGCGGTGATCGCTTCGCCCCAGCGCGGATGCGGCGCGCCCACCACGGCGGCCTCGGCCACCGCCGGATGTTCCATCAGACAGCGCTCCACCTCGATCGAGGCGACGTTCTCGCCGCCGGTCTTGATCACGTCCTTGAAGCGGTCCTTGAACCAGATCGCGCCGTCCTCGTCGATGTGGGCCACGTCGCCGCTGTGGAACCAGCCGTGGCGCAGGCTCTGGCGGCTGGCCTCGGGCTGGTTCAGGTAGCCGCTCATCACCTGCGGGCCGCGGTAGACCAGCTCGCCGGTTTCGCCGCGCGGCAGCAGCCGGCCTTCCTCGTCCATCACCGCCACGCGGGTCATCGCGGTGGCAGTGCCCCAGGTGGCTGACTTGCTCCACTGGTGCTCGGGCCGCTGCACGCAGGTGGCCGGCGTGAACTCGGTCTGGCCCGAGCCCAGCACCACGTCGGCGTTCGGGAACATCGCGTGGATCTGGTGCAGCCGCTCCTCGGGCATCGGCGCCATCGCGTACATCGCCCGCTTCATCGCGGGGAAGGTGCGCGACTTCAGCTCGGGGTCGGTGAGCAGCAGCCCGTACATCATCGGCAGCAGCACCATCAGCTGCACCTGGTGCTCGTCGAACAGGCGCGCCGCTTCGTGCGGCTCGAAGCCCTTGGCGAGCACCACGGTGCCGCCCAGCACCAGCACCGGCATCGTGATCGAGTTGAGCATCGCGCAGTGGAACAGCGGCAGCGCCACGTAGGTGACCACGCCGGGGCCGGCGCTCTGCGCGATGGTGATCGCGTTCGACAGGCCCGCCATCGTCACCGCCAGGTGGCTGGTGAGCACGCCCTTCGGGTTGGCGGTGGTGCCGCTGGTGTAGAGCAGCTGCACGATGTCGCGGTCGCCCACCATCACCTCCAGCGGCGCCTCGCTGCCGCGCGCGAGCAGCGCGTCGAAGCCGTCGCCGCCCTCGCCGCCGATCCAGAATCGGTGCTCCAGCGCCGGCATCTCCACCGCGAGCACCTGCTTGGCCATCTCGCCCAGCGCCTGCTCGGCGATCAGCACCTTCGCCTTCGCGTCGTTCAGGCACCAGGCGATCTCGTCCGGGCGCAGCCCCAGGTTCACCGGCGCGCAGACCAGCCCGGCGCGCGCGCAGGCGAAGTAGGCCACCATCATCTCGGTGCAGTTGCGCGCCATCACGCCGACCACGTCCTGGTGCGCAAGCCCCAGGCCCAGCAGCGCGCTGCCGAGCCGGTTCACCTGGCGCTCCAGCGTCGCGTAGTCGGTGCGCCGGTCGCCGTCGACGAAGGCGGTGCGGTCCGGGTACAGGTCCGCGGCGCGGGTGACGATGTCGCCGACGTTGACCCGTTCGATGAGATTGATCTCGAGCCCGGTGGGCGTTGCAGGCTGGCCGTTCATGAAGGTCCTCGGGTGACGGTGTCGGCCGGCGTTGCCGGGCCGGGAAGTCCGCGGGCCGGGCGTGCGCGTCGAACGCGCATGCGCCATCCCCGGCGGCGCCTGCAGGCATCCTAGGCAGCTGAGGTGCCCGCAGTCTTGCGTATATTGGCTGCGCCCTGCCCAGCAGTGGAACGCGCGCAGGTGCCGATCGGAACGCTTGCCGCCAGAATGGCGCGGTGCGCCGCCGCGGCGCCGCTTCCGCGAGCTTCCGCGTCCGCGGCGCCCGCTTCCGCGCGAACCGACTTCCCCAGAGGAACCACGATGTCGAACACCGAAGCCACCCTGTACGAAGTCCGCGACGGCGCGGCGTGGATCACGCTGAACCGCCCGGAGAACCGCAACGCGCTGTCGGCGGTGCTGGTCAACGAGCTGTACGCGCACCTGAAGGCCGCGCTGGACGACCCCGCCGCGCGCTGCATCGTTCTCACCGGCAACGGTCCCGCGTTCTGCGCCGGCGCCGACCTCAAGAGCCCGCCGGGCAGCGCGGTGGACGGCAAGGCCAGCGCCAGCCTGCCCGACATCCTGAACCTGATGCTGGACAGCCCGAAGCCGGTGATCTCGGCGGTCAACGGCGCGGCCTACGCCGGCGGCCTGGGCCTGGTCGGCGCCTCCGACATCGTGGTCATCGCCGAGGACGTGGACTGCAGCTTCTCCGAGGTGCGCATCGGCGTGATCCCCGCGGTGATCGCGGTGGTCTGCGTGCCCAAGCTCGGCACCCACCACGCGATGAAGCTGTTCCTCACCGGCGAGCGCTTCAAGGGAACGCAGGCGGTGACGATGGGGCTGGCGCATCGCGCCGTGCCGAAGGATGCGCTGCGCGCCGCCGTGCAGGAGGAGATCGACATGATCCGCCTGGGCGGACCGATCGCCGTGGCCGAGTGCAAGAAGCTGGTGCGCCGCGTGCCGCAGCTCTCCACGCAGGAGGGCTTCGCCGAGATGGCCGAATGGAGCAAGCGGATGTTCCTGTCGGCCGAGGCGGCCGAGGGCATGGCGGCGTTCCGCGAGAAGCGCAAGCCGGCCTGGGTCGGCAAGGATTGAGGAGGCTGCGATGATCGAAGCACCCGCGACGAGCGACCTGGAGGCCTTCCGCCTCGAGGTCCGGGAGTGGCTGCGCGCCAACCGGCCGCCGCAGCCCGACTTCCTGCTGCCCGAGACCTTCATGGAGGTGGGCACCGACCAGCAGTTCGCGTACCTGCGCGACTGGCAGCGCAAGGTCTACGAGGCCGGCTACCTGGGCATGGCCTGGCCGAAGGAGTACGGTGGCGGCGGACGGGCGCAGGTCTACCAGGACATCGCCGACGAGGAGATGGCCAGCGAGCAGGTGCCCTTCGTGCCGAACACCATCGGCCTGAACTGGGCCGGGCCGCTGATCCTGGCGATCGGCACCGAGGAGCAGAAGAAGCGCTTCATCCCCGGCATCCTCAGCGCCGACGACATCTGGTGCCAGGGCTTCTCCGAACCCGACCAGGGCTCGGACCTGGCCAACAGCCAGACGCGCGCCGAGCGCCAGGGCGACGAGTACGTGATCAACGGCTCGAAGATCTGGACCAGCCTTGGCAGCTACGCGAAGTACATGATCCTGCTGGCGCGCACCAACCCCCAGGAGAAGCGCTATGCCGGCCTGTCCTACTTCCTGATCCCGATGCGCACCCCCGGCATCGAGACCCGGCCGATCCGCAAGCTCACCGGCGAGTACGGCTTCACCCAGACCTTCTTCACCGACGCGCGCGTGCCCGCGGACACGCTGATGGGCCGCGAGGGTGAGGGCTGGAAGATCGCGATGCTGACGCTGACCTTCGAGCGCGGCGCCTCGGGCGGCCAGGCGGGCGGCCTGGCGAAGATGGCCGTGGGCCTGGACGACGTGGTGGAGCTCGCGCGCAGTTCGCGGCGCAACGGCCGCCCCGCGCTCGAGGATCCCTTCGTGCGCGACAGCCTGGTGCGCTTCGCGATCGAGGCGCAGGGCGACCGGCTCTGCGGCGCGCGCGCCGACATCCCCGCGCTGTGCAGCGAGCGCCCCGACGCGATCGCGCTGTCGAACAAGCTGCGGGTCACCGAGCACAAGCGCAGGCTCTTCCAGTTCTCGCTGTCGCTGCAGGGCGCCAACGCGGCGCGTTTCGTGGGCGACCCCCAGGCGGTCGACGGCGGCCTCTGGCAGCGCTCCTACATGAACTCCTTCTCCTCGACGATCGGCGGCGGCACCAGCCAGATCCAGGCCAACATCATCGGCGAGCGCGTGCTCGGCCTCCCGAAGGACTGAAGCCATGCACGGACTCTCCAACCGGATCGTCTTCACCGACGAGCAGGCGATGCTGCTGGACGCGGCCACCGCGTTCTGCCGGGACAAGGCGCCGATCGCGTCGGTGCGCGCTCAGATGACCACCGAGCACGGCTTCGACCGCGCCGTCTGGGACGAGATGGTCGGCCTGGGCTGGTCGGGCATCGCGGTGCCCGAGCGCTTCGGCGGCAGCGGGCTGTCGCTGGCCGAGGCAGCCACCATCGCCGAGCCCATGGGGCGCAGGCTGTTCGCCACGCCCTTCGCCAGCACCCAGGTCTTCGTGCACGCGGCGCTGGCCGGCGGCAGCGAGTCGCAGCAGGCCGACTGGCTGGCGCGCGTGGCGGCAGGCGCCATCGCCACCACCGCGGTGCTGGAGCCCGAGGGCGACTGGACGCTGGCGCACGCGCAGGCCAGCGCGGTGCGCGAGGCCGGCGCGCTGGCGCTCGCCGGCACCAAGACCCTGGTCTGCGACGCAGCGCTGGCCGAGCTGCTGATGGCCACTGTGTCCTTCGAAGGCGCGCCGGCGCTGGTGGTTCTGGAGCGCGGCGAGCTGCCTGCGGGCGCGCTGCGGCGCGACGCCGCCATCGACGAGACCCGGCGCGCGTACTCGCTGACGCTCGACGGCGTGCGCGTGCCCGAACACAGGCTCATCCAGGGCGGGCGGGCCCAGGCGGCGCTGCGCGCGCTGAGCGACGCCGCGCTGCTGCTGGCTTCGGCAGAGGCGGCGGGCGGAATCGCGGGCGCGCTCGACCTGATGGTCGACTACCTGAACACCCGCACGGCCTTCGGCCGCAAGATCGGCAGCTACCAGTCGCTCAAGCACACCTGTGCCGAGATCCTGGTCGGCCTGGAGCGCTCGCGCTCGCACCTGTACCACGCGGCTACGCTGCTGGCCGCGGGCGAGGACGCCGAGGTGGCGCTGCGCATGGCCAAGGTGGAGTCGGGCGAGACCTTCGCCTGGGCGGGCGACCGTGCGGTGCAGTTCCACGGCGGTTTCGGCTTCACCTGGGACTGCGACGCGCAGCTCTTCCTGCGCCGCGCGATGTTCCTGCAGGGCGTGTACGGGGACGGCGCGCATCACCGGGCGCGGCTGGGGGAACTGCTGTTCGCCTGAGGCCCGGCGCCGCGCACCGCCGGTGCGCGGCCTGCCGCGCGACCGGTCGGCGCCGTCCGTCGAGATGTCGCGTGCCGCACGGCGGGCGCGGCTGAGCACGTCAGGCGGCGGCCTTGCGCTCCTCTGCCGTGGGCCGCGCGCCGTTGGCCTGGAAGCGGCCCAGCATCTCCTCGATCGCCGCCGCGGTCTCCAGCGGCCGCTCCATCGGGAACAGGTGCGAGCCCTCGACCATGCGCAGGCGCTCAGGGTGGGCGCGGCCGACCACCTTCCGCGTCATCGTCATGCCCACCTGCTTCATCTCCACCGAACGCGTGCCGCCGATGAAGCCCACCGCGCACTGCAGCGGGTGCCGGCGCAGCAGCCGGTCGAGGTTGTGCGGCAAGGTGTTGTAGATCGCGGTCTCCACGTCCCGGTCGAAGTCCAGCACCCGCCGGGTGCCGCCGCCCGGCTGGGGCTCGTCGTGGGTGCAGTGCGCGATGTAGTCCTCCAGCATCTGCGGATGCCAGCGCATGAAGGGGCGCTTGCGGCGGAAGTGCTCCAGCGCCGCCTCGGCGCTGGGCCACTGGTTTCGGCGCCGTCGGCTGACGCGGCCCGGCGAAACCGATCCCACCACCTGTGTCTGCTTGATCAGCGCCAGCGTGCGCGCGCGCCAGCCGCCGAGGATCGGCGAATCCAGCAGCAGCACTCCCCGGACCCCCTTGCCGCCGAGCCGGGGGTGGCGCGCCGCGCACATCAGGCTGAGGAAGCCGCCCAGAGAATGGCCGACCAGGTAGGCCGGGCCCTCGTGCGCCTCGATCTCCGGGCCCGCGAAGTCCGCGAGCTGCCGGACCAGGTGAGGCCAGTTGCTGGTGACCGGATAACCCGGATCGTGGCCGAATCGGTCGATCGCCTTCACCTTGAGCCCGCGCGCGCGCAGCGAGCGGAACAGCATCGCGTACGTGGCCGCGGGGAAGCTGTTGGCATGGGAGAAGACGATCAGGGGCATCGCGGGCGGGGCATGGTCGGGGCGGGCGGATCATATCGGAGCCGCCGCGCCGAACAAGCCCGCCGGTCAAGGATCGAGCAGCACGCCTCCGGCCGCGGGCGACAGGCCGGCATTGCCGCTGCGCTGGGCGCAGCAATCTCCTCAGCCGTCGATCCGCGCCGTCGGCAGCCGGTAGGCCCTTGCCGCAGTGCCCGCGAACAGCGCGCGCTTCTCGTCGGCCGACGCGCCGGCCGCCACGCGCTTGAAGGCGTTCCACGCCACGCCGTAGCTGCACCAGCGCTTCTGCACCGGGAAGTTGCTCTCGAACATGCAGCGCTGCGCGCCGAAGAGCTCGACGCAGGTCTCGACGAAGGGCTTCCAGGCCTGCGCCACGGCCTCGGAAGACGGTGGGCCGGCGGATTCGACGCGCGGCGTGCCGGGAATCCGGATCGGGATCGCGCCCACCTTCAGGAACACGTTCGGCCGCTTCGCCACCCGGGCCATGCCCTCGCGCCAGGCCGCGAGCGCCTCGTCGCGCCGGCCCGCGTAGGGCCCGCCGAGGATCGGCACGCCGATGTGGTTGAGGATGATGGTGAGATCCGGGAAGGCGTCCGCCACCGCCGCCACGTCGTCGAGCTGCGGGTGGTAGACCCAGGCGTCCAGCGACAGGCCCAGCGGCGCGAGGCAGGCAAGCCCCCGGCGCACGCGCGGATCCGCGAGCAGGCCGGGCTCCGGCACCACCCTGTGCACCCGCTCGTCCGCGTCCCAGGCGGTGGAGAAGCGGACGCCGCGGAAGCGGTGGCCGCTCGCCACGAGATGCGCCTCCAGGATCGGCCGCGCCCGGTCGCCCAGCCGCAGGTCCACGTTCCCGAACATCGCCGCGCACACCCGCGCGGGCCCGAACAGGCCGCTGGCGCTCATCGCCGCCACGCCGGTGACGAACTCCGTCTCGCCCAGCGAGCGCCACTCTTCGGGGCCGTCGGCCCGGTACATCGAGCCGCACTCCGCGTACACCGTGGCGCGCACGTCATGGCCGCAGTCCAGGTCGGCGAGCAGGTCCTGGAACAGGTAGCTGCCGCCCTGGGTGACCCAAAGGTGATGGTGGGGGTCGACGATGGGCAGGCCGGGCTCGAGCGCGTCCTCGCGGTGCTGCGCGAGCCAGTCGTCGTTGACGGTGCCGGCGAAGTGGTTCTGCTGCGACATGGGGCATCTCCTGCAAGGGGCGCCGCGCGGGACGCCGTGGACGGCGATTGACCTTGCCATTCACGGGGTTTTGTTGACCGGCGTCAAGACTGCTGTTGAAATCCGCTCCGCCTCCATCGGGGAGTAGCCGGCGCGGATCATCAGGATTCCCGCGCCGCGACATCGTCATTACGGCAGCGATCGGTCTGGCACTCGACCGCATGCCCGGTGTCGTGAACCGGCGCGCAAGCATGCGCGCTCCGGTCGGCAAGACCGGCGAGGACCTTAGACAAACCCCGTCCTCCGGTCCTTGCCAGGCCGGCTGTAAAGGTCTTCCCCGATGATCTCCATCGGCACGCCCCTGCTGTGGTCTTTTTTTGCGGCCTTCGTCCTGGTCGCCCTCGTCGTCGACTTCGCCGCCCTCAACCGCCGCGGCGCCAAGACCGTGTCGCTGCGCGAGGCGGGCATCTGGTCGCTGATCTGGGTGGCGGTCTCCTTCGTGTTCGTCGGCTGGCTCTGGTGGTACCTGGGCGGCGTGTCGGGCGACGCCGCGGCGCGCGAGCTCGCCGACGCCAAGGCGCTCGAATTCGTCACCGGCTACCTGGTGGAGAAGGCGCTGGCGGTCGACAACATCTTCGTGTTCCTGATGCTGTTCACCTACTTCGCGGTGCCCGCCGAATACCAGCGGCGGGTGCTGATGATCGGCATCATCGGCGCGCTGGTGCTGCGCGCGGTGATGATCCTGGTCGGCGCCTGGCTGATCACGCAGTTCCACTGGGTGATGTACGTCTTCGGCGCTTTCCTGGTCTTCACCGGGATCAAGATGTGGTGGGCCGCGGGCCAGGAGCCCGACCTCGACGCGAACCCCGCGCTGCTCTGGGTCAAGCGCCGCGTGAAGATCGCCCCGCACTACGACGGCGAGCGCTTCTTCACCACGGTGAACGGCGTTCGCATGGCCACGCCGCTGCTGGTGGTGATCCTGCTGATCGGCATCGTCGACGTGGTGTTCGCAGTGGACTCCATCCCGGCGATCTTCGCGATCACCACCGACCCCTTCATCGTGCTCACCTCCAACGTGTTCGCCATCCTGGGCCTGCGCGCGATGTACTTCCTGCTGGCCGGCATGCACGAGCGCTTCCACCTGCTGTCCTACGGGCTGGCCGTGGTGCTGGTGTTCATCGGCACGAAGATGCTGCTGATCGACATCTACAAGATCCCGATCGTCTGGTCGCTGGGCTTCACGGTGACGACGCTGGCCGTGACCATGCTGCTGTCGCTGCGGATCCCGGCGCGGCCTGGCGAGACGGGCAGCGCATACCCGTTCGGGTCGAAAAAGCGGGAGGCGGCGAGCCCGGAGCAGGGCGACTGAGGGCCCGCACGCGGGCGTGATGGGAAGGGGCGCGCCGCGGGCCCGCGGCGTCGCCGGCCATCGACAGTTGGTGGGGCGCTTCCATTGCCGGCCGTGCCGGCCCGGCCACCCCTGCAGGTGGCCGTCGACGCTATGTGCGCTGCCCCAGGCGCTGGGCGGCTCGCCTCAGGCCCTCCAGGATGGAGGTGCCGACCCAGTCAGGGAAGCCTGGGGGAATGGCCGTGCCGACCTGCTGGATGACCTCGGGCGTGCGCTCGACCAGCTCGTCGATGACCGCCCGAACCGAGCTGCCCAGCCCGCAGTCCCTGGCGGTCTGTTCGAAGTGCGAGCGGCGAATCTCGCGCCACCTGTAGTGGCGGTTGGCGCCCCGGACCGCCATCGCCATCCTGATCTTCTCGGGCGCCAGCTTGCCCTTGCCGTGGCCGAGCACCGGATAGGCAGACAGCACGTCGTAGCGAGGCGTCAGCCGGAAGTGCCCGCGCGGTTCGATGAACACGCTGAAATTCTTTGCATGCCCGTCGATGGCGGCGAGCATCCAGAACAGCACCTGCGTGCGGAAGAAGTCCAGGCGGTCGGCAGCCGCCTGCGTCGAACCGAGCAGGCGCTCGAGGATGGATGCGATGCCGGGCCCGCCGTCGGCCTCGTACTTCGCATCCGGTCCGACGCCGCAGACCTGGGCGAAGTCCTCCTGCGGGAGGCGCAGCAGCCACCTGCCGTCGGAAGAGGGGTGCCGGTCGAAGCGCGGAACGACGAGCACCGTGCGCTCGCCGAAGCGCGCGATGTCGCCGAGTGCGACCGGCACCCCGTACGCGGCCAGGATTCGAGCGCAGAGCCACTCGTTCTCGACGCTCGTCGTGAGGTCGATGCCCGAGGGCGGCACGCCCAGGGGCAGCTTGAAGATGTGGGTCGTGGGGGTGGCGCCGGTCGGACGCATCCACCGCCCGCCGGACCACAGGAAGGCCGTCTTCTCCTGCGCGCCGGCGATCGAGATGCGGAAATCGTCCTCGTCCCCATGTCGCCCATCGACGGTCACGCGCTCGAGCGCCTGCTCGACCTGCACCTCCGTCAGCGGCACTCCTTCGATTCGGTCGAAGCCGTCGGGGAACTCGCCCTCCGGCAGGATGGCCAGGGCACCGACGCAGTCGCGCCCGATTTCGGCGAGCAGGTCCTGGGCGCTCGTGGAGCGGGCGTGGAAGCGGGCCTGCAGTCGCTCGCGGATGAGGCGGTTGTCGGGCAGCAGGTTCTCGAAGAAGTTGCGCACGACGTCCCCGCTGTACGCCGCCGCCGGTCGCAGCGGCATCGACAGCGAGACGGGACGGCCGCGTTCGCTCTGCAGCCACCCCTCGTCATAGGCGAGGATGTGCCTGCCTGCGCTGTCGATCTCCCATGTCCCGACCGCGATGCCGTTCATCCACAGCGTCAGGCGCGCCGACTTCCGACGCCGCCCCATGCCTACCACTTCTCCTCGAGGGACTTGGCAGCCATTGGCGCCGGGACCGGCGCCGTGGCGGCTTCGGTGCGCGAATCGAGCGACAGGTCCACGTCGAGTGCGGACAGACAGCGCATGACATTGGCGAGCAGGACTTGTCCGCTGCCGGCTTCGATGGCCGAAACGGTCTTGGGGAGGAGCCCGGCTCGCTCGGCGAGTCTGGCCTGCGTCCAGCCTCGCTGCTTGCGAAAGCCGCGAACGAGTTCCCCGAGGTCCCTGGGGGTTGCGGCGAGGTATCTAGACATGGACCCTCCAGGGTATATATCGCCTCGATACCTTGAAAGGTATGAAAAATAAATATACCTCATAAGGTATCGAAGGGGAACATGCCTCGTCAGCGTTCAGATGGAACAATGCACCTCCTTGGCCCGATCGTGGCCTCACTCGATGCGCCAGCGGAAAGGACACCAGGCCGGCGTCATCCACCTCGCGGAGCACACCATGAGCCTCAAGTACTCCGAAGCCCTCCAGTGCCGCATCCGCCGCACCGCGCTGGGTGACGTCATCCACCGTTCCGCCCGCCGATTCGGCGCGCGCACCGCGCTGATCGACGGCGAGCGCCGCGTGTCCTACACCGAGCTCGACGCCGCTTCCAACCGCTTCGCCCACCACCTGCTCGCGCAGGGGCTGAAGTCCGGCGACCGCGTCGGCATGCTCTGCGTCAACTCGGTGGACATGGTCGTCGCGGCGCTCGGCATCCACAAGGCCGGGCTGGTCTGGGTGCCGATGAACCACGCGCTCGCGCCTGAGCCGATCGACTACATCCTCGGTCACGCGGAGATCGGCCACCTGGTGCTCGACGTCGGCTTCCATGCGAAGCCGGAGATCGCCGCGCTGGTCTCGTCGCGCGGCATCGTGCCGATCCTCGCGCTCCCGGAAGGCGGGGCCGGGCCCGCGGGCCTGCAGACCGTGGCGGGTGCCGCCGCCGCCGGCCCGTCGACCCTGCCCGAGGTCGATATCGACGACGACCAGCTCGCCTTGGTGATGTACACCAGCGGCACCACCGGGCGGCAGAAGGGCGTGATGCACTCGCACGCGTCCGGCCACGCGGCGCTGATGAGCAACGCGATCGAGTACGGCATCTCGCCGCGCGGCGACGTCTGGAGCGGCGTGCTGCCTATGTTCCACATCGGCCAGTACTCGATCCTGATGAGCGTGCTTCTGGCCGGCGGCACCCAGCTGGTCCAGCGTGGCTTCGACCCCGGCGCGATGCTCGACGCGATCGAGCGCCATCGGGTCACCAAGATGGCCGGCCTGCCGATGATGTACGCCGCGATGCTCGCGCACCCCTCGCGGCCGCAACGCGACCTCTCCAGCCTGCAGCTGTGCATCTACGCGATGGCGCCGATGTCCAAGACCCTGCTGCTGCAGCTGCTCGACCACTTCTGCCCGGACTTCGCGCTGGTCTCCGGCCAGACCGAGGTCTACACCGGTGCCACGGTGTTCGAGCCGCAGGAGCAGCGCCGGCGCTTCGGCGCCTACTGGGGCGTGGCCACCGTGGTCGACGAGGTGGCGGTGATGGCCGACGACGGGCGGCTGCTCGGCGCGAACGAAGTCGGCGAGATCGTCTTCCGCGGACCCAACGTGATGATCGGCTACTACAAGGATCCCGATGCCACGGCCGCCGCGC
>JBKHVS010000001.1:34157-55482 GCA_046569945.1 Gammaproteobacteria bacterium | reverse complement strand
ACGGCTCGGTCGACATCGTCAACACCAGCAACGCCGGCACCACGCTCACCTCCGCCGACAAGGCGCTGCTGACGATCGACGTCTGGGAGCACGCCTACTACATCGACTACCGCAACGCGCGGCCGAAGTTCGTCGAGACCTTCCTGGCCAGCCTGGCCAACTGGGACTTCGCGGCGAAGAACTTCGCCTGAGCCCTTCCTGCAGTGCGCCGCCCGCATGCCGGGCGGGCGCACGGCGCCGGCCCGGCTGCCTGCCGGTGCCGTGATGCATAATGAAAATTCCTTACAACGATAGAAGCCGTCTGTGCCCGCCGGACGCGTCTGGGCTCGCCCCATGATCCAGTCCGGCTGCCACTGGCGGCAAAGGAGTCTGCCCATGTCCAAGAAACTTCTCGTCGTCGCGCTCGCCGCGGCGATCGGCGCCACCGGTTGCGCCAACATGTCCGAAACCCAGAGCCAGACCGCCAAGGGTGCCGGTATCGGCGCCATCGCCGGCGCCGTGCTGGGCGCGGCCGTCGACGGCAGGAGCGGCGCCGCCAAGGGCGCGGTGCTCGGCGCCGGCGCGGGCGCGATCGGCGGCTACGCCTGGTCGCAGAAGATGGAAGAGCAGAAGCGCCAGATGGAGCAGGCCACCCAGGGCACCGGCGTGGGCGTGAGCCAGACGGCCGACAACCGGCTCAAGCTCGACATCCCCAGCGACGTCTCCTTCGACGTCGGCCGCGCCGACATCAAGTCGAACTTCCGCCCGATCCTGGACCAGCTGGCGCAAAGCCTGAACGCCAACCCCGTCACCACCGTGACCATCATCGGCCACACGGACAGCACGGGCAGCGACGCGGTCAACAACCCGCTCTCCTACAACCGTGCAGACAGCGTGCGCAGCTACCTGGTCGCGCGCGGCGTCGATACGCGCCGCATCGCCACCGAAGGCCGCGGCGCGCGCGAGCCGGTGGCCACCAACGCCACGGCCGCCGGCCGCGCGATGAACCGCCGCGTCGAGATCTTCGTCGCCCAGCCCGCCCAGGGCTGATCGCCTGGTCGCCGGTCGCCGGGGCCATGCAGCCCCGGCGCCTCGACCGGCGCCCGGTTTCGCCGCCGGCGCCGCCGCTCAGCGCGGCCTGGCGAACATCCCCTCGGGCCCCGCCAGCCGCGCCCCTGGGCCCAGCCCGCGCTTCTCGAACCAGCCCTGGTTCATCTCGAGCGCGAAGCGCACCGGCTGCGCAGAGCAGTGGCTGTCCTCGGTCATCGGCTGCATCCGCTCGACGTTGACGATGCTGCCGTCGTCGGCCAGGAAGGCGATCGACAGCGGCAGCTTCGTGTTGCGCATCCAGAAGCACTGGCGGCGCTGCGACTCGAAGACGAACAGCATCCCCTCGGAAGCGCCAAGGCGCTCGCGGAACATCAGTCCGCTGGCCCGGCTGCGCTCGTCCGCAGCCACCTCCGCCGTGATCAGGTGGATTCCCGCCTGGAGTTGCACGCGCGGCAGGGTCGGCTGGGGTCGATCCTGGGCGAGGCCCGTGGAGGCCGGCGCCAGCAGCGCGGCGATGGCCAGGAATGCGGCCGCGATGCGGCCAGATGGTGTCGGAAAGGCGTTCATGCCGCCATCCTAGCGCCGATCGCATGGCTTCGGACGGGCGCGATCGGGCATAATCCGGGCAGGGCTCCGACCTCCCGTTCGAGCAGCACCTCAGACAGGAATCTCCACATGTACCAGCACATCAAGGTCCCGGCCGGCGGGGAAAAGATCAAGGTAAATGCCGACTTTTCGCTGCAGGTACCCGACAATCCGATCATTCCCTACATCGAGGGCGACGGCACGGGCTTCGACATCACCCCGGTGATGATCAAGGTCGTGGATGCGGCGGTGGCCAAGGTGTATGGCGGCAAGCGCAAGATCCACTGGATGGAGATCTACGCCGGCGAGAAGTCCACGAAGGTGTACGGGCCGGACGTCTGGCTTCCGGAAGAAACGCTGCAGGTCCTCAGGGACTACGTGGTCTCGATCAAGGGACCGCTGACCACGCCGGTCGGCGGCGGCATCCGCTCGCTGAACGTCGCGCTGCGCCAGGAGCTCGACCTCTACGTCTGCCTGCGCCCCATCCAGTACTTCAAGGGCGTGCCTTCGCCGGTCAAGGAGCCCGAGAAGACCGACATGGTGATCTTCCGGGAGAACTCCGAGGACATCTATGCCGGCATCGAGTGGGAGCAGGGCTCCGCGGGCGCGCAGAAGGTCATCGACTTCCTGATCAAGGAGATGGGGGTCAAGAAGATCCGCTTCCCCGAGACCTCCGGCATCGGCATCAAGCCCGTGTCCCGCGAAGGCACCGAGCGCCTGGTCCGCAAGGCGATCCAGTACGCCATCGACAACGACAAGCCCTCGGTTACCCTGGTGCACAAGGGCAACATCATGAAGTACACCGAGGGCGGCTTCCGCGACTGGGGCTACGCTCTGGCGCAGAAGGAGTTCGGCGCGCAACTGCTGGACGGCGGCCCGTGGTGCAGCTTCAAGAACCGAAGACCGGCAAGGACATCGTCGTCAAGGACGCGATCGCCGACGCCTTCCTGCAGCAGATCCTGCTGCGCCCGGCCGAGTACAGCGTGATCGCCACGCTCAACCTCAACGGCGACTACATCTCCGACGCGCTGGCCGCGCAGGTCGGCGGCATCGGCATCGCGCCGGGCGCCAACCTGTCGGACTCGGTGGCGATGTTCGAGGCCACGCACGGCACCGCGCCCAAGTACGCAGGCAAGGACTACGTCAACCCGGGTTCCGAGATCCTCTCGGCCGAGATGATGCTGCGCCACATGGGCTGGGTCGAGGCCGCCGACAAGATCATCGACTCGATGCAGAAGTCGATCCTGTCCAAGAAGGTCACCTACGACTTCGCCCGCCTGCTGGAAGGCGCGACGCAGGTGTCCTGCTCGGGCTTCGGCCAGGTGATGATCGACAACATGTGATGCGGCTCCGGGGCGTTCGATAACGTCCCGTCTGCTTGCACCGAGAACCCCAGTTCGTTGATTCGGACTGGGGTTCTCCGTTTTCCGGCGCCTCGTTCTGCCGCCGGGACTACAGGGCCCTTTCGAAGAAGCGGACCACCCGCTCGCGCGACTGGTGTGCCTGCCAGGGGTCGGGCATGAACTCCACGGGGGGCACCGTGCCGGTGCTGAACACGCTGCCCTGATCGGCAAACGGGTCGTTCACCACGATTGGCACCATCAGGCGGTCCCAGCCATGCGTCGCGCCGGGGTAGGCGTTGACGCTCACGACGCCGCCGTTGCCAGGGTTGACGGTTGCCGCCAGTGCCTTGCAGGGGCCGCTGCCGTTGTCGTAGTCGTCCTCCTCGCCCACCTGGATCAGGACCGGCGAACCGGTGAGGCTGACCCACTGCACTCCGAACTGCGCCGGCGTGGTGCCCAGCTGCGCCGCCAGCACGCTGTTGTTCCATGCGTAGCACACCGGGTAGTGCGCCACGTGCGCCTTGAACTTCAGGCCGTTGCCGAACGTGTCCGCGTACAGCCGCTCGGCTGCCCCCATGCTGACCAGTCCGCCCCACGAGAAGCCGAGCACGCCGATGCGCGACGCATCGATGCCCGGCTGCTGCGAGAGGAAGGCCAGCGCCGAGAAGGCGTCGGGGTAGGTGAAGTAGATCGCCGCCGGCCGCTGCCCGGGGGCGCCGAAGCCGCGCGCCTGCCACATGTCGATCTGCAGGGTGGCGATGCCCGCCTTGTTCAGCGCTGCCTCGTAGAAGTCGCCACGCGCGTCGATGCCGGCCGAGCCGTGAACGATCAGCACGGCGGGCAGCCTGCGCTTGCCCTGCCGCCCCGTGCCGTCCGGTGGGGCGGCGGCATTGCCTGGAACGCTGAGCTTGCCCTGGATCGTGAGGAGGGTTCCCGGCGCCTTGCTCAGGTCGGGCGACTGGAACTTCACGAACGAGATGTCCACCGGCGGCGCTGGCCCGAAACGGGCCTCGCCTCCGGCCCATGAGGTCCCTGCGACCAGCATCGCCCCGGCTGTCGCCGCCGTGCGCCCCCATCGAGTCAATCGTGTCATCGCCATGTTTTCCTCCAGAAAGGCAAGGCGCGCGCAGGGCGGCCTTCACACGCAGCGAAGGCTCCCGCGCCCAGGATGGCCACTTCGAATTTCCCCGCCAGTGGCCAAGCGAATTTCTCCAGGCAGGACAGGCGGAGTATTCGCCGATCTCGCGTCGCGTTCAACGGAGCCGTGGGGCGGGCGAAGGGCGTCGGAGCCCCAGGCGTGGCTCGGTGGAGCGGTGGTGGCTGTGAACCCTGCAGGAGCCGTCGACACGGCTGGTGCCGAAGTCCGGCACCCCGATCGCTTCCTCGGCGGTGCTTGCGTTTGCGCGCCGACGCGGTAGCCTCGTGCTGTCGGCGGACCCACCGCCGAAGCCATCAAGGAGATCGCCATGGGCCAGATCGAGATCGGTGTCGTCGTAGGCAGCCTGCGACGAGACTCCTTCAACCGGAAGCTGGCGACCGCGATGGAGGCGCTGGCCCCGCCGGACTTCCGGCTCAGGCAGCTGCGGATCGGCGACCTGCCGCTCTACGACCAGGACGACGACGATCGCCCGTCGGAGCAGGTGCTGCGGTTCAAGGGCGAGATCGCCGCCTCGCAGGGCCTGATCTTCGTGACGCCCGAGTACAACCGCTCGATTCCGGGAGTCCTGAAGAATGCGATCGACCAGGCCTCCCGGCCCTACGGCGAAAGCGCCTGGGCGGGCAAGCCCGCGGGCGTGATCGGCGTGTCCATCGGCGCCATCGGCACCGCGCTGGCGCAGCAGCACCTTCGCAACGTGCTCGCCTACCTGGACGTTCCGACGCTCGGCCAGCCCGAGGCCTTCCTCCAGGCCAAGGAGGGGTTTTTCGATGCCGATGGCGGCATCGGGCAGGCGAGCCGAGGCTTCGTCCAGAAATGGATGGACGCGTACGCCGCCTGGGTCAGGCGGCATCTCGGTTAGCCAGCCGGCGTCTCCGGGCCAGGCGGCCGGGCCAGGCGGCCGGGGCAGTGGGCTGTACGCGCCGCCCGCCAGGCGCCATGATCCGTAGATGCGCGGGTCGACGAGGCCCGGGTTGGCCGCCCGTGCCTCATCTGCCCCGGGCGTCCGCGAGCAGCCTCCAGCAGTGTCCGCAATCAACCAGGAGAAGGATCATGGACGACATCGTCATCGTTTCCGCGGCGCGTACCGCCGTCGGCAAGTTCGGGGGAACACTCGCGAAGACGCCGGCGACCGAACTCGGCGCGATCGCGATCCGCGAGGCCATTGCGCGCGCGAAGCTCGATCCGGCGCAGGTGGGCGAGGTCATCATGGGACAGGTCCTGGCCGCGGGCGCCGGCCAGAATCCGGCGCGCCAGGCGATGATGGCGGCCGGCGTTCCCAGGGAAACACCGGCGCTGACGATCAACGCCGTCTGCGGCAGCGGACTGAAGGCGGTGATGCTGGCGGCGCAGGCGGTGGCCTGGGGCGACAGCGAGATCGTCGTTGCGGGCGGCCAGGAGAACATGAGCGCCAGCCCGCACGTGCTGCTGAACAGCCGAGACGGCCAGCGCATGGGCGACTGGAAGATGATCGACTCGATGATCGTCGACGGTCTGTGGGACGTCTACAACCAGTACCACATGGGGATCACCGCCGAGAACGTCGCGAAGGCGCACGGCATTTCGCGCGAGATGCAGGATGCGCTAGCGCTGGCCAGCCAGCAGAAGGCGGCCGCGGCGCAGGAGGCCGGCAGGTTCCGCGACGAGATCGTGCCGGTCACGCTGCCGCAGAAGAAGGGCGACCCGATCGTCTTCGCAGCCGACGAGTTCGTCAACCGCAAGACCAGCTCCGAAGGCCTCGCTGGCCTGCGGCCGGCCTTCGACAAGGCGGGCAGCGTCACCGCGGGCAACGCCAGCGGCATCAACGACGGCGCTGCCGCGGTGGTGGTGATGAGCGCGCGCAAGGCCGCCGAGCTGGGCCTGAAGCCCCTGGCCCGCATCGCCAGCTTCGGCACCAGCGGGCTGGACCCGGCGACCATGGGCATGGGCCCGGTGCCCGCCAGCCGCAAGGCGCTGCAGCGCGCCGGCTGGGGGGCGGGCGACGTGGACCTCTACGAGCTGAACGAGGCCTTCGCCGCGCAGGCCTGTGCGGTCAACAAGGTGCTGGAGATCGATCCGGCGCGCGTGAACGTCAACGGCGGCGCGATCGCGATCGGGCATCCGATCGGCGCGAGCGGTTGCCGCATCCTGGTCACGCTGCTGCACGAGATGCAGCGGCGCGACGCGAAGAAGGGCCTGGCGGCGCTGTGCATCGGCGGTGGCATGGGCGTGGCGCTCGCGGTCGAGCGCTGATCGGCGGCGCCGGTCAGCCCTCGGCGGACACCCTCAGGATCGTCTTGCCCTGGCCCTTGCCGGAGAGTGCGTACTCCAGCGCCGGGATGAACTCCTCGAACGCGAACTCGCGGCCGACGGGGGGCGACAGCGATCCGTCGCCCACCCACGACAGCAGCTCCGACAGGTGCGACGAGGCCAGCTCCGCCTCGAAGAGGAAGAACTGGCGCACGTCCACTCCGACGAGCGCAGCGCCCTTGAGCAGCGGCAGGTTGGCGGGCAGCGCCGGGATCGGCCCGCCGGCGAAGCCGACGACCAGATGCCGGCCGCGCCAGCCCAGCGAGCGGAAGGCCGGCTCGAAGAGCGGTCCGCAGACCGGATCGAAGACGACGTCCGGCCCCTGCTTGCCGCAGAGGGCCTTCAGGCGGTCGCGGAAACCCTCCGCGGCCGAGTCGATCGCGTGGTCCGCGCCCATCCGCTCGGCGAAGGCCCGCTTCTCGGGCGTGGATGCCACCGCGATCACCCGCGCGCCCAGCTTCTTGCCCACCTGGATCGACGCGGAACCGACGCCTCCGGCGGCCCCGATGACCACCAGCGTCTCGCCGGGGGCCAGCCGCGCGCGCTCGCGCAGGCCGTGCAGCGCGGTGACGTAGTTGACGCGGAAGCTGGCCGCCTGCGCGTAGCTCATCCGGTCGGGAATCTTCAGCACCGATCCGGCCGGTGCGATCGCCAGCTCGGAGAAGCCGCCGCGCACCTGCGCCATCACGCGATCGCCGAGGGCCAGTCCCTGGACGCTCTCGCCGATCGCGTGGACCCGGCCGCCGACCTCCTGCCCGGGCACATGTGGCAGCGGCGGCTTGACCTGGTAGCGCCCCAGCGACACCAGCGCATCCACGTAGCCGACGCCGCAGGCCCCCACCCGCACCACCACTTCGCCCGGCTCCGGCGTGGGCGCGGGCGCATCGACCATGCGGTAATCGGAGATCGAGTCCAGGGTTGCTGCTTCAACTTTCCTCACGGGGGTTCCTCGCTGTACGGGCATGCCGGCCCGGATGTGCCTCAAGACCCGGGCCGGCGCCGCGCCTCACCGCGCGCATCCGGTCCGGACCGCCCTGGCAGCAGTGTATCGGCGAGGAGCGCGCGGAGCCGGGGCCGCCGATCCGCTTCCTCGACGCCGGCGACGCTTTGGTGCAGGGCCGAGGCCTTCGCCGCCCGGATCGGCCGATCCGCTTCGTGCGATCCGGATCCGCTTGCGGGTGCTTCCTCAGGGAGCGATCTTCCGCTTCACCGCCCGCGCCACCGCCGGCGGCAGCCCCGGCAGCGAGCGCAGCAGCCAGGGCAGCAGCCGGCGCTTGAGCCCGCTGAGCGACTGCGGCACCACCGCCTCGATCAGGTGCGGTCCGGGCGCGGCCAGGGCGCGCTCCAGCGCTCGCGCGAACTCCTCGGCCGTCGTGGTGCGCACGCCGTCCACGCCCATGCCCTGCGCCATTCGTGCGAAGTCGAGCTGCGGGGCGGCAAGGTCCAGCTGCGCGCGGGCCTTCGGGCCGACGCGCTCGGCGCCGACGCGCTCCAGCTCGACGTTCAGAACCGAGTACGACGCGTTGTTGAAGACGATGGCGGTGACGTCGAGCCGCTCGCGCGCCAGCGTCCACAGCGACTGGATCGTGTACATCGCGGTGCCGTCGCCGATCAGCGCGATCACCGGACGATCCGGGCAGGCGATCGCCGCGCCGACCGCGTTGGGCAGGCCCTGGCCGATGGCCCCGCCGGTCAGCGTGATCAGGTCGTGGCGCGGCGCGCCCGCGGTGAAGGGCCCCAGCATCAGCCCCGAGGTGATCGCCTCGTCGATCAGGATCGCATTCTCGGGCAGCAGGTGGCCGACGGCCTTGCAGACCTTCTCCGCGGTGAGCCTGCCGCGCGGGCGGCCGGGCCGGCCGCCGGGCTGCAGCGCCGGCCGGGCGCCCTGCGCGCCCAGCGCGCGCTCCAGCTTCTCCAGGCTGGCCAGCGCGTCCTGCGCCGGGGCGGCCAGCGTGTGCACCGTGCAGGTCGGCGGCACCAGGTCGCTGGTCTTGCCCGGGTAGGCGAAGAAGGACACCGGCGCCTTGGCGTCCACCAGCACCAGGTGGTCGACGTCGGCCAGCTGCACGCCGGCCAGCTCGGCAAGGTAGGCAATGCGCTCCACCGCCGGCAGGCCGGTGCCGCGCTCCAGCCGGGTGGGGAAGACCTCGGCCAGCACCAGCAGGCGCGGATCGGCCAGCATGTCGCGCAAGGGGCCGGCCAGCAGCGCCGGCTCGCGCAGCGCCTGTCCGCCAAGCAGCAGCGCCGCCTTGCGCCCCGCGCGCACCGCCTGCGCGACCGCGGCCACCACCGCGTCGTCCGCGGCCTCTGGCCGGGGCGGCGGCGGCGGCGGGCAGTAGATGCCGCCGTCGCCCCAGGAGACGTCGGCGGGCAGGATCAGCGTGGCCACCTGGCCCGGCAGACCGCGCGCCGCGGCGATGGCCTCGACCGCGTCGCTGCACAGCTCGCCGGTGCGCCGGGAGGTGCGCACGAAACCGGGCGACACGTTGCGCGCCACGGTCTCGATGTCCGACTGCAGCTGCGCGTCGAAGGGCACGTGGAAAGTGGCGTGGTCTCCCACGATGTTGAGCACCGGCACCTTGCCCTTGCGCGCGTTGTGCAGGTTCGCCAGCCCGTTGCCCAGGCCGCAGCCCAGGTGCAGCAGCGTCGCCGCGGGCTTGCCGGCCATCCGCGCGTAGCCGTCGGCGGCGCCGGTGGCCACGCCCTCGAACAGCGCGAGCACCGCGCGCATCTTCGGCTCCGAATCGAGCGCGGCGACGAAGTGCATCTCCGAGGTGCCCGGGTTGGTGAAGCAGACCTCGATCCCGGCATCGACCAGGGTCTTCATCAGGGCTTGGGCGCCGTTGGGCATCGGAAATCTCCTCGGGACGGGATGATCGGGCTCAGAGCCCGCGGCCGGCAGTGAAGGAGCGCGCCGCCGCCGCGCGGTGAGGATGCAGCCGGGCAGGAAGCTGCCTTCGAGCGAGCGCTCGCCGTGCGCGCCGCCGCCGCCGAAGCCGGCCGCCTCGCCGACGCAGTAGAGGCCGCCGATCGGACTGCCCGCGGCGTCGAGCACGCGGCTCTGCAGGTCGGTCTGCAACCCGCCCAGGCTCTTGCGCGTGATCAGCTGCATCCGGATCGCGATGAAGGGGCCGGCGCCGCGCTTCTGCAGCGGCGCAGGCCTGCAGGTGCGCAGCTTGTCCGGCCCCCACTGGCGCGCGTGCAGGATGCGGCGGATCTGGTCGTCGTTGTGCAGCCTGCTGCCGCGCGCGAAGTTGGCGTCGAAGGCGTCGGCCGTGGCCTGCAGCACCGCAGCGTCGACGTCCTGCGTGCCGGTCAGCGCGTTCATCTTCGCGGCCAGCCCCGCAAGCGTGCCGTCGACCAGGAAGTCCGCGCTCTCGCGCTGCATCTGGCGCACCAGGCGCGTGTTCCCCAGCAGCGTCTCGAGCAGGAAGGCGGGCAGTTGCATGTCGCGGATGCGCGCGTTGTGCTCGGCGCCGGAGATCGCGAACTCCTTCTTCGCGATCCTCCAGTTCAGCAGGTGCCAGGTCCATGGCCTGTCCTGCGCGGCCACGCGCTGGCAGAGCCAGTGGGTGTCGAAACCGGTGACCAGCGGCTCCGGCCCGATGCGCATCCCCCGGTGGTCCAGCCACAGCGCCGACTTGCAGGGGATGGCCGAAAGCCCGTGACCCTCGAAGTGCGGCCGGGGATGCGGGAAGCCGGCGGCGTAGTTCCACATCTCGCCAGCGTGGGTGATGCTGCCGTCCAGCGTCGCAGCCACCCATCGGTGCAGCCTGCCGTCCGCGTGGGGATGGGCGCCGTTGAGCATCGCAGCCGGCATCGGCCGGTCCTTCGGCCAGTTGGCGCGGCACTCCTCGTGGCTGCCGTTGATGCCGCCCATTGCCAGCACCACCACGGGGGCGTCCAGGCGCAGTTCGGCACCGCTCGTCTCGTCGATCGCCAGCGCGCCGGTCACCTGCCCGGCGCCGTGCTGCAGCGCCGTCACGCGGTGACGGTGCAGGAGCGTGAGCCGTCCGCCGCCATCGGCGCTGCGCAGCGCGGCGATCATGCGCCGTGCAAGCTCGCGCGCCGTGCCCCACAGCACGTGGTAGCGCGGCAGGCTGTTGCCGTCGCCGTGCAGCCCGCGCTCCACCCAGTTCACCGCGGGCATGAACTTCAGGCCCTCGGCCAGCAGCCAGTCGTGCACCTGCGTGCGCGAGTGCTCGACGTAGTGACGGGCCCACGCCAGCGGCAGCGGGTCCTCCTCGCGCACCCCGCCGAAGCGGATCCAGTCGCGCAGCGCCCGCTCCGGAGTGTCCGGGATGCCCATGCGCGCCTGCAGCGGCGTGCCCACCAGGGCCATCCCGCCGAAGGCCCAGAGTGCCAGCCCGCCTAGGCGCTCGGGGGTGTCGCGGTCCACCAGCGCGACGGACAGCCCTGCGCGCAGAGCCTCCAGCGCGGTGACGATGCCGGCCAGGCCGCCGCCGACGACCACCACGTCATGCCTCGATGCCATCGCTGGTCTCCCGGGAGTGTGATCGGAAGATAGCCGCCTGTCGTCCGCGGGAAAAGCGCATTCAGCCCAGCGCCTGCTCGAGGAATTCGACGATGCGCGCGCCCTGCGGCGCCAGCGCGGCCCGCAGGTCGTGGTCGGCGTCCACCACCAGCAGCTCGGCCCGTGGCTGCGCGTCGCGCAGGCGCAGCGCGTCCGCCATCGGCACCGTGGCGTCGTGGCGGCCATGCACCAGCAGCACCGGGCAGGCCAGCGCGGCGATGGTGTTCACCGGCGCGATGCGCTCGAAGCGCTCGCCGATCACCTCCTGCACGTGCCCGAGGATCGCGTTGCCCAGGACCCGGCGGGGAATGCGATGCTCTACCATCCAGCGCTGCATCATCTCGGCCGGGTGCGCGAAGGCCGACAGGCTGACCACCGCGCGCACGGGGCAGGGCCCAGCCGCAGGATCTTCCGCCGAGCGCGCGGCATGCAGCAGCGCGGCGCCCGCGCCGACCGAATGGCCGAGAAGCGCGATCCGGCCGCGATCCACCTCGGGATGGGCGCACAGCGCCTCGAGCGCCGTGGCGATGTCCTCGGCGAAGCGGGGCAGCGAGGTGAAGGCCTCGTCGCCGCTCTCGCCGTGGCAGCTCGCGTCCAGCAGCATCACCGCGAAGCCCGCGGCCAGGAGCGGATCGACCGCGGGCCACAGCGTCGACGCGTTCGCGCCCCAGCCGTGCATCGCCAGCACCGCGGGCAGGCGCGGCGCGGCAGGCCCTGGAGGCGCAGGACCCGTCGCTCGCGCTGGGGCGCCCCGTCCCGCAGCGCCCTGACGCGGGCTTCCCGGCCTCCGGACGCTCTGCCCCTGCGCTCTCGTGCGCCGGCAGCCGCACGTCCGGAATCAGCAGCCAGGCCGCCAGCGTCTGGCCCCTCGCGCCCCGCAGGCGCAGCGTCTCCAGCCGGGCGGCGTGGCGCGCGCCTTGCGCCAGCCGGGCGATCGGCGGGTCGTGCGCCATCCGCGGCGCGCGCAGCCCGCGCAGCAGCGCGCGGTGAAGCAGCGGGCGCAGGGGCCAGCCGAGCCGGGGGCGCGCGGCCTGGGTCCGCTGCGCGGCGGGGCGGGCCTGGCCGTCGGGTGCTGGAGTCTGCAAGGGCTGCGTCCGGGGCGGGGAAGTCCGGGAATATAGGCCAAAGCGGGCGCGCCGCGCCGCTTCCGTGGTCGAATCGCGCATCCCGTCCATCTCCAGAGGAGACTCCATGACCCTGCAGATTTCCCTCGCCGGCCGCGTCGCGCTGGTCACCGGCGCCAGCCGGGGCATCGGCCGCGCAATCGCCCTCCAGCTTGCGCAGGCCGGCGCCGACATCGCGGTCAACTACAACCGCGACGCCGAGGCCGCGGCCGAGACCGTGGCCGCAGTGCAGGCGCTCGGGCGCAAGGCGCGCGCCTACGCCGCGTCGGTCGAGCGGCGCGAGGACGCGCAGCGCCTGGCCCAGGAGGTGCTGGCCGACTTGGGCGGGGTGGACGTGCTCGTCAACAACGCCGGCATCGCCAGCCGCGGCAGGGCGGTCATCGACACCGATCCCGCCGAGCCCGAACGCCTGTTCGGCGTGCACGTGATGGGGCCCTTCCACCTGGCGCAGGCGCTGCTGCCGCAGATGCGCACCCTCGGGCGCGGCGACATCGTGATGATCTCCAGCGTGGCCACCCTGCGTCATGCCGCCAACGGCGCGCCCTACAACATCGCCAAGGCGGCAATGGAGGCGCTGGCGCACACCCTGGCCAAGGAGGAGCGCAGCCACGGGATCCGCACCCACGTCGTGAGCCCCACGCTGACCGACACCGACATGGGCCGCCGGCTGGCGAAGGCCCGCGGCAGCGCCGACATCCACATGCTGGACGCGGGCTCGCCCTTCGGCAGGGTCAGCGTGCCCGAGGACGTCGCCGCCACGGTGGCCTTCCTGGTCTCCGACCTGAATGCCTACGTGAACGGGCAGAACGTGCGGGTGGACGGCGGGGGCTGAACGGGGATTGCCTGGGCGATCCCCCGGCTGTCATGCCCGCTGAACATTCGGGCCTGACAATGCGCGCTGCGGCCGACGCTGGAGCGGCCGCATGTTCGGGAAGCCTGGCGTGGGTTCGTGCATAGGAAGCAGGGAGGGGGACCGCGGGCGCGCCGCCGGCGCGATGCCGGCCTGCGTCCGCCGCCCGCGGCCAGTCTCCCGCAGCGCCTGCGGATGGCTGCTGGTGCTGCTCGCCTTGTGCGTAGCCTGGCAGGCTGGCTGGCAGGCGATCGCCCGGGCCGGCGCCGGCGCCCACCTCCACCTGCTGGCAGTTCACGCGTCGGGCGGGCAGCACGATCATGATCATGGCCACCGCCATGCACGGCCGGCGGGCGACCATGCGCACGGACCCGGCACTGCCGGGTGGTGATGCTTGCCGAAGAGGCCGCCGGCAACGGCGCGGCGCCGGTCCGTTCCGGCGGCAAGCGAATGCTCCTCGACCTCGAGGCGGCCCTCGGTGGCCGCGTGCCGCCCCTCCAGCCGGGCGCGCGCGGGCGCCACGCCGCGCTGCCTGGCGTGTCTTTCGAGTCGCGGCCCATCCCGCCATTGGAACGACCCCCGATCGGCTGAGCCGGTCGATGGTCGAGTCGCGCCGCCGCGGACACGGCGGCGCATTCCTTCCCGTTCGCGCTGCGCTTCCGAGGTCCGCCAGAGGCGGCCGCGTGCGCGCGTCCAGGGTGCATCCTCCATGAACGGCTGCCGCGCACTCGTGCGATCCGGGGCCGGGGGTGAATGGTGTCCGCGCGCGGCGCGGACCGGAGAGTTTCCTGTGACGATTCGATGTCGTATCGGGGCGATGCGCGTCCCGGCATGCAGCCTCGCAGTGCTGGCCTGCGTTCTGGCTTCCCCCGCAGTCCGGGCCGGTGGAGAGCAGGTCCTCGAGAGGGTGGTGGTGGTCGGCGGATCCGCCGAGCAGATCGGCGTGGCCGATTCGGCCAGCGTCGGCACCGTGACGCGCGAGCAGATCGAGGCCCGGGTGGTCTACCGTCCCGGCGAGCTTCTGGAGGCCGCGCCCGGCCTCGTGGTGAGCCAGCACAGCGGCGAGGGCAAGGCCAACCAGTTCTACCTGCGCGGCTTCAACCTGGACCATGGCACCGACCTGCGCACGACGGTGGACGGCATGCTGGTCAACCAGCGCAGCCACGCGCACGGCCAGGGATGGACCGACCTGAATTTCGTGATCCCCGAGCTCGCCAGCGGCCTGCGCTACAAGAAGGGTCCCTACGACGCGAGCGAAGGCGATTTCGCCTCGGCAGGCGCGGTCGAGATCACCTATGCCGACCGCCTGGAGCGCGGCATCGCCAGCATCGGCGCCGGCGGCAACGGCTTTCGCCGGGCGGTGCTCGCCGACTCGGTCGCGGCCGGCCGCGGCCACCTGCTGTACGCGATCGAGGGCCTGCACAACGACGGCCCCTTCGTGAATCCGGACCGCTTCCGCAAGTTCAACGGCGTGCTGCGTTACTCGGAGGGCGACCGCCGCAACGGCTGGAGCGTCACCGCGATGGGCTACGGCGGTCGCTGGAACGCCACCGACCAGATCCCGCGGCGCGCGGTCGAGGACGGCTCGCTGGGCCGCTTCGACACCGTCGATCCGAGCTCCGGCGGCAGCGCCAGCCGCTACAGCCTGTCCGCCGACTGGCGGCGCGCCGGCAACGGCAGCGCCAGCCGGGTCGGCGCCTACGTGATCGACTCGAAGCTCGACCTCTTCTCGAACTTCACCTACTGGATGGACGACCCGGAGAACGGGGACCAGTTCGCCCAGCCCGACCGCCGCGTCAGCACTGCGGTCAACGCCAGCCACAGCATGTTCGGCAGCCTGCTGGGCCGCGACTCCGAGACCACGGTCGGCATCCAGTTCCAGAACGACAACATCCGCAATGCGCTGCTGAAGACGCGCGAGCGCGCCACGATCGGCGTCGTGCGCCGCGACCGCATCGTCGAGGGCAGCGTCGGCCTGTACCTTCAGAACACCACCGCCTGGTCGCCGGTGTTCCGCTCCGTGTTCGGCGCGCGGGTCGACCACTACCGCTTCGACGTCGACAGCGACAACCCGTTGAATTCCGGCCGCGCCAGCGACACCATCGCCAATCCGAAGCTCGGCCTGATCTTCGGCCCGTTCGGACGCACCGAGTACTACATCAACGCCGGCGGGGGTTTCCACAGCAACGACGCCCGCGGCACGACGATCTCGGTGGACCCGGCCAGCGGCGAGCCCGCGACCAGGGTGACGCCGCTGGCGCGCTCGCGGGGCTTCGAGGTGGGCCTGCGCACCGAACCGCTGTCGGGCCTACAGAGCGCCTTCGCGCTCTTCGTGCTGGACCTGGAATCGGAACTTCTGTTCATCGGCGACGCGGGCGCCACCGAGGCTTCGCGGCCGAGCCGGCGGGTCGGGTTCGAGCTGGCCAACTACTACAAGCCCAAGCGCTGGCTCACGCTGGATGCCGACGTCGCGTTCGCCTCGGCGCGCTTCCGGGACCCTGCGCCCGAGGGCAGGCGGATACCCGGCGCGGTCGAGGGGGTGGCGAGCCTTGCTGCGTCGGTGGACGGGCTCGGCCCCTGGTCGGGCGCGCTGCAGCTGCGCTGGTTCGGCCCGCGGGCGCTGGTCGAGGACGACTCGGTTCGCTCGAAGGCGACCGCAACGCTCAACGGGCGCATCGGCTACCGGCTCAACGAGAGGATGTCGCTGGCGCTGGACGGCTTCAACCTGCTCGACAGCCGCCACTCGGCGATCGACTACTACTACGCGTCTCAGCTGCGCGGAGAGTCCGCGCCTGTCGACGACGTCCACTTCCATCCGATCGAGGGGCGCAGCTTCCGGCTGACGCTGACGATGAGGCTGTAGGACAAGGCGCCGGGGCGCCTGCGCGGCGCGTCCCGGCAGCAGGCGCCGGGCGTGCCGGGCGCCGGAGAAGCCGGCGCGCAGCGCGCGTCAGACGTCGCGGTGGTCGTCGAAGTCCGGCTCGGGATCCGGCGGCGGCAGCTCCCCGGGGCCGGCGGCGCGTCCCGCGGGACCGCTCGCCGGCGCATGAACCGGCCGCAGACGCTCGAAAGCGCCGGAGGCCTGCAGCAGTTCGAGGCGCTGCTGCATCGAGGCCGCGCCGGTGCCGGCCTCCATCCTCAGCGTCAGCATCCTGTTGTGGGGCCGCATGCCCGCGATCCGGGTCGCGGTCCGCCGCAGGGCGTCGTTGACCTGGCCGACGGTGGCCGCCTGCGCAAGCACCGCCTCGATCTGCAGGGGCTGGGGCGCGAACGCGGGCGGCGCTGCGGCGGTGAAGCCGCGCAGCGCCGCGGCAGCGGGGTCCTGCAGCTCGCCGCGCAGCAGCGCGCCCCCGGGTCCTTCGCGGTCTTCGGCTTCCCGCAGCTCCCAGCGCAGCCGCTCGGGATCGATCGACAGGCCCGACGGATGGCGCAGCACCAGCGTTTCGGCAGGGGTGGCACGCTCCTCGGGTCCCAGCGCAGCGACGCGCATGCGGCCCGATACGATCTCGACGCGCGGCCCCGCGTCGCGCAGCAGCAGCTCGGAGCTGACCAGCGGGGCGCCCCGGTTGACCAGGGTGGCGCGGTAGCTGCGCTCGACCCGGTCGCCGTCGAGCTCGATTTCGCCGACCGCCTCCAGTTCGTACAGTCCGAGCCCGCCAGCCACTTCGGGCAGCGCCGGTCCGGCCGCGGCCAGGTTCTGCAGCATCGAGGCGCCGAGCGAAGGACCCGGCATGCCGCCGGAGGGGGGCGCCGTCGGGTCCGGTGCTGCCTGGCTGGCCCCATTGCCGAAGGGGGAGGCTGCGCCGGCGTCGGTCGTCGGGCGATCGCTGCATGCGGCCGCGGTCAGCACCGACAGCCCCGCCGCCAGGAACTTCAGTCCCAGCCGCCTCATGCGGCCACCACGATCGAAGCCAGGCGCTGCCAGGACCACCACGCGGCCAGCACGCCGATCAGGTAGAGCGCCGGCGTGCGCGCTGCGCGCGCGGCCGGCAGCGAGCCGATCGCCCTGGTCAGCAGCCAGGCGGCCGCCACCACCATCAGCTGCCCGGCTTCCACGCCCAGGTTGAAGGTCAGCAGCGCGATCCACACATGCTGCTCGGGCAGGCCGATCTCCTCGAGCGCGCCGGCAAAGCCCAGCCCGTGCACCAGCCCGAACAGGAAGGCCACCACCGCGGGCCAGCGCTGGGTGAACGTGTCGCGGCGGCGCAGCGCCTCGACGGCCGCCAGCATGATCGACAGCGCGATCGTCGCTTCCACCGGGCCGCTTCGAAGCGTCAGCAGGCCGAGCGCGCTGCTGGCCAGCGTGAGGCTGTGCGCCACGGTGAACGCAGTGATCGTCCAGACCAGCCGCCGGTTGAAGCCCACCAGGAACAGCAGGCAGACGACGAACAGCAGGTGGTCGATTCCGCCCAGGATGTGCTCGACCCCGAGCATTGCGTAGGCCGTGACGATCTCGCCGCGGCCGCGGGCATCGTCGGCGCCCCCGAACAGCATCGCCTCCGGCTGGGCCTCGGTGATCGTGTAGACGCGGCGCTGGCCGTCGAGCCAGGTGATCCGCAGCAGCGCCGCCGAGTAGCGCTCGCCGACGCCTTTGACCGAGACCTTTCCGTTCAGGCCGCCGGGGCAGCTCAGCCTCTGCTCCTCGCTGACGCAGGAATCCGGCCAGCGCGGCGTGAGCTCCTCCTCGACCGGGGTGCCGCCGGCCGCGAGCCAGGACCAGACGAACTCCCCATGGGCCAGCTCGCGCATGTTCAGCTCGGCCATCGTGAGCTCGTGCCCCCATGCCGGGGCGGCGCCCAGTGCGCCGGCAGCCAGCGTCAGCGCAGCCAGCAGCCGGCGCAGGCGGTGCATCGCGCGGATCATCGTGCGTTCTCCCCGGCCACCCGCAGCTTGTAGCGTTCGCCGAGCGCCCGCACGGCATCGGTGCGCATCTCCTGCATGCGACGGTCGCGCCAGTCCTGCAGCACCGTCTCCCTGAGATCCTCGAAGCGGGCCGGGGTGCCGGGGGTCCGGCCCTCCACGCGCACCGCGCGCGGCCCGTCCTTGCTCTCCAGCGCATGCCACTCGCCGACCTCGAGCGCTGCCATCCGCTGCGCGAACTCCTCGCCGAAGCCGTCTGCGATCGTCGCCTCCGGCCGGCCCTTGAACACCCTCAGGCCGCCCTGCTGCTCGGTGGGCTGGCCGGCGTTCAGGGCGGCGGCGAAGGCCTTCACCTCCTCGAGCGTCGGCCTGCCCGGAAGCACGGCTTCCAGCAGGTCCACCCGAGGCGGGTCGTCGTAGCGCAGGCGCTCCTTCTCGAACCAGGCGCGCAGTGTCTCTTCGTCCGCCGCAGGCACCTCGAGGTCCGCCTGGAGCACGTTGAGCGCCTTGTAGATCACGCGCTCGCGGATCGCGCTGTCGCCGCGGTCCAGGCCCAGCGCGAGGCCCTCGCGGTACAGAAGCTCGTTGTCGAACCAGCGCTGGCGCAGCGCGGCCAGCTCCTGCGCGTCGGGCTCGCGGCCGCGCGCGTCGGAGAAGAGCTTGCGGATCTCCGCGTCGGCTTCGGCGCCCAGCGTGATCGTCGAGGGATCCTCCTGGCGCGAGGCGATCGCGTAGTCCACTGCGAACACCACGGCGCCGAAGACGAGGAAGTGCACCAGGGGATCGCGCAGCCAGCGGGCGCGGCCGGCGGGGGCGGTGCGTGACGAGGTGGGGTTTTCCGCCGCAGCGTCGCGGCCTGCCTTGGGTTGGTTCATCGTGAGTCCGTAGAGGGGGGTCGAAGCGGGAGCGCCACGGGGAGGGCGTCGATCAGTGCCTGCGCGGCCGCCGCGTCCTCGCGGGCGAGCGCGCCGGCCATCGCCCGCAGCGGCTCGCGCGCGGGACGGAAGTCGGGGCTGGTGCCGAGCACCTCGAGCAGCGGCGCCTGCACCTGGGCAAGCATCGCGCGCAGGTCCGGGCTGGGGCGCACGGCCATGCCGGCCTCGAGGTAGCGGTCGCGTGCCGACCAGTAGGCACTCACGCGCGCACGCCATTCGGCCGCCGGCCGCGCGGAGCCGAACAGCAACTCCGGCTCGCGCGTCGACTGCGCCAGGAAGGCGCGAAGGCGTTCGCGCGGCGTCGCCTCCGGCGCGTAGGTGGCGCGTGGCGCCCGATGGGCGACCACGGGACGGTCGTCCCGGTTGGCCGGAGCGCCTGCGGCGAAGCGCGCCAGCGAGGCTGCGTCGGCCACCAGGCTGCCCGGCACCGCGAAGGCGTCGTCCAGTTGCAGGCCCTGGAGCGCTGCGGCGCTGCGGGCGGCCTCCAGGCGCGCGGCCAGCCCGTCGTGCAGCAGGGGCCGGTCGTCGGCGCGCGACACCAGGCCGATCACCGGTGTGTCCAGGCTGTTGGTGGCCAGCAGCGCCGCGCCCTTCGGCCAGACCTCCAGGAAGGCGCGCACGATGCTGCGCATCGTGTCCAGGTCCATCTGGTGCAGCGGCAGCCATTGGCAGAACACGCCGTCGCCGGCGAGCCGCCGGCGCACCGCCGCGAAGTGCTCCACCGTGTACAGCGCGGCCGATCCGCTGCGCGCCGGGTGGAAGAGATCCGAGACCACGACGTCGTAGCGCTCGGCGCCGGCGCGCACGAAGCGGCGCGCATCGGCGATCAGCACGCGCGGCGTGCCGGGACTGCCGGGCTCGCCGAGGCCGGGAACGAAGAGCGCGGCTGCGTCCGCCACCTCGGGCAGGAGTTCGACCGCGTCCACCCGCAGGCCGGGCTCGGCCGCCGCAGCCGCAGCGGTCACCCCGGTGCCGAGGCCCAGGAACAGCGCGGTGCGCGGCTCGGGATGCAGCAGCAGCGGGATCCATGCCTGGCGCGCGTCGGCCACGCGCGTCACGTTGCTGCCTTCCTGCGCCCGGTTGTCGATGTGCAGGCGGCGCACCCCCTGCGCGTCCTCGATCACGCTGACCGAGGCCATGGCCCCGACCGAGTGGGAGATCACGCGGCCGCCTTCGGGCAGCTTCAGGAAGTCCAGCCCAGGGGCGGCCAGCACCGCCGCCGCGCCGGCGGCCAGCGGCGTCCACGGCAGCAGCCCGCGCCAGGCGCTGCGCGGCAGCAGCGCGACGTAGCCCAGCGCGATTGCCGCGAGCACCGCTTCCGCGCCCAGCCATGGCAGCAGCGCCACGCCGAAGACGGGGGCGGCCAGGGCTGCCCCCAGCGTGTTCGCGGCGATGGCGGTGCCGAAGGACCAGCCGGCATCGCGCGCCTCCACGCAGAGGTGGCTGAACAGCGCGCCCATCGCCATCGTCGGCAGCACGAAGGCCAGCGCGGCCGCCAGCGCCTCGGCGCCGATCGCCGAGGCGACGCCGGCTCCGATCGCCTGCTGCAGCGCGGCTCCGGCCTGCTCGCCGAACCCCAGCCCGTAGAGGCCCGCCACGCAGCACAGCGCCAGGGCTGCGAGCAGCCGGGCGCGCAGGCGGGCGCCATCCGGGGCGCCGGCGAGGTGGCGCTGGTAGAGCGCTGCCCCGGCGGCGGTGCCTGCCAGGTAGACCGCCAGCACCAGCGTGTAGGTGTGGACGGTGTTCTCGGAGATCCGCGCCAGCACGCGGATCACGATCACTTCGTAGCCGATGCCCAGCAGGCCGGTGAGCGCAAGCAGCCACAGCAGGGCGGGGCGGCGCTGCGCCGATGTCCCGGCAGCCCCGGGCGTTCGGTCCTGCGCGCCGAAGAGGGTCCAGGCGATCGCTGCGCAGGCGAGGTTCAGCACCGCCGCCACAGCGGTGGTAGCGGTGTAGCCGAACGCGGGGGCGAGGACGAAGGCGGCGGCCAGCGCCCCGGCCATCGCTCCCGCGGTGTTCGCTGCGTAGAGCCCGCCCAGCGCGTAGCCCTGGTGGGCCAGCCGGTCGAGCACCCGCTGCATCGCGGGCAGCGTGGCCCCCATCGCCGCGCTGGCCGGCAGCAGCAGCAGGAAGGTGCCGGCGAACGCGAAGCCCCAGTGCTGCACCGGATCGGGCTGCGCGCCGATCAGCACGGTGAGCCAGGCGCCGGCATGCGGCATCGACATGGCCAGCAGCAGCGCCCACAGGCCGATGCCCGCTTCCAGTCCCGCATACCAGCGGCCCGGGTGCCGGCTTCGCAGGATGCGCGGCCCCAGCGCGAAGGCGCCCAGCGCGAGCCCGCCGAAGAAGCCGGCGATCACCGCGAGCACGGCAACCGCCTCGTGGCCGAGCCAGATGCCGAACTGGTAGGTCCAGGCGATCTGCAGGGCCAGGCCCGCGAAGCCGGACATCGCCATCAGCAGCCAGGCCGTCCTCGGGGCGGCCGAGCTCGGCAGTGCAGCGGCGGCGTCCACGCCCGTCGGCGTCGAATGGGAGACAGCGGAGGAATTCAATTCTGGATACCGGAAACGCATCAAGCCGGCCACGGGCCGGCTCGGGAGGCGCCGGCCGCGGGCGCCAG
>JBKHVS010000001.1:0-34147 GCA_046569945.1 Gammaproteobacteria bacterium | reverse complement strand
CGACGCGCCCGCGGCCGGCCGTCGGGGGGCTTACCTGATGCCTGCCACCACCGTCGAACCCTTGACTTCGATGAAGACCGGGTTGCTGTAGAACCAGAGGTCGGTCCAGGCCTCGACGTCATTGTCGAGACGGCGGCCGCCGCTCACCGCGGTCAGGTGATCGGGGCAGGCCGCATCGGAGCAGACGATGTTGTCGGCCAGCGTGTCGATCAGCGGGTTGCCCTGGCTGTCGGTCTCGTTGGGCACCGCGGCCGGCATGTTGCTGCCGCGCAGGCGCAGGTACTGCGAGTCCTGGACGCCCTTGATCCGGTAGGACATCCGCTTCCAGCCGCCCGGCAGCGCCTGCCAGTTGGCCTCGTTGAAGGTCGCCATCACGGCGGTGCTCGGGTTGGTGGCTGCCGGCGTGTTGATCAGGCCGGCGTAGCGGGCGGTGTCGGACGGGTCGACGTAGCCGGTCACCTTGCCGCCGATCAGGTCGACGTGGTCCAGCACGGGCTGGTCCAGCGGCTGGGAGATGCCCACCTGCAGCAGCGACGGGTTCGGGAAGCTGTACGGCGACAGGTTCTTGCCCTCGGGATCGCGCATGATCGCCATCACCATCAGGTCCTGCCCCGGGCTCACCACCAGCTTCTCGCCCTGCTGCGCGCAGTTCGGGTTGAAGAAGCCGGTGCCCTCGGCCGCGGCCTTGGCCACCTGCTGCTCGTGCGGATGCTTGCCCTTGCCCTGCGACTTGCCCTCGACCCGGCAGACCACGAATGCCATCTTGTCGATCAGGTCGCCGTTGACGTAGTACGCGTTGCCGCTGCGCATCCCGTCGACGATCGCCTGCGGCGTCAGCGCCTTGCCCGCGGTGCGGGTCAGCACGTAGGTCTTGTTGAACTCGCCGGGGTACTGGTCGTTGGTCGAGCGGCGATCGTCCGGGCCGAACATGCCGCGGGCGTGGTAGTCGGAGTTGTTGAAGATGAACCAGTTGCGGCCTTCGCCCAGCAGCGCGTCCCACACGCCGCCCACCTGGGCTGCGTAGAAGCCCGCACCGCCGTAGGTGCCGCCGCCCACCGCGCCGCTGCCGTAGCTGCGGTTGCGATTGGCCTGGTGGCCCGGCCCGCCTTCCATGCCGAAGGCCACGGTCGGCGCCGCGTTGTTGAAGTTGCGCAGGTGCTCGACGTTGAAGCCGCGGCTGCTGGTGGGGCTGAACGGGCCGGCGCGCTCGAGGTGCGCGGGGATGTGGTAGCTGGTGTTCGGATGGTTCGCGGCGAGCCACTTCAGCGACTCGACCGTCTTCTCGTGGCCGAGCTGGCCGCTGTTGTGCTCGTTGGCAAGCTTGCGGCCGCGCGGGTCGAGCAGCGCGTTCTTCGCCGTGCTGCCGGGCACCGAGCAGTCCCAGCCCTGTCCGCCGCCCTGGCTCAGGTCGCTGTCGGCGCGATCGAAGCAGTATTCCCACTGCGCCATCGCCGTCGCGTTGCCGGTGCCGACCGCCGGCAGCTGGCCGTCGGTGACCGCAACGTTGATGTGCTCGTGGCCCGGGGCGACGGACTCGAGGCCGATGAAGATCGGCTTCTTCTTCGCGGCCGCCATCTGCTCCAGAACCGGGTACTGGAATTCCTGGATCGACTGCCAGCGGTACATGTAGCCCTGCGCCGCGCGGTCGCCCTTGACCTTGTCGATGCCGATGCTGTCGGCCCAGGTCGTGGCCGGACCCTGGCCGGGAACGTAGGGGTTGCTGGCGGGCGTTTCCACCGAAGCGTCGTCGACGAGCAGGCAGTTGCGCGTGCCGCCGCCGCCGTGGCCGGCCATGATGAACCAGTCGAGGCCGTAGGTGTCCACCGACTTGTTGACCAGCTTCTGCACCGAGATCTGGCCGTCGGAGCAGGTGGTGTGGTTGTGGAAGTCGCCGGTCACGTAGCGGCCCGGATCCTGGCCGGCGGCAGTGGCCGTTCCGGCGGCGCCGAGGCCGATGACCGCAGCAGCGGCCAGGCTCACCTCGCGCAGGGGGAAGGAATGCTTCATTGGATGCTTCTCCGTTCGATGCTTCTGGATGGTCTTTGGACGAGTCTTGTCCCGCGAGGGCGCTTGCGGCCCGGCCTCATGGGACATGCGCAGGATGGCGATCGATCGTGAAGCTGCGTTTAAGGTTTGATGACGTTGCGCGGCGGTCAGTCCGAACCGACGACGAACTCGATCTCGACCCTGCCCGCCTTCTCGAAGACCAGCACCAGCGGATGCTGGCTGCCGAAGGGCAGGTCCTTGCGGATGTTGCGCATCACGAAGTGCGTGCCCTTCGGCTCGAGCTCGACGTCGACCCCCCTGGGCAGCGCCACCGCCTTCGCGCGCACCGGGCCGGTCTCGGCCGTCGGCGGCGCGCGCAGCTCGATCGCTTCGGCGACCGGGGAGGAGGCCGAGAGCAGCAGGTCGTCCGCCTCGACCTGCGCGAAGCGCATGAAGAGGCCCAGGCGCTGCGTTCCCGCGGCGGCCGGATCGGTCCAGGGGTGGACGATCTGGAAGTGCGGGGTGTAGTAGTCGTGCGCCGCCACGGAGGCGGCCGCGGGGGCCAGCGCGAGGGCCGCTGCGGCGTGCCGCAGGAAGACTGCGATGGTGGTGGCGCGGATGCTTCGGTTCATGCTCGTTGCTCTGTCGATGGATGGATGCGTGATGGACGGCGCGCGGTCTCGATGCCGATCGGCAGCGCTGCGCGCAATGGGGAGGGGAGCGGGCGGGGTCAGCCGGCGAAGCCGATCCGGTAGCCCCAGGCGTCCAGCCTTTGCGGGATCGCATTGAAGGCCAGCGTGATCCGGCGCGCGCCGCGGTTCTGCGGCACTTCGTGCAGCAGGCCGCTCGGGAAGAGCACCAGGTCGCCTGCGCCGGTTGCCGGCATCACCCACTTGTCGGCGTTGAAGGGCCCGGTGTGGCTGCCGGCGTGCGTGTTGCGGAACACGAACGCGTCCTGGCCGAGCGGCCGCACGAAGGTCGTGTTCGAGTCCGGGTGGCTGGGCGTCAGGTACAGCACGCCCGAGACGAAGCTGTTGGCGTGGTTGTGCAGCGCCTGGTGCCCGCCGGGCTCCAGCACGTTGAACCACATCTCCTTGACCAGCCAGGGCAGGCGTTCGCCGAACAGCAGTTCTCCGAATTCGGCGATGCGCGTGCCGGCCAGCGCCGACACCTGGGCCAGCTGCAGGTCCTGGTCGGGGGACACGATCTCGGTGTGGGACAGCCGTTCCGACTGGCGGTTGGCCAGGCTGGCCGCCGCGGCGAAGCGCGTGACCAGCGCGGCGACCAGGTCGGGGTCCAGCAGGCCTTCGGCGTGCAGGACGGGGGTGGGGAACAGGCCGACGACTCGGCTCGGGGCTGGGCTCATTGGGGTGGCGCTCATTCGAGCGCGCACGGTCGCACAGCTCTGTTACCGCGGCGTGTCGGCTGCCCCTGTGGCCGCTCCCGATGCCGCCCTCCGCCGGGCAGGCCGCGGGGCGCATCGGATAGAATCCAAGCCGTTTCGAAATCCGCGTTTATTCCGCTGCGCAGGCGGTCCGCCTGGCGCGTTGCGGTCCGGATTCCCGGTGCCTGCGGGGGTTTCGATCAGCCTCCCCGCCAACCGAAAGGTGCCTGATCCATGAGCCCGCGAATCCCCGCCACCCTGATCGCCGGCGACGGCATCGGCCCCGAGATCGTCGACGCCACCGTGGCGGTGCTCGACGCCCTGGGCGCGCCCTTCGACTGGGATCGCCAGATCGCCGGCCTCGAGGGGGTCCGGGTCGCCAACGACCCCCTGCCCGAGGTCACGCTGGAGAGCATCAGGCGCACGCGGCTGGCGCTTAAGGGTCCGCTGGAGACGCCTTCGGGCGCCGGCTACCGCTCGTCGAACGTGCGCCTGCGCGAGGCCTTCCAGCTCTACGCGAACGTGCGGCCGGCGCGCACGCTGATCCCCGGCGGCCGCTACGACAACGTCGACCTGGTGGTGGTCCGCGAGAACCTGGAGGGGCTGTACATCGGGCACGAGCACTACATCCCGATCGACGGCGATCCGCATGCGGTGGCGATGGCCAGCGGCGTGAACACCCGCAAGGGCAGCCGCCGCATCCTCGAGTACGCGTTCGAGTACGCGATCGCGGCCGGACGCAGGAAGGTGACCATCGTGCACAAGGCCAACATCATGAAGGCGCTGACCGGCATCTTCCTCGAGACGGCCGAGCAGATGTGGGAGGAGAAGTACAAGGACCGCATCGCGATGGACACCGTGATCATCGATGCCTGCGCGATGAAGCTGGTGCTGAACCCGCAGCAGTTCGACGTGCTGGTCACCACCAACCTGTTCGGCGACATCCTGTCCGACCTGGTGGCGGGGCTGGTGGGCGGGCTGGGCATGGCCCCGGGCGCGAACATCGGCGCCGATGCGGCGATCTTCGAGGCGGTGCACGGCTCCGCGCCGGACATCGCCGGCAAGGGAATCGCCAATCCCACGGCGATCCTGCTGGCGGCCGCGCTGATGCTCGACCACGTCAGGCGCCACGACCTGGGCGACCGGCTGCGCCGCGCCATCGACGAGACGCTGAACCTGGACCGGGTGCGCACCGGTGACCTCGGCGGCAGCGCGAACACGAAGCAGTACACGCAGGCGCTGATCGCGCGCATCGCCAAGGGCTGACGGGGGCGGGGCCGCTGCCGGGTGCCGTGCCGCGGGCGGCGCCCCGCCGGCCTGCGGCGCGCTCCGTTTCTTTTTTGCAGCCCCGGCGCGCTCCGCCGGGCCCCCCCGACCTTAGACTGCGGCGCTTCCTCCCCATCCATTGGAACCCGCAATGAAGACCCGCGTCACCGAGCTCACCGGCACCCGTTATCCGATCATCCAGGGCGGCATGCAGTGGGTGGGCCGCGCCGAACTCGCCTCGGCGGTTTCCAACGCCGGCGGCCTGGGCATCCTCACCGCGCTGACCCAGCCCACGCCCGAGGCGCTGGCCGCCGAGATCGCCCGCTGCCGCGAGATGACCGACAAGCCCTTCGGCGTCAACATGACCATCCTGCCGACGGCCAATCCGCCCCCCTACGAGGCCTACCTCGACGTGGTGATCGGCAGCGGCATCAAGGTGCTCGAGACCGCGGGCAACAATCCGAAGGAGTTCATCGCCAAGGCCAAGGCGGCCGGCGTGAAGATCATCCACAAGTGCACCGCGGTGCGCCATGCGCTCTCGGCCGAGCGCAACGGGGTAGACGCGATCTCGATCGACGGCTTCGAGGCTGCCGGTCATCCGGGCGAGGACGACGTCGGCGGCCTGGTGCTGTTCGCGGAGGCCGCCCGCAAGCTGAAGATCCCGGTGATCGGCTCCGGCGGCATCGCCGATGGCGCAGGCATGGCGGCGGCGCTGGCGCTGGGCTGCGAGGGCATCAACATGGGCACCCGCTTCTGCGCGACTGTTGAAGCCAAGATTCACGAGAATGTGAAGAAAAAGATCGTTGAGAATAACGAGCTCGATACCGTCCTTGTCGGCCGCACGCTGCGCAACACCGGCCGCGTGATGAAGAACGCGGTCTCCGAGGAGGTGGTGGCGATGGAGCGCCGGCCCGGCGGCGTCGAGTTCAAGGACATCCACCCGCTGGTGGCCGGCGCGCGCGGCCGCGCGGCGCTCGAGAGCGGCGACCCTGACGGCGGCCTGGTCTGGGCCAGCCAGGTGCTGGGCCTGATCGACGACATCCCCACCTGCGCCGAGCTGATCGAACGCATCATGGCCGACTGCCGCGCGCACCTGCAGCGCTCGGCCGGCTGGGTCGGCGCGGCCTGAGCCCGCATCGGAAGCCGAGATGAGCAGCACGACCGGCCTGCCGGTGACCGAGTTCGATCCCGCCGTCCTCGAGCGCTTCCTGAAGGGCCGAATCGACGGCCTGCAGGGGGCGATGCGCCTGGAGCGCATCGGCGGCGGCCAGTCCAACCCCACCTTCTTCGTCGAGTTCGACAACCGGCGCATGGTGATGCGCAAGAAGCCGGCGGGCGTGCTGCTGCCCTCGGCGCACGCGGTCGACCGCGAGTTCCGCATCATGCAGGCGCTGCAGTCGGCCGACGTGCCGGTGCCGCGCACCGTGCTCTACAGCGACGACGAGTCGGTGGTCGGCACGCCCTTCTACCTGATGGACCGCATCGAGGGCAGGGTGCTCACCGACCTGGCCCTGCCGGGTTTCGAGCCGGCGCAGCGCCGCGCGCTGCTGCTCTCGATGGCCGAGGCCCTGGCCCGGCTGCACCGGGTGGACTGGACGGCCGCGGGCCTTGCCGACTTCGGCAGGCCCGGCGACTACTTCGAGCGGCAGATCGGGCGCTGGACCAAGCAGTGGGCGCTCTCGAAGCTGGCCGAGAACCCGGACATCGACTTCCTGATCGACTGGCTGCCGCGCCACAAGCCCGCGAGCACGCTGTGCACGATCGCCCACGGCGACTTCAAGCTCGGCAACCTGATCACCCATCCCACCGAGCCCCGCATCGTCGGCGTGCTCGACTGGGAGCTGTCGACGCTGGGCCATCCGCTGGCCGACGTCGCCTTCAGCGCCATGCCCTGGTACACCGTGCCGGGCCCGGTCTTCAACGGCATCCACGGCCTGGACCTGCCGGCGCTGGGCATCCCGTCCGAGGACGAGTACTACGCGCACTACGCCGCGTGCGGCGGCACGCAGGAGCCGGTGACGGTCTTCCACAAGGCCTTCTCGCTGTTCCGCCTGTCCGTGATCATCGAGGGGATCGCGAAGCGCGCCCGCACCGGCACGGCGGCGTCGGCAGACGCTGTGAGGGTGGGCGCGCGGGCCTCGGCCTTCGCGCGGCGCGCGGTGGAGATGATCGGGGAGGCCGGCGGCCGGTGAGGGCGCCGGGGCGGGCACCGCGGCCCGCCTCGTTTCCGTCCGCGTCGTCGGCATCGTTTCGCCCCGGCCAGGCAGGCCGGCGCAGCTCGCTCAGAAGCGTGCCCGCACCCCCACGCCGACGTAGCGCGCCGGATTGCCGCGGGCCCCGTCGGCGCCGCGGTGCGTGATCCGCCGCTCGTCGAACAGGTTCTCCACCCGCGCGTACAGGTCGAGCGAGGGGCTCACGCGCAGCGAGGCCGCGAGGTCCACGGTGAACAGGCTCTG
The DNA here is from genome assembly GCA_046569945.1 of Gammaproteobacteria bacterium. GTDB lineage: Bacteria > Pseudomonadota > Gammaproteobacteria > Burkholderiales > Burkholderiaceae_E > Quisquiliibacterium. The sequence goes on along the minus strand of JBKHVS010000001.1, from coordinate 27,055 downwards.
CGTGCGCAGGAAGCGGGTGTCGACGCCTTCGCGGTCGCAGGTGGTGGTCACGCAGGCACCGTCGCTGTAGTTGAAGGAGGCGTAGGCGTTCCAGCCTGCGGCACTTTCAGCCCCCAGCTGCAGCGAGGCCACGTGCTTCGGCGTGTAGTCCAGCGCATCGCCCTTCTGCACGCCGTTGGCGGCGTCGGAATCGCGCGTGTACTTCCCGTCGGTGTAGGTGTAGGCCAGGCGCGCCGGGAAGCTCACGCTGCCCATGCGTCCAAGCTCGGCGAAGGCGCCGAACTCCAGGCCGTAGACGTCCTTCGAGCCGGTCTGCTGGGTGCCTTCGGTCACGCCGCCCGGGCAGGGGTTGGCCACCAGGCAGTTGCGCAGCGCGTTGCTGAAGTCGCTGTGGAAGGCGATCGCATCGAATCCGCCGCGCTCGCCGCGCCAGCGCACGCCGGCCTCGAGGTTCAGGCTCTCCTCGCCGCGGGTTCCGCGCGAGGCGGACGACCCGGGCGGCGCGAAGCCCTGGTGCACGCCGGCCAGCAGCGTCCAGCGGTCGGAGAGCGCGTAGTTCGCACCCAGGCCGAGCGTGGTCTCGTCCAGGCGGTTGCTGTTGGTGTCGGTGCGCGGCTGCGCGACGTTGGCGTGCGTCTCGATCCGCTCGTGCCGCAGCAGCGGCAGCAGCTTCAGGCGGCCCAGGTCGATCCTGTCACCGATCCAGAAGGACAGCGCCTTGGCTTCCCCCTCGGTGGCCGATGCGTCCGCGAAGCGATCGAAGACCAGGCTGCCGTTGACCTGCCGGTAGTAGGTGAAGGGGCTGGCGCTGCGCGTCTCGTCCCGGTGCGCGCGAACGCCCGCGATCAGTTCGTGCCGCACCTTGCCGGTGGAGAATCCGCGCAGCAGCTCGGCCTGCAGCCCGGTGGTGGTGAAGTCCTGGTTGTTGTGGTTGTAGCGCACGCCGTTCGCGTGGGTGGTGTCGGCGGTCCCGTCCAGGATTCCCTGCAGCAGGGCGCCATTGGCGAGGCCGTTGTTGACCGCCCAGGTCACCCCGGTGCCGCCGATGCCCACGCCGTTGACCTGGCCCAGCCGGGTGTAGTGGCGATAGGTGTCGCTCCAGTAGGCGGTGGTGGTCACCAGGGTGTCTGCGCCCAGCGCGATCTGGTGGCGCAGGCTGGCCGACTTGCGGCCGCGGTTCATCCGTTCGAGTTCGCTCAGCCCGTAGCGGCGGTCCGGGTCGCGGCGGAAGTCCGCGTCGGTCAGCCCCAGGTAGCTGACGTCGGCCTTCTCGTCGCCGTCGAACAGCTTCAGGTCGACCTGCTGGGCATGACGGGCCTCGGGGGCGCTGCGCCAGCGCAGCTTCACCAGGTACTCCGACGCATCGCTTCCCGCGGTGCGGTTCGACCGGTCGATCCGCTGGAAGCCGTCGGTGTCGCGCTGCCAGGTCTCCACCAGCACGCCCCACTGCCCGTAGGTGCCGCCGGCCCAGCCGTGCAGCTTGCGGGTGTCCTGGCTGCCGAGCTCCAGGTTCAGCTGGCCCGACGGCTTCTGCGGGATCGGGGTGGACAGCAGGTTGATCGCGCCCGAGGTGGTCTGCGGGCCGTACAGCAGCACCTCCGGCCCTTTGAGGACCTCGATGCTGCTCATCCGGCCGACGGTGGGGAAGTAGTAGGCCGAGGGATTGGCGTAGGGGGCCATCGCCGCGGGAACGCCGTCTTCCATGATCGAGACCCGGTCGCTGCGCCCGGACGACGAGGCCCGGATGCCGATGCGCGGGAAGGTGCCCAGCCCGTCCTCCTCGCGCAGGTACACGCCGGGGACGCTGCGCAGGATGCTGTGCACGTTGCTCGCCTGGAACTTGGCGAGCTCGCGCTCGGTGAGGACGTAGGCCGAGCCCGGCGAGCTCTGGGGGTCCTCGGGCCGGGCAACGATGCGGACCTCGCCGAGGGTGGCGCTGGGGGCCGTGGCATCGGCGGCGCCGGCCGGCGCCGCCTGCTGGGCGAGTGCGAGGACGGGAGCGAGGCAGGCCAGCGCGCAACTCAGGGCGAGGGCGGCGGATCGAGGGGCGGGACGGGCGTCGGGTCGGGTCATCTCGTTTCGGGTGCGGGGTTGGAGGAGGAGAGGTCGGCCGCAACCGTAACCAAGACGTAAGCGAATGTAAAGACGAATGAGAATGATTAACAACACAAACCGGAATCCTCGATGCTGCCCTGCTGCCGGAAGCCGGAAGCCGGAAACGAAAACGCCGGGCAGCGCCCGGCGTTCTCGAGAAAGTCGCCGCCCGCGGCGGCGACAGCCTTACTGCGGCTGGATGTTGGACGCCTGCTTGCCTTTCGGGCCCGTCACCACATCGAACTGCACCTTCTGCCCTTCCTGCAGGCTCTTGAAGCCGTTGCCCTGGATCGCGGAGAAGTGCGCGAACAGGTCCTCGCCGCCGTCGTCCGGCGTGATGAACCCGAAACCCTTAGCGTCGTTGAACCACTTGACGGTACCCGTTGCCATGACTGCCATCCTTTATTGAAGACCGATGCGTGCGGCACACTGGAAAAGTGCCTCGACCGCCCCGATATCGGTTTCAGCGTGGAACGCAGGCGGCAGCGACCCAGGGATGCAACCCTAAGGCACGCAGGGATTCTTTTTCAATGCAGAGTACTTGTCAAGGCTGCCGTACGTGACATGGCGCACCATCGGCCGTGACCGGGCAGTCACTGCTCCTTGCAGTGCGGCACTGACTCGTTAGAATGGGATTCATGGCGACCAAGCACGATCCCTCCACCGTGGTGGAGCGGCAGGAATCGCGGCTTAAACCGCCGCCGATGTATCAGGTTCTGCTGCTGAACGACGACTTCACTCCGATGGAGTTCGTGGTCAGCGTGCTGCAGAAGTTCTTCGGCATGGGCCGGGAGAAGGCTACGCAGGTGATGTTGACGGTGCACCGCGAAGGTCGCGGCGTCTGTGGTGTATACCCGAGGGACGTTGCTGCGACCAAGGTTGAGCAGGTTTGCAGTTATTCACGCGAGCACCAGCACCCGCTGCAGTGCGTGATGGAGGAAGCATGATCGCGCAGGAACTTGAAGTCAGTCTTCACATGGCCTTCGTCGAGGCCAGGCAGCAGCGCCACGAGTTCATCACCGTGGAGCACCTGTTGCTGGCCCTGCTCGACAACCCGTCCGCGGCAGAAGTGCTGCGCGCGTGCGCGGCCAACATCGACGATCTCCGCAAGAGCCTCACCGGGTTCATCAAGGAGAACACGCCGGTCGTGCCGGGCACCGAGGAAATCGACACCCAGCCCACGCTGGGTTTCCAGCGGGTGATCCAGCGGGCGATCATGCATGTGCAGTCCACCTCCAACGGCAAGAAGGAGGTCACGGGCGCCAACGTGCTGGTGGCCATCTTCGGCGAGAAGGATTCGCACGCGGTGTACTACCTGCACCAGCAGGGCATCACGCGCCTGGATGTCGTGAACTACATCTCGCACGGCATCACCAAGAATCCTCAGCCCAAGGAGCAGCAGAAGGACGAGCCGGCCGAGGCGGAGCAGGAGGGTGGCGCGGGCGGCCAGCAGAGCGCGCTCGACCAGTTCACCCAGAACCTGAACGCCGCCGCGCGCGAGGGCCGCATCGATCCGCTGATCGGCCGCGAGCACGAGGTCGAGCGCGTCATCCAGGTGCTGTGCCGCCGCCGCAAGAACAATCCGCTGCTGGTGGGCGAGGCCGGCGTGGGCAAGACCGCCATCGCCGAGGGCCTGGCCTGGCGCATCACCCAGGGCGAGGTGCCCGAGGTGCTGGCCGATGCCACCGTCTATTCGCTCGACATGGGCGCGCTGCTGGCCGGCACCAAGTACCGCGGCGACTTCGAGCAGCGCCTCAAGACGGTGCTCAAGCAGCTCAAGGCGGCGCAGCACGCCATCCTCTTCATCGACGAGATCCACACGCTGATCGGCGCGGGCTCGGCCTCGGGCGGCACGCTCGACGCATCCAACCTGCTCAAGCCGGCGCTGTCGTCGGGCACGCTCAAGTGCATCGGCGCCACCACCTACAACGAGTACCGCGGCATCTTCGAGAAGGATCACGCCCTGTCGCGGCGCTTCCAGAAGATCGACGTCAACGAGCCCTCGGTGGAGCAGACCGTGCAGATCCTGCGCGGCCTGAAGTCCCGCTTCGAGGAGCACCACGGCGTCAAGTACTCGGCTTCGGCGCTGTCGGCTGCCGCCGAGCTCTCGGCGAAGTTCATCAACGACCGTCACCTGCCCGACAAGGCGATCGACGTCATCGACGAGGCGGGCGCCGCCCAGCGCATCCTGCCCAAGAGCAAGCAGAAGAAGGTCATCGGCAAGGGCGAGATCGAGGACATCGTCTCCAAGATCGCGCGCATCCCGCCGGCTTCTGTGTCCTCCGACGACCGCAGCAAGCTGCAGACGCTCGACCGCGACCTGAAGGCCACGGTGTTCGGCCAGGAGCCGGCGATCGACGCGCTCGCGGCGGCCATCAAGATGTCGCGTTCCGGCCTCGGCAAGCCCGACAAGCCCATCGGCGCCTTCCTGTTCTCCGGCCCCACCGGCGTCGGCAAGACCGAGGTCGCCAAGCAGCTTGCCTTCATCCTCGGCATCGAGCTCATCCGCTTCGACATGTCCGAGTACATGGAGCGGCATGCGGTCTCGCGCCTGATCGGCGCGCCTCCGGGCTACGTCGGCTTCGACCAGGGCGGCCTGCTCACCGAGGCCATCGCGAAGAAGCCGCACGCGGTGCTCCTGCTCGACGAGATCGAGAAGGCCCACCCGGACATCTTCAACATCCTGCTGCAGGTGATGGACCACGGCACGCTCACCGACAACAACGGGCGCAAGGCCGACTTCCGCAACGTGATCATCATCATGACCACCAACGCGGGCGCGGCCGAGCTCCAGAAGCGCGGCATCGGCTTCTCGGACAACCGCCAGGCGGGCGACGAGATGATCGAGATCAAGCGGATGTTCACGCCCGAGTTCCGCAACCGTCTCGACTCCATCATCAGCTTCCGCGCGCTCGACGAGGACATCATCCTGCGCGTGGTGGACAAGTTCCTGATGCAGCTCGAGGAGCAGCTGCACGAGAAGAAGGTGGAGGTCATCTTCACCGACCGCCTGCGCGCCATGCTCGCCAGGAAGGGCTTCGACCCGCTGATGGGCGCGCGGCCGATGCAGCGGCTCATCCAGGACACCATCCGCAAGGCGCTGGCCGACGAGCTGCTGTTCGGCAAGCTGGTCGGCGGGGGCAGGGTCACGGTCGACCTGGACGACGCGGGCGAAGTGGTGCTGTCCTACAGCGACGAGCCGCCTGCCGCTCCTGACGGCGGCGAGGAGCGCGTGGAGGTCGTTCCGGCCTGAACGAGGCGGGTGGTGGTGCCCGCGGTCCTGCCGGTGCCCCGAAGAGACAAGGAGGCACCGGCATGACCGACGGCGGCGCGACGCGCACTTCCACCATCCTGATCCCCGTCTTCCTGCCGTCGGTGCTGGTCACCACGCTGCTGGTGGTGGGGACCATCGCCAACCCGGAGCTGGCGGGCCAGGCCTTCAGCGCCACGCTCGCCTACATCACCCGGACCTTCGGCTGGTTCTACATGCTGGCCGTGGCATCGTTCCTGGTGTTCATCGTGTCCGTGGCCTTCTCGAAGTGGGGGGACATCCGGCTCGGGCCGGACCACTCCGAGCCGCAGTACAGCTTCCCGGTCTGGTTCGCGATGCTGTTCTCGGCCGGCTACGGCATCGCGCTGCTGTTCTTCGGCGTGGCCGAACCGGTGCTGCACTACGCGTCGCCTCCCGACGGGGCCGCACAGACGGTCGATGCCGCCCGGCAGGCGATGCAGATCGCCTTCTTCCACTGGGGCTTCCACATCTGGGCGATCTACGGGCTCACCGGGCTGGTGCTGGCCTACTTCGCCTTCCGGCACGGCCTGCCGCTGTCGATGCGCTCCGCGCTGTATCCGCTGATCGGTGAGCGCATCCACGGCCCTATCGGCCACACGGTGGACGTGTTCGCGGTGCTCGGCACGCTGTTCGGCATCGCCACCACGCTGGGTCTGTCGGTGGCGCAGATCAACGCAGGGCTGAACTACCTGTGGCCGTCGATCCCGGTCGGCACCACGGTGCAGATCATCGCCATCGTCGTGATCACCGGGCTGGCGATCGTCTCGGTGGTGGCCGGCCTCGACAAGGGGGTCAAGCGGCTTTCGGTCCTGAACATCGTCCTGGCGGTCGCGCTGATGCTGTTCGTGTTCGCCGTCGGCCCCACCATCTTCATCCTCGAGACCTTCCTCGAGAACACCGGGCGCTACCTGAACGGGATCATCGAGCGCACCTTCAACCTGCAGGCCTACTCGCGCAGCGACTGGATCGGCAACTGGACGCTCTTCATCTTCGGCTGGACCATCGCATGGGCGCCCTTCGTCGGGCTGTTCATCGCCAAGATCAGCCGCGGCCGCAGCATCCGCCAGTTCGTTTTCGGCGTGATGCTGGTGCCCTCGATCTTCACCTTCCTGTGGTTCTCGGTGTTCGGCGACACCGCGCTGCACCTGATCATGGTCGAGGGCTACACGGCGCTGATCGACGAGGTCAACGCCGACACCGCCGTCGCACTGTTCAAACTGTACGAGCGGCTGCCGCTGAGCTCGCTGGTCTCCTTCCTGACGGTGATCCTGATCGTCACCTTCTTCGTCACTTCGTCCGACTCCGGCTCGCTGGTCATCGACTCGCTCACCTCCGGCGGTGTGGCGCACACGCCCGCCTGGCAGCGCGTGTTCTGGGCTTCGGCCGAGGGCGTGCTCGCGGCCGCGCTGCTGGTCGCCGGCGGCCTGAGCGCGCTGCAGACGATGACCATCGCCAGTGCGCTGCCCTTCGCGGTCATCCTGATCATCGCGGCCTTCGGGATGTGGCGGGCCCTGCTGATCGAGGGTCACCGGGAGGTCAGCCTGCGCGCCCACATGCAGGGCTCGCGGCGCGCGCCTGCGGGTGCCGCGGCGCACGCCTGGAAATCGCGACTCGAGTCGATCATCGATTTCCCGCCGCGCGAGCAGGTCGACGCCTTCATCGCGACCGAGGTGCGCGCCGCGATGGAACACGTTGCCGGGGCGCTGCGCGAGCGCGGCTGGCCGGCCGAGGTGCGCTTCGACGAGCACAACCGGCGGGCCAGCCTGGAAGTGCTCCGGCCCGGGCAGGTGGAGTTCGGCTACGAGGTGCGCCTGCGCGGCTACGCGATGCCGGGCTTCGCCTTCCCGGAGATGGCCCGCGATCCGGACGGCGACCGCCAGTACTATCGCGCGGAGGTCTTCCTCAGGCGCGGCGGGCGCGCCTACGACGTCCACACGCTGACGACCCAGGAGCTCATCGACGACGTCCTCGACCAGTTCGAGAAGTACCTGCACTTCCTCCAGATCTCGCCGGGCATCCTCCCCTGGCGCATGGAAGAGCATGACGAACTGCTGACGCCGCCGCCCGGGTCCCGTCCCTGAAGCCCGCGCGCCGCCGCGCCGCGGCATCGCTGCTGCCCGCTCGCCCTCGACGGGGGGCGCAGACGGGGCTTGATATGCTTATCCGGCGCGCGGTAAAGCTGGGCTGGGCGGCGCAGGGATCATGCACTGCGTGGCTCCGGCCCATCCGGCGAGAAAAAGACGCGCATCACCATCTTCCAGGAGGAAAGCAGCGACATGCCAATCAGGTCCAGACTTCCATTCGCCGCGCTCGTTGCGGCGACCCTTCTCGGCGGCGCTCCGGCGTTCGCGCAGGAGGACACCCAGGCCCGCTACCTGGCCGCCACCTGCGCCAACTGCCACGGCACCGACGGCCGCTCCGCCGGGGGCGGCGGCATGCCCGGCCTCGCGGGGCTCTCGCGCACCTACATGATCGAGCAGATGAAGGCCTTCCGCGACGGCGAGCGCAAGGCGACGATCATGCACCAGCTCGCCAAGGGCTACACCGACGAGCAGATCGCGCTGATGGCCGATTTCTTTTCGAAGCAGAAGAAGTGAAGGGGGGACCGAAATGAACGAGACGAACCTGTCCCGCCGGCGCTTCGCGCAGGCCATCGGCGGCGCGGCTGCCATCGGCTCCCTGGGGGCCTGCGCCAGCGTCGCCCCCTCCGTCCAGACGAAGAAGCTCGGCCGCGTGCTCGTGGTCGGCGCGGGCTATGGCGGCGCCACTGCCGCCAAGTACCTCAAGCACTGGGGCGGCCCCGGCATCGAGGTGCTGCTGGTCGACCGCAATCCGCAATTCGTGTCCTGCCCGCTGTCCAACCTGGTGCTGGGCGGCTCGCGCAAGATCGAAGACCTCACCGTCGGCTACCAGGGCCTGCGCGAGCTCGGCGTGACGGTGGTTCGCGACGAGGTCCGCTCGATCGATGCCGCGAAGAAGCGCGCCAGCTTCGGCTCGATCGCCGACCAGTCCTTCGACCGGATCGTGGTCTCGCCCGGGGTCGACTTCAACTTCGGCGCCGTCCAGGGCCTGAATGCGGAGGCGCAGAAGACCGTGCTGCACGCCTGGAAGGCCGGCCAGCAGACCGTGGACCTGCGCCGCCAGCTCGAGGCCATGCCCGACGGCGGAACCTACGTGCTGACCGTGCCGCTGGCGCCCTACCGCTGCCCGCCCGGCCCCTACGAGCGCGCCTGCCAGGTGGCGCACTACTTCAAGACGCGCAAGCCGCGCTCCAAGGTGGTGATCCTCGACGCCAACCCGGACATCACCTCGAAGAAGGGCCTGTTCATGGCGGCCTTCAACGGGCCCTACAAGGGCATCGTCGAATACATGCCGAACAGCAACGTGACCGAGATCGACCCGCGCACCAGGACCGCGATCACCGAGGTCGGCGACAAGGTCAGGGCCGACGTGCTGAACGTCGTTCCGCCGCAGGCTGCGGGCGATATCGCGCGCCAGGCCGGCCTGGTCAATGCCAACAACCGCTGGTGCCAGGTCGACTGGGTCACGCTCGAGTCCACCGCGGCCCCGGGCGTGCACGTGCTGGGCGACGCCACGCTGTCGGCGCCCGCGATGCCCAAGTCCGGTCACATGGCCAACCAGCACGGCAAGGCCGTGGCTGCGGCCATCGTCGAGAGCATGAACGGGCGCGCGCCGCAGCCGGCGATGATGAACAACACCTGCTACAGCTTCATCGACGACACCACCGTCGTGCACGTGGCATCCGTGCACCGCTACGATCCGGCGAAGAAGACGATGGTGACGGTCGGGGGTTCCGGCGGCCTGTCTCCGGCGCCCTCGGTGCTGGAGGGCAACTACGCCAACGCCTGGGCGCAGAACATCTGGAAGGACATGTTTGCCTGATCGCGACCAGGGCGGGGCCGCCGCGCTGCTGGCGGCCTGCGCGTACTTCTGCGCTGCGGCGCTTGTCCTCGGGCAGGTGGCGCAGCATGCGTTCGACATGCAGCCCTGTGCCTGGTGCGTGCTGCAGCGCCTGCTCTTCCTGCTCGCGGGGATTTCCTGCGGGATCGGGGCGTGGGTGCTGCGTTCTCGCGCCGGGCGTCTGGTTTCGGCGCTCGCTGCCGACCTTCTGGTCTCCGCGGGCCTGGCCGCTGCGCTCTACCAGCACTTCGTCGCGTCGCGCACCGACTCCTGCGCGCTGACGCTGGCGGACCGGGTCGTGATGGCGCTCTCGCTGCCCGAGCTGGCACCATCGATGTTCCTGGCGACCGCCTCGTGCGCCGAGGCGAACCTGCCGCTGCTGGGAATCCCCTTCGCGCTGTGGAGCGCGGCGGCCTTCCTGCTGCTGGCCGCCGGCCTGGGGCTGGCACTGGTGCGCCTGCTGCGGGGCCGCGGCCTGCAGTGAGCCGCGTGCCGGCCTGCGGCGGCCGGCGCGCGTCGCCGGGTTTCAGCCCGAGGCGGTAGCGGCCGGCGCGGGGCGGTAGCGCTCGGCCCGAGGCGGCCGCCCCGCGGTCCGCGGCTCGTCAGGCCACCGCTGCCAGGCGGCTGGCCTGGTCGATGGCGCGCTTGGCGTCGAGTTCCGCCGCCTCGAAGGCGCCGCCGACCAGCGTCGACTTCACCCCGGCAGCCTGCAGCTCGTCGTGCAGCGCGCGCAGCGGCAGCTGGCCTGCGCAGACGATCACGGTGTCGACCTCGAAGAGCTTCGGTTCGCCGTTGACCCGCGTGTGCAGGCCGGCGTCGTCGATCTTCAGGTACTCCACGCCGTTGATCATCTGCACGCCGCGCGCGCCCAGCGTGGCGCGATGCGTCCAGCCGGTGGTGCGGCCGAGGCCCTTGCCCACCGGGTCGGTCTTGCGCTGCATCAGGTAGACGGTGCGGTCGGCCGCGGCCACCTGGCGCTGCACGCCGGTGACGCCGCCGCGCGGGTGGTTCTCGAAGTCGATGCCCCACTCCTTGGCGAACACCTTGACGTCCATCGAGGCGGACACGCCCTCGTGGCTGATCAGCTCGGCCACGTCGAAGCCGATGCCGCCCGCGCCCATGATCGCCACCCGCCTGCCCACCGGCTTGCGGCCGAGGATGACGTCGATGTAGCTCACCGCCTTCGGGTGGTCGATGCCCTCGAGCGCCGGGCGGCGCGGTTCGATGCCGGTGGCCACGATCACCTCGTCGAAGCCCGCGGCCTTCAGCGTCGCGGCGTCCACGCGGGTGTTCAGGCGCAGGTCGATGCCCAGCTTGCCGATCATCGTCCGGTAGTAGCGCAGCGTCTCGTGGAACTCCTCCTTGCCGGGGATGCGCTTGGCCAGGTTGAACTGCCCGCCGATCTCGGCGCCGGCGTCGAACAGCGTGACCTGGTGGCCGCGCTGCGCCGCCACCGTGCCGTAGGCGAGCCCGGCAGGGCCCGCGCCGACCACCGCGATGCGGCGCGCCGCGGCCGCCGGCTCGTACTTCAGCAGGGTCTCGTTGCAGGCGCGCGGGTTCACCAGGCAGCTCACCTGCAGGCGGCCGCCGAAGGTGTGATCCAGGCAGGCCTGGTTGCAGGCGATGCAGGTGTTGATCTCGTCCTCGCGGCCCTGCGCGGCCTTGAGCACCAGCTCGGGGTCGGCCAGCATCGGGCGGGCCATCGAGACGATGTCGGCGTCGCCGCGGGCGAGCACCGCCTCGGCCACGTCGGGCATGTTGATCCGGTTGCTGGTGATCATCGGCACCTTCAGCTCCTTGCGCAGCCGGCCGGTGACCTGGGTGAAGGCCGCGCGCGGCACCATCGTGGCGATGGTGGGCACCGGCGCCTCGTGCCAGCAGAAGTGCGTGCTGATGATGTTCACGCCCTCGGCCTCGAGCGCCTTGGCCAGCGAGAGCACCTCCTCCCAGGCCAGGCCGCCCTCGAGCATGTCCATCGCCGCGATGCGGAACACCAGGATGAAGTCGGGGCCCACCGCTGCGCGCACGCGGCGCACCACCTCGATGGGGAAGCGCATCCGGTTCTCCCAGGAGCCGCCCCAGCGGTCGGTGCGCAGGTTGGTCTTCTGCACCAGGAAGGTGCTGATCAGGTAGCCGGCCGAGCCGATGATCTCCACGCCGTCGTAGCCGGCCAGCTTCGCCATCGCGGCGCAGTTGGCGAAGTCGGCGATCTGCTTCTCGATCCCTTCCTCGCTCAGCTCGTTGGGGCGGTAGCGGCCGATGCGCGACTTCACCGGCGAGGGCGCCACGCAGATCTCCTTGGCCGTCAGCGAGCCGGAATGGAGGATCTGCAGGCAGATCTTCACCTCCGGGTCGGCCGCGTGGACCGCCTCGGTGATGATCCGGTGCTGCGCCGCCTCCGCGGGCGTGGACAGCTTGGCGCCGGTGCCGCCTTCCTCGTTGGGGGAGATGCCGCCGGTGATGATCATTCCCACGCCGCCGCGCGCGCGCTCGGCGAAGAAGGCCGCCATCCGCTCGAAGCCGTTCTCGGCCTCCTCGAGTCCGGTGTGCATCGAGCCCATCAGCGCGCGGTTCTTGAGCCGGGTGAAGCCCAGGTCGAGCGGGGAGAACAGGTGCGGATAGCGGGCGGTGGCTGACATGGCTGGCGTCGTCGGAAAGGGGGTTGCAGGGCGTGCGTGCGCGTGCGCGCGAAGGCGCCCCTGGAGGAGCGCCACTTTAGCCGAAACCGGCCCGATGGCCGGCCGCGGAGGGGGCGAATCCGAGACTGGTGCGGGCCGGTGATGCGTCGGCCCGCGGGGCGCGCCAGGCTGGCTTCAGCCCGGGGGCGCGCGCCAGGCCGGTTTCAGCCCGCCGGTCGCTCGCTGCCCGAGGCCAGCAGCGCGTCCAGCGCTGCCTCCCAGGCGGGCAGCGCGATGCCGAAGTCGCGGGCCAGTCGCCCGTTGTCGAGCACCGAGTTGCGCGGGCGCGCGGCCGGGGTCGGGTAGTCCTCGGTGAGGATCGGCGTCACCCGCGGCCGGCGCGCCGGGGGCGGGGCGCCCAGCGCCCGCGACACGGCATCGAGCCGGTCGACGATCGCGCGGGCGAAGCCGCACCAGGACACCTCGCCGGCGCAGCTCATGTGGAAGAGGCCGCTGCCGGGCGGCGGATCGGCGCGCAGGCGCCGCGCCAGCGCCGCGCCTGCGTCGGCGAGCGCCGCGCTGCTGGTCGGCGCGCCCACCTGGTCGTCGACCACGCGCAGTTCGTCGCGCTCGCAGGCGAGCCGGTGCATCGTGGTCAGGAAGTTTCGGCCGCGCAGGCTGTAGACCCAGCTGGTGCGCAGGATCAGGTGCCGGCAGCCGCTTGCCGCCACTGCCTGCTCGCCGGCGAGCTTGGTGCGTCCGTACACGCCCAGCGGGCCGGTGGGGTCCTCTTCCCGCCAGGGCCGCGCGCCGCCGCCGTCGAACACGTAGTCGGTGGAGTAGTGGACCAGCCAGGCGCCCAGCCGCGCGGCCTCCTCGCCCAGCACGCCTGGGGCGATGCCGTTGATCCGCATCGCCTCGTCCGGCTCGGACTCGGCGCGGTCGACCGCCGTGTAGGCGGCAGGGTTGAAGATCAGCGCCGGCGCCACGCGGCGCACCGCGGCGCGGATCGAATCGGGCGAGCCGAGGTCCATCGAGGCGCGGTCCAGGCCGACGACCTCGCCCAGCGGCGCGAGCGTTCGCAGCAGGTCGTGGCCGACCTGGCCGGAGACGCCGGTGACCAGGATCCTCACTCGAAGCACTCCGCCTGCGCCAGCGGCAGGCCCTGGGCGTCCTTGGCCGACAGCACCGGCGCGCGGCCGTCCAGCGGCCAGTCGATGCCCGCGTCGGGATCGTCCCAGACCAGGCAGCGCTCATGCTCCGGCGCCCAGTAGTCGGTGGTCTTGTAGAGGAAGTCGGCCGACTCGGACAGCACCAGGAAGCCGTGGCCGAAGCCCGGCGGCACCCAGAGCATCCGCCGGTTCTGCGCCGACAGCACGAAGCCCTCCCAGCGGCCGAAGGTGGGCGAACCGCGGCGCAGGTCCACCGCCACGTCGAAGACCTCGCCGGTCACCGCGCGCACCAGCTTCCCCTGCGCCTGCCGGACCTGGTAATGGATGCCGCGCAGCACGTCGCGGCGCGAGTGCGAGTGGTTGTCCTGCACGAAGTCAAGCGTCACGCCGGTGGCCTCGCGGAAGGCGCGCGCGTTGAAGCTCTCGAAGAAGAAGCCGCGGTCGTCGCCGAACACGCGCGGCTCGATGAGCAGCACGCCGGGCAGGGTGGTGGAGATCACGTTCATTGCGGCACCCTGCCGCAGGGCTCGCCGGGCAGCAGGCTCATCAGAACACCCGGTCGCGCAGGATGCCCAGCAGGTACTGGCCGTAGCCGCTCTTGAACAGCGGGGCCGCCAGCGCCTCGAGCTGCGCGGCATCGATCCAGCCCATCCGGTAGGCGATCTCCTCGGGGCAGGCGATCTTCAGCCCCTGCCGCTTCTCCAGCGTCTGCACGAACAGCGAGGCCTCGATCAGCGACTCGTGCGTGCCGGTGTCGAGCCAGGCGTGGCCTCGGCCCATCACCCGCACCTCGAGCTCGCCGCGCTCCAGGTAGATGCGGTTCAGGTCGGTGATCTCCAGCTCGCCGCGCGCCGAGGGCTTCAGCGATCTTGCGAAGCCCACCACCTGCTCGTCGTAGAAATACAGGCCGGTCACCGCGTAGCGCGACTTCGGCTTCGCAGGCTTCTCCTCCAGGCTGATCGCGCGGCCTGCAGCGTCGAACTCCACCACGCCGTAGCGCTCGGGGTCGTGCACCGGATAGGCGAACACCGTCGCCCCCCGGGTGCGCCTGGCGGCGGCGGCGAGCTCGCGGGCCAGGTCGTGCCCGTAGAAGATGTTGTCGCCGAGCACCAGCGCGCAGGGCGAGCCGCCGATGAATTCCTCGCCGATCAGGAAGGCCTGCGCCAGCCCGTCGGGCGAGGGCTGCACCGCGTAGGACAGCGACAGCCCCCAGGCGCTGCCGTCGCCCAGCAGCTGCTCGAAGCGCGGCGTGTCCTGCGGCGTGGAGATCACCAGGATCTCGCGGATGCCGGCCAGCATCAGCGTCGACAGCGGGTAATAGACCATCGGCTTGTCGTAGATCGGCAGCAGCTGCTTGGACACCACCTGGGTGACAGGATGCAGCCGGGTGCCGGAGCCGCCGGCCAGGATGATTCCCTTCATTTCATCGTGCCTCGTAGTTCCTGGCTATCCATTCGCGATAGGCGCCGGACTGCACCCGCGCCACCCATTCCTGGTGGTCCAGGTACCAGCGCACCGTCTTCTCGATGCCGGTCGCGAAGGTTTCCGCTGGCTGCCAGCCGAGCTCGCCGGCGATCTTGCGCGCATCGATCGCATAGCGGCGGTCATGGCCGGGCCGGTCGGCCACGTAGCCGATCAGCCGCTCGCGCGGGCCGGCCGGGTCGGGGCGCATCTCGTCGAGCAGCCGGCAGACGGTGCGCACCACCTCGATGTTGGGCATCTCGTTGTTGCCGCCCACGTTGTAGACCTCGCCCGGGCGCCCGGCCTCGAGCACGCGGCGGATCGCCGCGCAGTGGTCGCCCACGTAGAGCCAGTCGCGCACGTTCATGCCGTCGCCGTAGATCGGCAGCGGCCTGCCCGCGAGCGCATTGGCGATGATCAGCGGGATCAGCTTCTCCGGGAACTGGAAGGGGCCGTAGTTGTTCGAGCAGTTGGTGGTGAGGGTGGGCAGCCCGTAGGTGTGGTGCCAGGCGCGCACCAGGTGGTCGGAGGCGGCCTTCGACGCGGAGTAGGGGCTGTTGGGCCGGTAGGGCGTGGTCTCCGAGAACCCCGGCTCGTCCGGCTGCAGCGAGCCGTAGACCTCGTCGGTGGACACGTGCAGGAAGCGGAAGGCCTCGCGCCCGGCGCCCTCGAGCCCGCTCCAGTACGCGCGCGCGGCCTCCAGCAGAGAGAAGCTGCCGTCGACGTTGGTGCGCACGAATTCGCCCGGGCCCAGGATCGAGCGGTCGACGTGGCTCTCGGCGGCGAAGTGCAGCAGCGCGCGCGGGCGCAGTTCGCGCATCAGCGCCAGCACCGCGTCGCGCTCGCAGACGTCGAGCTTCTCGAAGCGGTAGCGCGGGTCGCCCTCGACGCTGGCCAGGTTCTCGAGGTTGCCCGCGTAGGTGAGCCGGTCGATGTTGAGCACCGGCTCGTCGCTGCCGGCAAGCCAGTCGAGGATGAAGTTGGCGCCGATGAAGCCGGCGCCTCCGGTGACGAAGATCATTCGGGCCGTCCGGGGCAGGGGAAGGCCGAGATTTTCGCACGCGGGCGCCGCCGCCGATTCGGTCATAATTCCCGGGTCCGCATCCACCGAGGCCTCGAGGCCATGTCCGCGCTAGACCAGCTCCGGCAGTTCACCACCGTGGTCGCCGACACCGGCGACTTCAACTCGATGCGCGCGTTCGCTCCGCGCGACGCCACCACCAACCCCACGCTGATCCTCAAGGCGGTGGGCATGCCCGACTACCGCTCGCTGCTCGACGAGACGGTGGCCGCGCACGCGGGCGAGACCGCGGGCGAGGTCTGCGACCGGCTGCTGGTGCGCTTCGGCTGCGAGATCCTGAAGCTGATCCCGGGGCGCGTGTCCACCGAGGTGGACGCGCGGCTGTCCTTCGACACCGAGGGCACCATCGCCAAGGCCCGCCGCATCGTCGACCTGTACGCCGCGCAGGGCATCGGCCGCGACCGGGTGCTGATCAAGATCGCCGCCACCTGGGAAGGCATCCGGGCCGCGGAGCGCCTGGAGAACGACGGCATCCACTGCAACCTGACGCTGCTCTTCTCCTTCCCGCAGGCGGTGGCCTGCGCCGACGCCGGCGTCACGCTGATCTCGCCCTTCGTCGGCCGCATCTACGACTGGTACCGCAAGCGCGACGGCGTCGACTACGCGGGTGACGACGATCCCGGCGTGCTGTCGGTGCGGCGGATATTCGATTACTTCAAGAAGTACGGCTATCCCACCGAGGTGATGGGCGCGAGCTTCCGCAACACCGGCCAGATCCTGGCGCTGGCCGGCTGCGACCTGCTCACCATCAGCCCCGAGCTGCTGGGCCAGCTGGCGCAGTCCGAGGCGCCGGTGCAGCGCAGGCTGGACGCCGCGGCCGCGCGCCAGCTGCACCTGGACCGTGTGCGCTTCGACGAGAAGCACTTCCGCTTCGAGCTCAACGAGGACGCGATGGCCACCGAGAAGCTGGCCGAAGGCATCCGGGCCTTCGTCGCGGACGCGGCGAAGCTCGAGCAGCTGGTGGTGGCGGCGCGCTGAACCCCTCGGCGCCGGGCCGAGGCGGTCCGGGCCGAAGCGGTGCCGAAGCGGTCCGGCCCGATCCGGGCAGGGAGGGCTCGCGCGCCCGGCCGGCTCAGCCGGTGCCGGTGCTGCCGAAGCCTCCGGCACCGCGCTGGCTGGCGCCGAATTCCTCCACCACCTCGAAGCGCGCCTGCACCACCGGAACGATCACCAGCTGCGCGATCCGTTCCATCGGCTCGATGACGAAGGCCTCGCGCCCGCGATTCCAGCACGACACCATCAGCTGCCCCTGGTAGTCCGAGTCGATCAGGCCGACCAGGTTGCCGAGCACGATGCCGTGCTTGTGGCCCAGTCCGGAGCGCGGCAGGATCAGCGCCGCGAAGCCGGGGTCTGCGACGTGCACCGCGATTCCCGTGGGGATCAGTTCGGTGTCGCCGGGCGCGAGCCGCAGCGGCGCGTCCAGGCAGG
Organism: Gammaproteobacteria bacterium; assembly: GCA_046569945.1. Lineage (GTDB taxonomy): Bacteria > Pseudomonadota > Gammaproteobacteria > Burkholderiales > Burkholderiaceae_E > Quisquiliibacterium. The sequence goes on along the minus strand of JBKHVS010000001.1, from coordinate 9,988 downwards.
CGCGCAGGTCCAGTCCGGCGCTGCCGGGGGTGGCGTAGGCCGGAAGGCGGTCGCGCATCCGGGGGTCGAGGATCCTGACTTCGAGCTTCATGGCAGCTTGCGGGCGAGGCCCCTGAGGAAGGCGCCGGCGGCGATCAGCAGGATGCCGGGCACCGGATGGGCGAAGAACGGCGGGTTGCCGGCGAAGGACAGCACGATCAGCGCGATTCCTGCGAAGGACGCGAAGCCCGCGATGCGCCGAAACAGGCGGGGCAGCCCGGCAGACGCGACGGGAAGCGTGCGGCGCAGGCGCTCCAGGCGCATCTCCAGCGACTCCGCGTCGAGCTGGCTGCCGCCGGCATCCGGGCGGGTCGCGCCGGCATGCTGGCGGCCCGCACCGGCGTCGCGTCGGGTGGCGCCGCCGTCAAGGCGGCTGGCGTCGGGGCGGGTCGCACCGGCGTCGGGACGATTCGCCGCGGCGTCCGGACGCGCGGCCTGCCGAGGAAAGCGCCCCGGCACGGCGCCGGGAGCCTCGCCCGGGAGCACGCCCGGGAGCGAGCCCGGAGCGGCCGCGTCGCCGCCATGCCCCCAGCCGGTCGACGGCGCCTCCGGAAGCTGCTGGGCCTTCGGCGCGTTGACCAGCGATTCGACGTAGCTGGCGTAGTCGCCGTCCTTGGGTTCTCGGGAGTCGATCACGGCCGTGCTCCTTTCGTCGGTGCGGGAAGGATGGGTGCGGGCCGGGGACTGCGAGGCACGCGGGGGCGCGCCAAGGAGCGCGGACCGGCGACGGCGCCGCTAGCGCATCGGCCCGATGCGCCGCGCGATCTCCACCACCAGCTCCGCGGCCAGCCGGTCCTTGGGCGCGCGCTCCAGCTTGCGCATGCCCTCGGCGTCGATCAGCAGCAGCTCGTTGTCGTCGCGCCCGAAGGTGGCGTGGCCGATGTTGGCGACCAGCAGCGGCACGCCCTTGCGGCGGCGCTTCTCCTGGCCGTTGCGCTCCAGGTCCTCGCTCTCGGCTGCGAAGCCCACGCACCAGGGCGCGTCCGGCCGCGCCGCCACGCCCGCGAGGATGTCGGGGTTCTGTGCGAACTCGAGCGCCGGCGGCGCGCCGCCCTCGGTCTTCTTGAGCTTGCTCGTGCTGACGTTGGCCACCCGCCGGTCGGCCACCGCGGCCACTGCGACGAACAGGTCGGTGCGCGCGCCGGCCAGCTCGGCGTCCAGCGCGTCCGCCATCTGGCGCGCGGTCTGCACGTCCACGCGGCGCACCTCGCGCGGCGTGGGCAGCATGGTGGGGCCTGCGACCAGCGTGACCTCGGCGCCGGCCTGCCGGCAGGCGCGGGCGATCGCGAAGCCCATCTTCCCGGACGACAGGTTGGTGATGCCGCGCACCGGGTCGATCGGCTCGAAGGTGGGGCCCGCGGTGATCAGCACGCGGCGCCCGGCCAGGCCCTTGGGCACGAAGAAGGCGATCACGTCCTCGACGAGATCCTCGGGCTCGAGCATCCGCCCCATGCCGACCTCGCCGCAGGCCTGGTCGCCGGCGTCCGGGCCCAGCACCGTGACGCCGTCGGCGCGCAGCTGCGCTACGTTGCGCCGGGTGGGCGCCGCGTCCCACATCTCGCGGTTCATCGCCGGGGCCACCAGCAGCGGGCAGTTGCGCGCCAGGCACAGCGTCGACAGCAGGTCGTCGGCCAGGCCGAGCGCAACCTTGGCCATGAAGTCCGCGGTGGCCGGCGCGATCAGGATGGCGTCGGCTTCGCGCGAGAGCTCGATGTGCGCCATGTTGTTGTCGATGCGCGCATCCCACTGGTCGGTGTAGACCGGGCGCCCGGTGAGCGCCTGGAAGGTGGCCGGGGCCACGAAGCGCGTGGCGGCCTCGGTCATGACGACCTGGACGGTGGCGCCCTGGCGCTGCAGCTCGCGGGCGAGCACCGCGGCCTTGAAGGCGGCGACGCCGCCGGTGACGCCCAGCAGGATGTGACGGTTGGCGAGTTCCATGGCGGTCGATCTTACACAGGCGGGATGTGGAAGGTGCACGGGCGCGCGCGGCGGCGGACGCCGCTCAGCGCGCGCTGCGCATCCGGCGCAGCTCGTCGACCACCATCAGCACCGCGCCCACGGTGATCGCGCTGTCGGCCACGTTGAATGCGGGCCAGTAGAGGTCGCGCCAGTGCACCAGCAGGAAATCCACCACCTTGCCATGGACCAGGCGGTCGATGACGTTGCCCAGCGCGCCGCCGAGGATCAGCGTGAGCGCCAGCGCGAAGGGGCGCTGCTCGCCGTGGCGGCGCAGCAGGTGGACGATGAACAGCGATGCGGCCACGCCGATGCCGACGAAGAACCAGCGCTGCCAGCCGCCGGCGCCGGCCAGGAAGCTGAAGGCCGCGCCGGTGTTGTAGACCAGCGTGAGGTCGAAGAAGCCCGGGATCACCGGGCGGCGCTCGGCGAAGGCGAAGCTGTCCAGGACCAGCCACTTGGTGAGCTGGTCCAGGACGATGACCAGCGCGGCCAGCGACAGCCAGCCGGCGAGGCCCTTGGGCGGAGCCTTGCCGGTCACCGGGAGGGAAGCGGGGCCGGACACGGGGCGGGACATCGCGGGCCTCAGGCGCACTGCCTGGGCTCGCCCTCGCCGAAGAGGTTGTCCACGCAGCGCCCGCACAGGCCGGGGTGCTCCGCGTGGGCGCCGGTGTCGGCACGCCAGTGCCAGCAGCGCTCGCACTTGGCGTGCGCGCTGGGCGTGACCAGCACTTCGGTCTCCTGCCCCTGCGCCCGGGTGACGGTGGCAGCGGAGGTGATCAGCACGAAACGCAGGTCGTCGCCGAGCGTCGACAGCAGGTCGAAGTCCTCGCCGCCCACGCGCAGTTCCACCTCGGCCTGCAGCGAGGAGCCGATGCCGCCGGCAGAGCGCAGCTCCTCGAGACGGCGCAGCACGTCGCCGCGCAGCGCGCGGATGCGCTCCCACTTCAGCGTCAGCAGATGGCCGTCGGGCACCGCGGGGAACTCGTGCCAGGTCTGCGTGAAGATGGTCTCGCCGCCTTCGGCCCAGAGCTTCGGTGCGAACAGCGGCCAGGCCTCCTCGGCGGTGAAGGACAGGATGGGCGCCATCGCGCGCAGCAGCGCGCTGGTGACGTGGTGCAGCGCGGTCTGCGCCGAGCGGCGCGCGCGGCTGCCCGGCGCCGTGGTGTAGAGGCGGTCCTTGAGGATGTCGAGGTAGAAGGCGCCGAGGTCCTCGGAGCAGAAGGTCTGCAGCTTCGCCACCACCGGGTGGAACTCGAACTTCGCGAGATCCTCCTCGAGCCCGCGCTGCCAGGCGGCGGTCATCGCGATCGCATAGCGGTCGATCTCGAAGAGCTCGGCCACCGGCACCGCGTGCCGCTCCGGATCGAAGTCGGCGACGTTGGCCAGCAGGAAGCGCAGCGTGTTGCGGATGCGGCGGTAGGCCTCGACGACGCGTTTGAGGATCTCGTCGGAGATCGACAGCTCGCCGGAGTAGTCGGTGCTGGCCACCCACAGCCGCAGGATCTCGGCGCCCAGCGAGTCGGACACCTTCTGCGGCGCGATCACGTTGCCCATCGACTTCGACATCTTGCGCCCCTGGCCGTCGACCACGAAGCCATGGGTGAGCAGCGCGCGGTAGGGCGGGTGGCCGTCGAGCATCGACGCGGTGAGCAGCGACGAATGGAACCAGCCGCGGTGCTGGTCGCTGCCCTCAAGGTACATGTCGGCCGGGAAGTGCGACTGCTCGGCGTGCGAGCCGCGCAGCACCGTGCGGTGCGTGGTGCCTGAATCGAACCAGACATCGAGCGTGTCGCGGTTCTTCTCGTAGTGGGCGGCGTCGGCGCCGAGCAGCTCGGCCGGGTCCAGCTTCTGCCAGGCCTCGATGCCTTCCTTCTCGATGCGCTGCGCCACCTGCTCGATCAGCTCGGGCGTGCGCGGATGCAGCTCGCCGGTCTCGCGGTGCACGAAGAAGGCCATCGGCACGCCCCATTGGCGCTGGCGCGACAGCGTCCAGTCGGGCCGGTTGGCGATCATGCCGTGCAGGCGCGCCTTGCCCCAGTGCGGATAGAAGTCGGTGGACTCCACGCCCTTGAGCGCGGTCTCGCGCAGCGTGGGGCCGCCGTCGGCCGGCTGCAGGTCCATTCCCGCGAACCACTGGCTGGAGGCGCGGTAGATCACCGGCGTCTTGTGCCGCCAGCAGTGCATGTAGCTGTGCGCGTGCTTCTCGGCCTTGAACAGGTTGCCGCGCTCGCGCAGCTCGACGACCACCTTCGGGTTGGCCTCCCAGATCGACTGCCCGCCGAACAGCTCGAGCGACTCGACGTAGCGGCCGTCGCCCATCACCGGCTGCAGGATCTCGGCGTCGGTCATCCCGTAGTGCTTGCAGGAGGCGAAGTCCTCGAGGCCGTAGGCGGGCGACGAGTGCACGATGCCGGTGCCGGTGTCCAGGGTGACGTACTCGCCCAGGTAGATCGGCGACAGGCGGTCGTAGAAGGGATGGCGGAACTTGATCAGCTCCAGCGCCCGCCCGCGGCAGGTGGCGATGGTCTCGCCCTGCAGCCCCCAGGCGGCCAGGCAGGCCTCGACGCGCTCGGCGGCCAGCAGCAGCAGCGCCGGCGCGCCCTCGCGTTCGGTGCGCACCAGCGCGTACTCGAAGTCCGGGTGCAGGTTCAGCGCCTGGTTCGACGGCAGCGTCCACGGCGTGGTGGTCCAGATCACGCACCAGCCGCGGTCGGCCGGCAGCGCGTCCAGCCCGAAGGCCGCGGCGATCTGCTCGGGCTCGGCGAAGGGGAAGCCCACGTCCACCGCGATGTCGGTCTTGTCGGCGTACTCCACCTCGGCCTCGGCCAGCGCCGAGCCGCAGTCGAAGCACCAGTTCACCGGCTTCAGGCCGCGGAACAGGTAGCCCTTCTCGAGAAGCGCGCCCAGCGTGCGCAGCTCGTCGGCCTCGTTGCCGAAGGCCATCGTCAGGTAGGGGTTGTCCCACTCGCCGAGCACGCCCAGGCGGATGAAGTCCTTCTTCTGGCGCTCCACCTGCTCGGTGGCGTAGGCGCGCGATCTTGCCTGCACCTCGGCGGCCGGCAGGTTCTTGCCGAACTTCTTCTCGATCTGGATCTCGATCGGCATGCCGTGGCAGTCCCAGCCCGGCACGTAGTGCGCGTCGAAGCCGGCCATGTTGCGGCTCTTGACGATCATGTCCTTCAGGATCTTGTTGACCGCGTGCCCGATGTGGATGTCGCCGTTGGCATAGGGCGGACCGTCGTGCAGCACCCAGACGGGCCGGCCCTTGCAGGCGGCGCGGATGCGCTTGTAGATGCCCTTGTCCTGCCATTCCTGCGTCCACTTCGGCTCGCGCTTCGCGAGGTCGCCGCGCATCGGGAAGGACGTGTCGGGCAGGTTCAGCGTGTCGCGGTAGGACTTGCCGGAGGCGGGGGCCTTGTCTGCGGCCATGGATTCGTTCCTGGGTGGGGTGTTCTGTCGGATGGGGCGTCGCGGCCTTGCTGATCGTCGGTGCGGGTCGTCGGTGCGCGGGGCGGCTCAGCCGGCCGAGGCAGCGGCGTCGCGGCGGGCGAAGAAGTCCCGCGCGTCCTGCGCGTCGAGGCGGATCTGCGCGGTGAGCGCCTCCAGGCCGTCGTAGTGGCGCTCCTCGCGCAGGCGCTGCAGGAACTCCACGCGCAGCAGGCGTCCGTAGAGGTCGCCGGAGAAGTCGAACAGGTGCACCTCGAGCAGCAGCTTGCCGTCGCGCTCGACCGCGGGGCGGGTGCCCAGGCTGGCCACGGCCGGCCACGGGGCTTCGCCCACGCCATGCACCTGCACCACGAACACGCCGTGCACCGCGGGCCGCGCGAAGGGGATGCGGATGTTCAGCGTGGGAAAGCCAATCGTGCGGCCCAGCTGGCGGCCGCGCACCACGTGGCCCGAGATGAAGTAGGGGCGGCCGAGCAGCCGCTGCGCGAGCGCGAAATCGCCGGTCTCGAGCGCGCCGCGCACCGAGGAGCTGGAGATGCGGCCGCCGTCGTCGGTGACCGTGTCCATGCGGGCCAGCCCGAAGCCGTGCTGCGCGGACGCGGCCTCCAGCATGGCGAAGTCGCCGCGGCGCCTGGCGCCGAAGCGGAAGTCGTCGCCGATGAGCAGGTGCCGGGCCTGCAGGCCGTCGACGATGATCTCGTCGATGAAGGACTCCGCGGCGAGGTTGGCCAGCGACGCGTTGAAGTGCGCGACGCAGACGCGGTCGACGCCATGCTCGGCGAGCGCGTCGAGCTTGTCGCGCTCGGTCAGGATGCGCGCCGGCGCGCTCTCGGGCTTGCCGGCGAGCTCGGCGAAGAACTCGCGCGGATGCGGTTCGAAGGTGAGCACGCAGGAGGGCACCCCGAGGGCGTCGGCCCGCGCGCGCAGCGCCGCGAGCACGGCCTGGTGTCCGCGGTGCACGCCGTCGAAATTGCCGATCGTCAGCGCGCAGGGTCGGCGCTGTTCGGCGGGCGGCAGGAGGCGGAAGACTTCCATGTTGGGCTGGCGTTGGGTTTGGCGGGCCGGTCCGAGGGACGCGGCGACCCCGGGCTGTCCGGCAAAACCTTGAATTATAAGGCTTTCCGGGTGAATGACGGAACGCCCGGTGCTAGAATCGGGACGATGAAAAATATCGTGGTGCTGATCTCCGGGCGCGGCTCGAACATGATCTCGATCGCGCAGGCCTGCCTCTCCCAATGCTGGCCGGCGCGCATCGCGGCCGTGATCAGCAACCGGCCCCAGGCGGCCGGGCTGGCGGCGGCCCGCGCGCTGGGCCTGCCGGTGGAGATCGAGGACAGCACCGGCCGCACCGACCGCGAAGCCTACGACGCCGACCTGGCGCGGCGCATCGATGCGCACTCGCCCGACCTGGTCCTGCTCGCCGGCTACATGCGCATCCTCACGCCGGCCTTCGTCGGCCGCTACGCGGGGCGCCTGCTCAACATCCACCCGTCGCTGCTGCCGTCCTTCCCAGGCCTGCACACGCATCGCCGCGCGCTCGAGGCCGGCGTCAAGGTGCACGGCGCCACGGTGCACCTGGTCACCGACGAACTCGACTCCGGTCCCATCCTTGCGCAGGCGGCCGTTCCGGTGATGCCGGGCGACGACGAGGACGCGCTGTCGGAGCGCGTGCTCGAGGCCGAGCATGCCCTCTACCCGATGGCGGTGCGCTGGATGGTCGAAGAGCGCGTCGAGGTGCGCGGCAATGCCGTGCGCCTGCGCGATCCCGCACCGGGCGAGACCGGCCTGCTGCTGCCGCGCGTGGAGCGGGCATGAGCGGCCCGGCAAAAGGCGGGGCGCGCCCCGGAGATCGTCCGGGCGGACGCGGCGGGGACGGCGCGCGCAGGCCGGACGGCGGACGTGGCGGCCCGCGGCAGGGCGGCGCCCGCTCCGGCGGCTCCGGCACCGGCGGCGGCTTCGGCAGCGCCCGCCCCGGCGGTGGCGGACGCGGCTCCGGCGGCGGCCGTCGTGAGCCCGAGGGCCTGCCGCCGGCGGAACTGGCGCTCGTCGAGGCGCTGCGCTTCCTGCAGCCGGCCGACCTGGTGCTGCGCCGCTTCTTCGCCGCGCACCGCGAGATGGGCCGTCGCGACCGCGCCGAGATCGCCGAACTGGTCTTCGATGTGCTGCGCAACCGCCGGATGTACGCCAGCCTCGCGCAGAGCGCGGGGGGCTCGCTGCCGGCGCGCATGCTGGCCCTCTCCAGGGAACGCGCACGGATCCGCACCGAGGGGCTGGCCCCCGAGATCCGCCTGAGCCTGCCCGACTGGCTCTACCACCGCCTGGCGGCGCGTATGCCGAAAGAGGAGCTCGAGTCGCTGGGCGCCGCGCTGCTCATGCCCGCGCCGCTGGACCTGCGGGCCAACCTGCTCAAGGGCGACCGCGACGCGGCCCTGGCTGCGCTGCGGGCCGAGGGCATCGACTGCGAGCCGTCGGCGGTCGCGCCGCAGGGCATCCGTGTCGCCGGCAAGCCGGCGCTGGAGCGCACGCGCGCCTTCAACGACGGCCTGGTCGAGGTGCAGGACTGCGGCAGCCAGCTGATCGCCCTGCTGTGCGCGCCCAGGCGCGGCCAGACCGTGGTGGATTTCTGCGCCGGCGCCGGCGGCAAGACCCTGGCCCTGGCGGCGCTGCTGCGCGGCACCGGCCAGGTGTTCGCCTGCGACGTCTCCGTCGGGCGCCTGCAGCGGCTGCGGCCGAGGCTGGCGCGCTCGGGCGCGAGCAACGTCCAGCCCTACGGCATCGACAGCGAGCTCGATCCCAAGCTGGGGCGCCTGGCGGGCCGCGCCGCCGTCGTCCTGGTCGATGCGCCCTGCAGCGGCACCGGCACGCTGCGGCGCAACCCGGACCTCAAGTGGCGAATGGACGATTCCGGCGTCGACGAGCTCAGCGTCCGGCAGGGCTCCATCCTCGCCGCCGCCGCCCGCCTGGTGCGTCCCGGCGGCGCGCTGGTGTATGCAACCTGCAGCCTGCTCGACGAAGAGAACGACGCGGTGCGCCGCGCCTTCGAGGCCGCCCACCCGGACTGGACGGTGGAGCCTGCCGGGGCAGTGCTGTCGCGCCAGGGAGTGCCGGCTTCCGTGGTGGCGCCGGACGCGGAGTGCCTCGAACTGCGCCCGGATCGCCACGACACCGACGCCTTCTACGCGGTGCGCTGGACGCGTCCGGCCTGAGCAGGGGCCGGGCTCTGGCGGGTTCCCGCGGAGATCCGGCGGCCCGCAGATGGTGCAGCGCGGAATCCTGAGCGCGCCGTGACCGATTTACAACGAAAAATCAGGGTGTTACGCAAGCCCCACACAGGGTACACTGCGCCCGTTTGACAAATGTCCGTACTGGAGTTTTCCGCTTGATCGATTCCTCACTGTTCGATTCGGTCCTGTCCTTCCTCGATACCGGCCTCGCCGATTTCACCGGATGGCAGATCCTCGCCTACACCCTGATCGTCACCCACATCACGATCGCCGGTGTCACCATCTACCTGCACCGCAGCCAGGCGCACCGCGCGCTGGACCTGCATCCGATCGTCTCGCACTTCTTCCGCTTCTGGCTGTGGCTGACCACCGGCATGGTCACGCGCGAGTGGGTTGCCATCCACCGCAAGCACCACGCCCGCTGCGAAACCGAAGACGACCCCCACAGCCCGCAGACCCGCGGCATCCGCAAGGTGCTGCTCGAGGGTGCGGAGCTGTACCGCGCAGAGGCGAAGAACCTCGAGACCATCGAGAAGTTCAGCCACGGCACCCCCGACGACTGGATCGAGCGCAACCTGTACACGCGCCACTCCGCGCTGGGCGTTTCGCTGCTGCTGATCCTCAACGTGGCGCTGTTCGGCGTGATCGGCCTGTCCGTCTGGGCAGTGCAGATGCTCTGGATCCCCATCAACGCGGCGGGCATCATCAACGGCATCGGCCACTACTGGGGCTACCGCAACTGGGACAGCGCCGACGCCAGCACCAACGTCTTCCCGATCGGCATCCTGATCGGCGGCGAGGAGCTGCACAACAACCACCACGCCTATGGCAGCTCGGCGAAGTTCTCGTCCAAGTGGTACGAGTTCGACATCGGCTGGGCCTACATCCGCGTCATGTCGGCGCTGGGGCTGGCCAAGGTCCGCAGGCTCGCGCCAACGCCGAAGTTCGCCGAGGCGAAGCCGGTGGTCGATGTCGAGACGCTGCAGTCGGTCATCCAGAACCGCTACGACGTGATGGCGCAGTTCGCCGTGTCGCTGCGCCGCACCTGCGCCGAGGAGGCCCGCCGCCTCGGCGCCGTCGGCCGCCCGCAGGGACACCTGCTGGTCTCGGCCCGCAAGTGGCTCGCGATCGATGCCGCGAAGTGGACCGGCGACCAGCGCGCCAAGCTCGGCGAGATCTTCGCCGCCAGCGAGCAGGTGAAGAAGATCGTCGAGATGCGCAACGAGCTGTCGGCCATCTGGGACCGCTCCACGCTCTCGCGCGAGCAGCTGGTGGCGATGCTGCAGCAGTGGTGCCATCGCGCCGAAGCCAGCGGCGTG